>NZ_BAAGIC010000007.1:329-208135 GCF_054658315.1 Sessilibacter sp. MAH1
ACAACGACTAGCAATAATGACAGGATTCAACGCGTCAATTCATTAATTTTACATCGTTGAATTAAATTTTAAGGTGAAACTGGCGTTAATATAACTATTAGAAATCTCAGATTAACTGACATTAGATTAAGACAAAACTTACAAGAGTGAAAACACCCAAGAGCTCTGCAATACAATCTCTTAATACAAAAACACAAATATCCCATCGATCACTAAATTAGGTTTAACCATTCAGTAAACAGCTAAGTTTTAAAGGCCGGATTTTTTGACCATTCAGAATCTCGAACCCATTGCTCAAAGTTTTCTACAGCCATAGGACGACCAATAAAATAACCCTGCGCCATATCACAATTCATCAAACCTAGACGATTTAGAATTTCCTTAGTTTCCACACCCTCTGCAACCACCTGCAAACCCAAGTTATGGGCGAGATTGACCGTTGAATTTACAATAACCGCGTCGTACTCATCGTTCATCATATTTATAACGAAAGAGAAATCGATTTTTAAGGTAGAAACTGGTAGTTGTTTTAAATAGGCCAACGACGAATAACCTGTACCAAAATCGTCGATAGAAAGTGAAATACCCATATCATGCAATTCTTGCAAGGTGGCCAAAGCACCTTTAGGATCAACCATGATGGCACTTTCGGTAATTTCTAATTCTAAATTTTTTGCAGGAACACGATATCGAACCAACGCATCACGAATAAAGTCCGATAAATTCCCGGCAACGAGATTACGCGCAGAGAGATTCACCGCAACCGTAATATTTTTACCCTCATTCATCCAGACTCGACATTGACGCAACGCATTGCGAATAACCCATAATGTCAGTGGATGAATTAAATCTGTCGCCTCAGCTAATGGAATAAATTCCGCCGGAGAAACAATTCCGTAGGTTTGATGATGCCATCGTAATAAAGCTTCACAACCAATTAATCTAGATTCATACAGACAAATTTTGGGTTGATAAAACAGCGTTAAACCATCATCGCGAATGGCCTGTGCTAAGTCATTCATTAACGCTAGGCGTTTATGAGTATATTGATCGAAAACAGGATCGTATTCTTGAATACCGAGCATTTCGGCCTTTGCTTGATACATCGACATATCGGCAAAGCGCATTAAGCTCGATATATCTCGACCATGTTCAGGGCAATAAGCAATTCCTAAACTCGCTCGAATTTCAACACCAATTTTTACCACCGTCACCCGCTGTTGAATTTCACTTAAAACAAGCTTCGCTAGGCTCAAACCTTCTTCTCTAGATTCTACATAAACGGCCACGGCAAATTCATCACCGCCGAGACGTGACACTAAAGCCGGTTGATCTCTAAAAGCATTTTCAAGACGTACTGCAAACGCTTGGAGTAACGCATCACCCACATGGTGGCCCAAGGTATCGTTAATTTCTTTGAAGCGATCAAGATCGATGAGCATTAATGCGAGATTTCCGCCCTGATCAGTTTTGCTAATCGCCTCATCGATAAATTCGTAAAGGCGCTTTCTGTTGGGTAAATTCGTTAGTGAATCGTGATTAGCTTGATATTCCAACTCTTCTAAATGAAGTTTGCGTTGTGTGTCATCGCGGTGAAACGTCCAAAAACCATAAACGTAATCATCAATAATGACAGCATCGGTATTGATTGTGACCCAAATTTCTCGATCACTAACGCTTAAATTTTTAACTTCTAAGCAATTGAATTGAAAGTCATGAGTCTCAAACGCAGTTCTCAAGCTCTGTAACTGCTCTGCGGTAGCAATTTCCACCAAGGGTAAATCTACGACATCGACATAAAAATCGTAACCGTTCTGGCGGGCAAACTCGTGATTGCAATCGGCAATTTTGGCCGACGAAATAATTGCATCCGAATTATGTTTAGAAATATCGTCTAGGTGAATTCGGGTTTCAAGCTCAATAAAAGCAATACCGTCGTGGCTGTTTTGAATAAAACTGCGATAGCGTTGTTCACTGCGTTTTAATTCAAGCTCACTTTCTACACGTTCGGTAACATCTTGATAAAACCCCCATATTTCAATGACAGCATCACCATCGAAACAAGCGTGTGCACTTAATTCGAGCCAAATTAAACGACCATCACTCAATCGCTGACTGAATAAAATAGAATCGAGCGAAAAATTATTATCAATTAATTGATAAATATATTTTTCTATACGACTACTGGCCAATGGATAAACAGGTTTATCTAAAAGGTCTTTGCAATCAACACCAAGCCCTCTCGCATAGGAGTCATTAGCCTCGGTATACCGTAAGTACTCGCGAATCCATTGTGCTTTTGCTTCTCGACTTAACGACATTTGCATGGGGCGATCTAATTTTGCACCAAAAATTGCCCCTGAACTGTTAGCGATAAAATTGCGATAGCTAAGCTCTGCCCTTAAAGCATTAAATTCTTTTTGTTTAGCATCTGTAATATCGGCGATAATGACCATAACACCCATTAACTCGCCAACATCATTTTTTAACGGTAAATGGTCATAACGAAACCATTTATTATCGACTGAAGATAAATTGGACTCTACATTTAAAACAGCTTCTCCAGACTTAAGTACCTGCAAATTGTTACGATCGCAATACGACATAGCCTGCGATGCAGGGAAAATCTCTGCCAAGGTTTTTCCGGTTAAACTTAATGGCTGAGCATTTAAGTTCGAAAATGCACAATAATTAGCGACCGTATAACGGCCATTGGTATCAACACACCAAACCGCACAGGGCAGGGAATTAATAATATTAACAACTGATTGCCAGTAATCAGATTCAAACCGCGAGTGACTCTTGGCTGATGCCGGTCGAGAAGTAGGATTAATGTTGTTTTCGGACATTAAATCATCATTGCCCAAAAATATGGCTGTATTTTCGCTGCTGTGACAAAAATCCAGACGAACTTCTAACAGCTCTCCATCGATGCATTCATCATCAAAAACTAACCCAACACCGTGCAGTTTATTCTCACACAAACTTGCTGCTTCATCTGCCACAGACAGTAATGCATCAGTTTTACCAGCAAGCCGTGCTTTGGCGAATTTATTAGGATCGGTTTCTATTTGTTCTGGATCATTAATATCGGCTTCAAGACTCAGTAACTCTTGATTCACAGACAACTTGACGGCGGTCCAGCGAGAGACTAAAGAGCCATGAGAGAAAAATAATGTTAGCTGCCACTCATATAACAAGCGCTGATCATCGTCAAAGCTATCGCTGGTCGGCTCATTCAGAACACCCAGAATTATCTCGGCATCTTTATTGGAAAGCTTTTTTAACCATACTTTAGGATCGAGACAATGCTGAACATCGGCAGGTATTAAGGAGTCACCTGAATAGTTAAATAAGCGCTGAGACGGACACCAATGCCAAGTGTAAAAACCAAATTTAATTGGAGAACGCTCTAAAACAGTTTTAGCCATAGACTTAGAACTTCTAACATTAGCATTTGGAAAAATAACCTTTTCCAAAATTTTACCTCTCAACTAACAACAAACACTTGGCGAAACCGCCCAATTCAACCCAAAATACGAACAGCAACAATTTGAGAAAGTCGAGATTCAACAATATCTAAGTCTAAAATTGCAGCCCCATTTAAATTCTAACGAAAGAATCTTAATGCGCTAGTTTCTGGCATTAAAATCACTAAAAAATAGCGGTTGTTATTTTTTTAGAATATATAAGCTGATTTTTTTCTGTCCACAAAACTTATCCACCGCTATTTATTCCTCCTTCAAAGTAGTAGAAGATTCATAATCAGCAAGTTGAATTCTAAGAAAATTTAAAGAGTTTAATATTAATTCGGAATGGAAAATTCAGAATTCAAAGAATAATGTCTATGAAGTTAATGCGTAAAATCATTACCATCTAATCTGCGCACCAGAAACTACGCAAGTGAGAACATATATCATCGAGATTTGAGCAGGTACGAGACTGCCAATGACCGGGTAACAGCCCTAGATAAGGCTGCTGCGAAAATCGCGAATCTGCAAGAACCACAACGCCCCGATCGGTTTCGGTACGAATTACCCGACCAGCCGCTTGTAAAATTTTGGTAACACCGGGATAAATAAATGTTGTAGCGAATCCATCGTAACCCGCTTCATTCAACCACATCGATTGACGAGTTAAACCTTCCGAGGGAACCGGCGCACCAGTTCCTAATATAATAACGCCATGAAGTTTATCGCCGTAAAAATCTAATGCTTCTGCGAAATAACCACCCAACACCACAAAACCCAGCGTCTGATTACCGGGTTCGAACATTGCGAACAGTGTTTCTCTTGCGGCTTGAGAATCAGACCGCGACTGTTTTACCGACGAAATATTCAACTCTCTGTCAATAAAAGAATCATAAACCTTATCTAATTGATCAAACGAAGCAGCAAACACCAAATAGTTACCCGGCTTATGACTAATTACTGAAATAATTAAATCAACAACGTCGTCGATAACTCTATCGCGATTGTTCCAGCTAAGATCTAAATAACGTGAAATTATGACCAATTGATTCTCACTGGGAAAAACACTCGGTAATCTTAAATTAATGCTGGATAGTTTTTCGACGTTTGGAGCACGACTTAAAGACGCAGAAAAAGCGATTTTTTTAGGTGTTTTTTGTAAAATCACTCGATGAATGTCAATCCCCAACTCATCCGTAGTATTTTCTGTAGCCTCTAAAACGTTGTTGGATGTAATGCTATCGACCATAGCAGAATCGCCTAATACACCAGACTCGCTGCCAAATCCAATTTGATGCGCATAAAAATCCAGCGGCGATAGTGTTGCTGAAAATGCTGCTACCGAGCGTGCCCGTTTCAAATAAAAAGCACTTACGGCGTTTGTATCAGCACATTCTATTAACACAACACCCGAAGACTCTATCGTGAGCATGATACCACTGGGTTTTATCTCGCGATAAAACAAGATAATTTCGCAATAACGATACAGTGCCAACAAAATATCTAAGACCGGTGATTGACTATCGTTTGCAACCAAAGACACTCCGTTTACAGCTCTTGTATTTGCATTCAGATACAATCCCAGCTCTGAAAAATAAGTCGTGTAAAACGCTTCAGAAAATTGAGTGACTTCTGATAAGAGCGTTTGGAAAATCTTATCGATGCTCCGACCGTCTAGATTCTGACCTGCTGGATTCTGACCACCTAGATGCAGTGTCGTAGGATTTTTGACAATCTGAACCTCAGATCGAGAAGAAGGCATTGGCTGTTTAAACGCGGCTAAATCGTCCGTGAGTTTTTCTAGAAAATTCAATAAGGAAGATACCAACCTAAAACTTTCTTTAAAAAATTTCCGTTGCTTTCTTAAAAAATGTTCCGCTACAGAAATTTCTTTCGGTAAAAATTTTATCAAATGCGCTTGGCGAATTCGTTCGGGCAGATTGTGTGCTTCATCCACTAAAAATAGGCGTTCATTTTTATCGGCTGAAGTTTCTAATTTAACCTCTTGATTTAACGTTAAAATATAATTGATATCACCTACCACTATATCGACCCAGGGTTTTAACTCCAACGCCAATTCATGTGGGCACAAAGTAAACTGCTCCGCCAAAGCGCAAAGTGTGTTTGCATCCAGGCATTCCAAACCTAAAGCTGCGTGCATGGCTGGGTATAACCGATCGTAAAAACCTTCTAATCGACAACAGCTTTCTGCTTCATCACTATCGCCATTTAAACACGGGCACAGTTTTTCTCTGGCTTGAAGTTGTAATAAAGATGCTTTTAAACCCGAGTTAAGCCGTAGTGTGTTGTAGGCATCGATCGCAGATTTTTGGCAGGAATTTCGAAAGGTTAAATAATAGATCTGGCAGACCTTTTCCACCGATGCGTCGGTTAAAAATTTAATCGCAGGAAAGAGTACACTTTGGGTCTTGCCAATACCTGTTGGTGCTTCAACCAAACATGATTGTTTGTTCCGGAAATTTTGATACACAAATCGAGAGAAATAACGCTGGTTATCTCGAAACTGTTCAAATGGAAATTTAAGATCCAGTATGGTTTTACGGGAATCTTCTCGATGCTCTTCAACCAGAGCAGACCATTTTAGATAGCGATCTAAAATGGTTTCAAAAAAAGTGCCAGCCTCGGACAGAGAGATTTCTTTCTCTATAATCGTACTACGTTGATCCGACATACTGTACAAATTCAACCGCAATATATAGCTGTCGCTTTGCCACTGTGAATCTTGACTAAGCAGATACGCGTAGATTTTTGCCTGCGCCCAAAACAGTGATAATTTAGCGTCGGATACGCTGTCGCTTTTCAGTTGCAGGGTTTTTATTTCTTCGATAATAATCGGACTGACTATGTCCGCTGGTTTCACTAAATCAATTCGTCCCTGAACAATAATTTTTCGGCAATTTTTGATAACTTGAGTCGTTACGGAAACTTCCGAATACCAAGATGGATCGCGTTGTTTTTGTATAAATTGATGTATACGAATGCCGTCTTTGGCCTGTACACGCGGTTGAATTTGACCGCGAACAAGATTGCCGCTGCGAGCAAAGTCCAGCAGTTGCGAAACACTTAACCTAATCGTTTGCAACCCATTGCACCTGTATCAACTTATGAGGAATATTTTTTTGCGAAAAATATTTTAACCACCGTCGCTGATGATCTTGTAGCTTATCATTAGGTGCTTTAACTTCAATAAAACAATAGGCATTCTCAGGCGAATCTAACGTGGGGAAATAAATTAAGTCTGGCATACCGCGACGATGCTCGTTGAGATTCCCCCAGAGACGATTAAACAAACTTAACCAATCTTCAGTTTTGATTCTGGTTAACGCAAGCTCTAAACATCTATTATCTACAAACCGCAAATCAATCAACGGTTGCTTGAGTACTTGTACCGCAGAGTATTTTTCGAAGAAAGATGAGTAGTCAATAAACTCTGCTGTTAATAATTCATTTTCAATTGCCTGTTTAACAGCCCGTCTTCGACTGGTAAATTCAGCATCAAAAATATCGTGGGGTCGATGCTGAAATGGCTGTGTGAATGCACCGGGAATATTGGCGTATATTAAATCCCAATAAACGACCGAAAATACCGTTAACACTAAATAATTTTCGACAAAAAAGCAGCTACCAGCGCCGGAAAAATATTCAATAACACAGTCTTCGGCACCGGAATTAAAACGCGGCTGCTCGGGTTTTACGCAACTAATAATCTCCACGGGAGGCTCATAACGCTTGGGTTTTGGCCAATACAGATAACGTATTTTTTTCGTCAGCTTGTGTCCAAAACTCTCAGCAAATTCCAATTCAGATTCATCGCTGCGAGTATTATTAGCCACTGACACCGCAGCATCAAATTCACTGGCGTTGTTTTTAATCGATTGACAAATTGCCAACGCAAGTTGTGTTTGCTTTAAACGCTCGTGAATTCTTGCCCTTCGTTCTCTGGCATAGGCGGTATCAATTCCGGTGTATAGATCTAACGCTATTTGGAGAAAGTCTGCGCGTTCAAATTGATAAGCCAGTTTTTCGGTAATGGAAATTAATTGCCGATGAATTTTTGCCGCCGCCAAAGACTGCTCTATCGATAAGTCTTCGCGTATTTTGCGCTGCATAATTGAAACAATAATCGACAAGGTCAACCACAATAGGTGCGACAATGATTTTGATGGTCGTTGATCGTGTCCCGCCCGAGCAAGCAGTTCTAGTTGTTGGATAATCTCGGCACCGGCAAGCTCACGCCAACGCTTGAAAAACAGAAATATTTTCCAACAATTAAGATGAAGACTTAAATAATGCAAAAGACTGTCGAAGACAAATACTTCGTTATGCTCAAAATGCGCCGAGAAAATTTCAAGATCTACATTTATTGCATTGATTATTGTTTTTATGTTGTGCAGCTCAATGAATAGGTCGATGCTATTACTGTGTAAAAACAGACGATTTTCACGGTCAATAACGTAGGGCTGAAATTCTTGCAGTTGTAAATCGCGCAATACGAACTGCGATAAATCTTGGCGTAAATTACCAAAATACATCACTCGTAAACGTGTAATCCAGTCGCCACAAATAAGCGTAATCGTTTCAAAAGGGAGTGGTGTTAAAAGTTCATCCGTTAAATGTGCTTGAGCGTATTCAAAAAATAATTGCCCTAACTGCGCTCGCTTGAGTTTTTTCAAAGAAAACTGCTCTGGTTGTGGATGCGCGGCAACCATTCCTAATTGACCTTGTGTTTCGGTCGCGAGCTCTTCACGCTGACGTGATTTTGAAATGACCGGAATCAACCCTTGAACCGAGACCAAGTCTGAAATTTTTTGAGCCCCAAGCCATGTTGCTAATTCTTCTTGTGAGAACAAAGGTTCAAGTTCTGTTGCTGCTCGTTCAGATTGATTGGCGACAAAACCATGGCAATGCAGATCAGCAAGAGCAGCATTTATGTCTGCGATTTCTGGGTATTGCAGTTTATCGATACGAAAAACTGTCGGCGCTCGCGACACCAAACGCACCAATAAACATTGTGCATCGAAACTGAGCTTACGAAAATGTTGATTAAAGGTTCTTTCTTGCGGTGTGAATAGATCGTCGTACTGACGCTCAACCAAATCCAGCAGTTCAAGAAAGTTTCGCCTGTAATAATCCGATGCCAAAGGCTGCGTTAATAAATTAGCTTGGGACGGACTCACTGAAACCCTTCTGAACAATATTTGAACGTTTTTGTGGCATTCGATGTTTATGGATATAATTTAAACACGTATGGTCTGATTAGTTTACCGCAAGAATAGAATATCTGGCATCTCTATGAATCACCCCGAAGCCTAGCGACCTTAGTTCTTCCGGTGATGGCCTCTTAACTTGAGGTTATGCTCGTTATCGCGAAAGTTCGATGAATCACTCAAAAGGTGCTTTCATTAGATACAACCACCGCAAGGAGCTCGGCTTGAAAATCAAAGACAAACTAGCAAACCTTTACACCATCCGCAGTGATGTGGATCTGAAAAAATCTCGCAGAAAACAATCAACACCATCGGATTCCAACACTATTCCCGGTTTTGACTTCTTTAAAAACTCTCTCAGCAAAAGCTTCAACTCAACCAGCACGTTTCTTAAAGACTGCTGCACATCGGCCAGCGAAAAAGCCAAAAGCTTGCAACGCGGCATAAGCCTTTCGAAAGTAAAGCGTAAAACAGAAGTACTGAAAGCCAACATTCAAGCATTCACCACCAGCGAACCGCAGATCTACGATCGACAATTTGAATCGCGCGCCTATCGAGGCTCACGCACGCGCGACTACCGCTTAGTTATTCCAAGTAAAGTATCGTCCAACCCAACCAAACCCGTACCTTTGGTGTTAGTGCTGCACGGCTGCAAACAAGATCATCTCGATATTGAACACATTTCTGAATTTTCAAAACTTGCTGAAAAAGAAGGCTTTATCGTTGTTTATCCATTTATTACTAGCTACGCCGGGTTGCGATTTCGCAATTGCTGGGGCTGGTGGATGCGCAGTCAACGTGAAGCAGGTTCTGGCGAAGTTGAAGATTTGCACCAGCTCATTCTGGAGCTTTGTGAAGAATTTCCCGTTGATCAAAACCGAATTCACGTAACGGGCTTATCGTCGGGCGCGGGCATGACCGTGGCATTGATGGTGACACGCAATTCATTGATCGCCTCCGGTGCTCCGGTCGCAGGTGTTTGTTACGGAGAAACCGCTCGGGCGATTAATTTGATGGGCAACTTTGTGCAGCCGGGTTTTCAATCGGTGGAGGAAAGTCGTTCGTCCATGACGGAAGCTCTAGAAGATCCACAACGCCCTATTCCAATTTTAATAACCCATTCCAAACAAGACGGCACGGTGCACTTTCAATCCGGTGAAAATCTGCGAGATACCTGGGCACAAGCTTATGGTATTGATACTCAACATCCTGCTGCGTCTAAATTTGGGCAAACCAAGGGCTGCCAATGGCACTTTGAGAGTTTCAATTACCCTAAATCCTATGGCAGTGAATCGGGTAAGTCGCGAACGTTAATCGAAACTCTTTGGTTAGACGGGCCCGATCACGGCTGGTATGGTGGCGAAAAAGGTGATTTTAGTTATCCAGATGCGCCAAATATCAGTGAACAAATTTGGTCTTTCTTTAAATCTCATCCCAAACAATAAACTTTTTTTGCCTGTGTGATTTAAGAGCACAGGCGCCTCGCAGCGCTCAACTCGTTCTTAAAAAAAAGCCGTCAATCAATATGCTGCAGTGCAATATTACGTCTTCTAAAATTCCAATTTAAGTGATTAAAAAAGATTATAAAAAAAACGGTTTTTCATAAATTCACGAACACAAAAATTTTAATTCACAATATCATCAAATTCTTGATGGGTGGATTCATACACAAAATAATAGGGGCGCAGGATAAAAGCATGCGGAAATTGTAACATTTTCACGTTCAGATCAAATGTATGCACACAATTACAATGCTATTTAACGCAGGAAATTTGATACATCTTTTAGAGAAATACACTTAAATGCGTAGGTGTGAGCAAATGATCAACCGTTGAAGTAAATACGGATTAAAACGCAAGAGCGTCAACAAGCTAAGCAATTTTTGTCAACAAAAAATCCAGCGTCTAAATATTTTTTGGCTTTGCGTAAATTTAAATTCGGTAAATGTTGTTTAAAACATCACTAAAATTGCCTTTTTTGCAATAAAAGCCGATAAATTATTAAAGCTGCTATTTTAATTAACTAGAATAGAAGGTCACACAGAAAAACTGTCGACAATAATGAAAATTCACCCTTATTTTTGTCGATAAGGAATTCGACAATAGCTGATTTTCTCGGTTGGACTGCAACCTTGCCTTTGTAAGTACAGCGCCACGGACTTCATTGACAATTCGCTGTTACTGGTTGGGCCGACAAAAACATGTTGCAATTGCAGCGTATGCTCTGGGTTATTACGTGTAAAATCAAAGGCATAGTAAGGCACTAGCATCGATAAACTTTCGCGAAAATAAATGGGTGCTTGATTGCTCTGAGTAAATATTGGCGAAACCACACGCCATTCTTGCTCTTCCTCGAACGAGGGATGCTTTAAGATGGCTGCGATTTTTAACAGATCACCTTCAATATATTCAAAGATTGGAGTGAAATCGGGTATTGCAGCTTGGACATAGTCTGCGTGGTTACTTTTTGCCGTATTTTCCACGGAATTTACGATTTGGCGAGCGATTTGCTTTTGTTCTTCGGGATTGTAGATGCACTTACCAACCGAAAAATCGTGGTAGGCAGCGCAATCGAGTACGTATTTTGGATTAAACCCTAAACTAACGCCTTTGCCGTGCGTACTGTAACCACGCCATTGGCTTAACAAATTACCATTAGCGCGAAAGGAGGCACCAAATAACATAGGGCCATCAACAATTCGATGAGAAAGCCACTGCGAAAACTGGTTAAGTAATTGGGCAAAAGCGGAACCAGCGTTTAGACGAATATTTATTTCGTCCGATAATAAAACTAACAAATGTTTCAGCTCAGTTGAATCATTCATATAGCGAATATCGCTAGCGCGGAGCATTTTCGATTCGACGATACCCATTAGACCGGTCAAAGAGGTGTAGTGATACAGGGTATCTTCGGGAATTTGTGCGTATAATTGCTGAGATATTTTCGTAATCATGAATTTTGCAGAACTGATTCTTGTCATGTGAATCAAGATAAACTAACTAAACAAAAAAAATAACACTGTTTTTGCTGCACCTGCAAAAAGAGTGTAGCCCGTGTTAATTTTTTGGCACAGTAAAAATCCTTATAATGTCGTGGACATACAATAATTTTCTTCTGCTAAATTAAAACTAGCTTCTCTAAGTTAATGTATATCTGTCTATCGTTTTACTGTATTTCCCATTAATATCACGACCCCCGGATCGACTCCAAAAAAAATCAAGGAGAGGGTGAATGTCCGACAAGACTCCAGAAGAAATTTTTAAAGAAGCATCGCTTGCGTATCACCGCTTACCAAGACCCGGTAAATTGGAAATTACGCCTACAACAACTCTAGAAACACAATCCGATCTTGCAAGAGCATACTCTCCCGGTGTGGCTTACGCATGTCAGCTTATCGAAGAAAATCCTGCGGCGGCGGCAGAAGTAACTGCGCGCGGTAATCTCGTGGGTGTTATTTCAAACGGTACCGCGGTACTTGGCCTTGGTAATATTGGTCCATTGGCCTCTAAGCCAGTAATGGAAGGCAAGGCCGTTCTATTTAAGAAATTCGCCAACATCGATGTATTTGATATTGAAGTCAACGAGCCGGATGTAGACCGTTTCGTTGATCTTGTATGCGCGCTTGAACCAACCTTCGGCGGCATTAACCTAGAAGATATTAAGGCACCTGAGTGTTTTGAGATTGAACGTCGATGCCGTGAGCGCATGGATATTCCAGTCTTCCACGATGACCAACACGGTACTGCAATTGTTGCCGCAGCAGCGGTTTACAACGGCTTAAAAATCATCGGTAAAAAAATTGAAGATGTCATCTTGGTTGCCTCTGGCGCCGGTGCGGCCAGTCTTGCCTGTGTAAACCTAATGGTGAGCATGGGTCTTCGCAAAGAAAATGTTTATATTTGTGACAGCCGCGGCTTGATCTACAGTGGTCGCCCAGACGGTATGAACAAGTATAAAGAAGAATATGCTCAGGTTACTGACAAGCGTACTCTTGAAGAATCACTTGATGGCGCTGATATTTTCTTGGGTCTTTCTGGTCCCGGTACATTAACGCCGGAAATGCTTAAGAGCATGGCACCAAACCCGTTAATCTTGGCAATGGCTAACCCAATTCCAGAAATTCTTCCTGAAATTGCTAAGGCTGCCCGCCCTGACTGCATCATGGCGACCGGTCGTTCGGATTATCCGAACCAAGTAAACAACGTATTGTGCTTCCCGTTCATTTTCCGTGGCGCGTTGGATTGCGGTGCAACCACCATTAACGAAGAAATGAAAATTGCCTGTGTGAAAGCCATTGCAGAATTGGCAATGCAAGAATCCACACACGAAGTGGCAAAAGCCTATGCCGGTGAGAAGCTGCGTTTTGGCCCTGATTACATCATTCCAAAACCGTTCGATTCTCGTTTGATTGCGACCATTCCACCGGCTGTTGTTAAAGCGGCTATGGAATCTGGCGTTGCAACTCGCCCCATCGAAGATCTGGACGCTTACCAAAAACAACTTAACGGTTACGTTGTTCGCTCAAGCATGTTTATGCAACCCATCGTTGCAGCGGCACAGCGCGGCGAAGAACAACTCGCTTACGCCGAAGGTGAAAACGAAATCGTTCTGCATGCAGTGCAAAAAGTTGTTGATGAGCGCGTTGCCACTCCTGTTCTGATCGGTCGCCCTCAAGTGATCGAAGAGCGAGTCAAACAACTCGGTTTACGCTTAAAAATTGGCGAAAACATCCAAGTTGTTAACCCAGAAGACGAGCAGTTGATCAACTCTTTGAGCGAGCGCTACCACGCAATTGTTGGTCGCAAGGGCAACTCTTTTGATGCTTGCGTAACCATGTTGCGTACCCACGCCACCGTTATGGCGGCGATGTTGGTTCGCGAAGGTACCGTCGATGGTATGTTGGCTGGTAAGGTGGGTCGTTACGATTACCACTTACGTCACGTCAGTGAGATCATCGGCCGCAATCCGCAACATCCTCAGTTGAGCACACTTTCTACCTTAATTATGAAAGACGGCCCACTGTTCTTAGCGGACTGTTTTGCGAACGTTGATCCAACGGCAGAAGAAATTGTTAGCATCACCGAATCTGCTATTAACCAAGTTAAACGCTTTGGTTTAGAGCCTCGCGTATCGCTAATGTCGCACTCAAACTTCGGCACGTCTAACGCGCCGTCAGCGATTAAAATGCGTAAGGCCGCAGAGATTCTTCGCGTGAAATTCCCAGATGTTGAATTGGATGGCGAAATGCACTCCATGGCGGCGCTGGATATTCCTTACCGCGAAAGTATCTTTAAGCACAGTCAACTTAAAGGCGTTGCTAACTTATTGATCTTCCCAAATATCGATGCAGCGCACATCACGCTTGGCTTGTTACGTCGCAAAGCCAATGGCTTGATGGTTGGGCCTTTCCTATCCGGCCTTGCCAGACCTGCTCATGTGATTGTGAACTCTGCGTCGCCACGCGCGATCTTCAACATGAGTGCTCTCGCCTCAGCGGATATCTTGTTGTACAAAGAGCAATTCGCAGAGAAGTTCTAAGCGAAGCTACACTCGTACTAAACGGCACCTCGGTGCCGTTTTTTATGGGTATCCGATGACCAGAACAACGCCTTAGTAATGGCGAACCTCCCGCATGTCATAACCATTAGCCGAAAATCGTTTGCAACCTATTTAAGCACTGCTTGCACGTGTTGAGTGCAAAAATAGCGTCTTTATTTTGAATCTTTAATCACCTTAAGAACGGCTGAAAGTTTTTTTTGCGATTTATGGCGAAAACTTTAATGGCTATTCCAAAAAACTTTTCCAATATCTGACCGTCGTCGCAAATTTTCGATACAAAGGCACTAACTCGCAAAACCCTGAAATTACAGTGCTTTTACATAGAACCTTTATAAAACCTAACACGAAAGTTTGAAATTATTTGGTTTTCGAAACATTATCGATATATAACTTCGCTAAACTCTACGACCAAACCGAATAAGTAGCGATAAAATTTTTGAACCATGGCAAATATCTTGCTGCTTAACCGTTTAACTTTTCTTTGAATAAAAACAGTGCAGAGTTGGGCGAAGTATCTGACTCAAAATTTCGATACCGGGAACCAAACAAAAAGGTTGAGTGAAATATGATTCATTGGGACAAACAATCCAGTTGCAAACTTGGGATCTTATTAACACCGGGATTCTGCTCACTTCATTTAACATTAGTGATAGAAGCGCTAAAGCTGGCTAACGAAGCCATGGCCTGCGAAGAGTTCGAATGGCAAACCTATGCACTGAATGATCGGATGGTTCGCTCCGACTTGGGCGTCAATGTCATGGCCGATCAAACCTACAGTTCGAATAATCTGCCCGACGCCCATCTCAAACTGATTGTTCTGACCAGCACAATCGAAACCGATCTATCTGCCAACTCTTCTCAAATCCTCAACCAATTACGTCAGCAGCGTATTGATCACACCATTTTAAACACTCGCACACTCATTCCAAATGATACTCAAGCGGCAACCGACAGCTCGCAAGCACTAACCGCAAGCCGCAAACACAATGGTGTGTGCGATACCGTTAAGGTGATTTTGAATTTGGTCGGCCAGCAAGGTGGTCAAAAGGTCGCACTGTGTGTGCTTAACAAACTCAGCCATCATTTTGATTTGGGTTCGCTGCTACAAAGTTCTCGTGAAATCCAAAACCAAGTAGAAGGTGCCAGCGCCGAGTACGCTAAGCAACCTAAGCTAGCCGAAGCCATTGCCCTGATGGAAAACAATCTAGAAGAACCTTTACCACTGGATGACTTGGCGAACTACATTCATTTATCGCGCCGCCAATTAGAGCGGCTGTTTCAGCGACACCTGCAATGCTCACCGTCGCGTTATTATCTGAGGCTGCGCGTCGCTCGTGCGCAATCGATGTTGCGCGAAACTCAACAATCGATCGTATCTATTGCCAACAAATGTGGATTCGTATCAATGCCGCATTTCAGTAAGGTTTATCGCGAGCAAGTCGGTATGGCGCCAAGAGATGAACGCCGTTCAATTAATGTTAAACGTACCGACAAGCAACCCAAAAGCCCCGTCGTATTTCATGAACAATTGCGATACAGCTCGGCCAGCTAAAGAATACGGACTCACCTGATGATCTTTGTCGCCTCTGGCTACACGGATCAACTCTCTCGGCAAGGGATTGCCATCTTCTCCCACAGATATTGTCTTTTAAATTGCTTCTCACTGATCAACACGCTATTAATAAAGCAGTTTGTGTCATAGAGTCATTCGTGACTTCCCTATCCAGAAGAAAAGTTGCCAAAAATCCGTTAGTATTCCATCGAACCTTGTTACCGTCTTTGCAATCAGAGATTACATTGGCCATGTCATGACACGCGCTTAAGTGCGCTAAACTTAATACACACCAACATAAGTTATTTGGGAATTATGCAATCAAGCTCTAATAATGATTTATCGAGCGTAAATAACGGTTTCAAAATCACCCGCGCGGTGGCTTCAGCAGCTTTACTAAAGCTCGAAACCAATCAATTATTAGACATCGACATGGCGCCACTGGCTGAAGATTTCTCCTTAGCGATCTCGGCACCAGGCTCACAACACGAAAAAATCATCGCTCCGGCGTTGGTAGAAATAAAATCTTCGGGTGAACATCAGCCATCTTCTCTGTTATTGGTTTTAGACGAAGAATTACCAATTGTTAAAAATATCGAACTTCGCTACCACCCTAAGCAGGTTTTGATGTGGTCACAGACTACCGACGAGAGCATTGAACCTTTCAGCGCTCAAATTACGGTTAAATATTCCGATAAAGCTGCTGCAAAGTCGGCGAAGCTGCTTGAAGCCATTCGCAGTAAAACGCAAAAAAGTGATCAAGCCTTGGCAATGACAAGCAGTCCACCAGAAATACTGAGCGTCAGCGAAGGCAATACGGTAACCATCGCGTTAAATAAAATCATTGCTACGCATCAAGGTGTATCTGTTGCGGATTTTAAAGCCGATACCGAAGGCAAATGGTTGGAAATAATCAACGCCGTAGTTAATCAGCCCGAAAACGGCGGCGCTCACCAGATTCGATTGCAACTCAAACAAAACCTTAAAATCGGCTCTGAAATTAACGTTGTATTTAAAGCCAAACGTCATCCCATTGTTGGTATGGACGGCACACAAATTTCAGGCTTTAAATGTACCGCAAAATATATCGACGAACAACGTGTAGAATCTCTCGAAAATACCAGTCAAACCACCGTCGTTAATAATGCTCGAAACCCGCAAGCGCAAAGTTTTTATTTAAAAGATTTAGAACATTCCGTACACGATACAGACAACACCACCGGCGCCATTAAAGGTTTTTTTAGCGCAGCATTTCTTGGCCTTTTACCAAAATCCGTTCGGCAAAAATTCTCAACCAATAATGAATTCGGCGAAAAAGACCAAACAGCATTCCGCTTAAACCTGTGGATGTTAATTCTTGGTGTAATGATTATCTTTGTGTTTGTAGGTTTCTCAGTTTCGAATCTAACAACCACTCCAGATACCCCCAACCAAATTACTGCCAACACCCACAATACAACATCTGATAACAAATGCTCGCTCACTTTTCAAAACGGTGGTTACTACAGTGGCGAATGCAAAAATAATTTACCGCACGGATTTGGCGTATTTGAGTGGTCGTCGGGCAGTCGTTACGAAGGTGAATTTAAAAACGGTATGCGCTGGGGTTTTGGCAAAATTGTATACGCGAACGGCTCAAAATACGACGGTGCTTGGAAAAACGATAAGAAAAACGGTATTGGCACCTACTGGAATGCCGGTGGTGATCGCTTTGAGGGTGAGCTCTCTGACGGGCTTATGACCGGGAACGGCACCTGTCATAAACGCGATGGCACTCAGGTACGCGGCGTTTGCCCACCTTAATTTAAAGCGAGATTTTTCTCTGGCAAAGTGAATAAACCAATAACTCAGTTTTAATACCTATTTAGGCTGCACTTTAAGAATTTTATGTTCAATCAACCATTCTGCCATCTTTATATTTGCCGTTATAGCGACTGGGATATAAACGCAATTACCCAACAATGGATGTATTTGTTAAACGATCAAGAACAAGATCGTTATCACCGCATTCGCCACCAAGACACTCAAACACAACATCTTATTGCACGAGTGTTATTACGAAAAAAACTCGCCGAAATAACCCAAATTGCACCCGAGAACGTATGCTTTAACCGCAACGAGTTTGGCCGCCCGTCACTGGTTAATTCTGATCGTAAAATTGATTTTAACGTTTCACACACACAAGGCATTGTAATTGCCGCGATAACCAACTGCGGTAAAGTTGGTGTTGATATTGAGATTAAAAAGCGTAAAAACCATTTTATCGACATTGCCGAACACTACTTTCACGCTAAAGAAGTGCTTGCATTGAAAGAAGCAGGCGCCGAGCAAATAGAATTATTTTTTAAGATTTGGACATTAAAAGAAGCTTACGTAAAAGCTTTAGGCGTAGGTTTACAAAAATCATTATCGAGTTTTTATTTTGAAATCAACAGGCAAAACAAGATACATTTAATCGATGAGCAAGAAACACCAGCATCAAAAAAACACAATATTACCGGGTTTAACGCCCCACTGTTTGAAGACTTCTATTTAAGCGTTCTGCAACAACTGCCACCAGAACAATCTTCTGTCGAGCCGAAAATGTATTTCTGTACCGAGAGTTTCGATACACATTTAACCGAAATTAACGACATTATTTCGGTATCCAAGCAATAACTGCAAAACCTTTAGAAAGCTCTGATCAACGCTACCGTGATTTAATCAGAGTTTCGTTTATACAAACTCTCTTAGGTGAAACACATTACCTTCAGAGTCAAACGCGTTTTTCACTGTAAATAACGGTGTTTGCCAAGTTTCCGATAATACGCCGCCGCCCATTTCGATAATTTTCTGTTCTGCTTCGATCATATTGTTGGTACTGAGAAAAAACTTCAACGTCGATACTTTTGGCTCGACGGATAAATTAACCTTATCGTTTGGCTGCAAATATTCGGGAACGTCATGAATAATTATCTGAATATCGTTTGATGACAACACGTGTAAATCATCGCTTTGATGCAAAACATGCATGGTGAAAACGGTGCAATAAAAATCAACCAAAAGCTTGCGATTTAACGCGTAAATTATTAACCCGGCTCTAGCTGGTCCTGACATGAAGTGTTCCCACATAAAAATAGAGACAATTGCCGATTAATTTAGCGTTACATTTAACTAAAGGAAACTCTGATTAACCTAGAGTTTCTCGCGACACAAGGATGTGTCGCCAATTTCAAGAACTGTAAGTGATTGAAATTGTGAAGAAATTGGAAATCACATTTTCAATTTCTGCCCTCTGATTAAATCAAGGATGAGTTAATCAGAGGTTCCTAAAATTAATCCGTCTGGTTTGTGCCTGAGCCCAATAGCTCGTCGGTGCCCTTTTCCAGCTTTTGTTTTGCTTGCTGCCGCGCCAGCATCGCCGCAGGCGTAGCATCCGACTGTCGTACCCATGCGATGGTATCACGCCAAGATTTTTCATCTTCTGGCGTAATTTTGGGTAGTTCGTTAATTCCCATACCAGCTTCAACCGCTTTTAAGTAATTTTGCGTATCGCGAATAGTTGCTACAACGGGAATATTTAAACTGGCTAAGAATTTTTCTAACTTCTGAAAACTCAGCGTGTTGCGTTTAACGCGATTCATAACCACGCCCAAACGCACGGGTCGCGCGCGAAATTGTGGATTCAGTAAAAGCGATTTTACGAACGCCGCCGTGGCGTGAATGTCTATTTGAGACGGGGCCACCGGAATGAGCAGAACATCGGTTTCTTTTAATAACTGATCAAGTTTTGGAGAACCAAGACCGGCGGGAGTATCACAGACAACGTAACGAACCTGCTGGCTCACTTTATGGGCCATCCATGTGCGCGTTACCTGGCCGCGATCGTACTCTTTAGAGTTTAAACAGATGATTTTAGGTTCACGCTCACCACGCAGTTGCAACCAAAAACGCGAACTGCCCTGAGGATCGAGATCGAGAATGCCAACCGGGCCGATAACACTCAAATGTGCGGCCAAATTGGTAGCCAAAGTTGTTTTACCAACACCGCCTTTTCCGTTGGCAATCATAATATTGGTGGCTTTTTCTCGGCTAATGACTCGTACTGATGATTTTTCAGGCATCCCCGTTTACTCATTCCTCTTCTGCTCGTCTAACAATAGACCTAGGCGCTACATTAACACAGGTTATCACTAAATAAATTGTGTAAATAAATTCATTGATCGAACACAAACAGGCATTATAAACAACAGTGCTATATTTCAGAGCCTTTGTTTTATTCAGCAGTTTTAAGGAGAGTTTTAATTTCATGAAGGTTGCGCAATCGAATCAAGTCCAAGTATGGGATGGCGCCACGCGCCTTTGGCACTGGTCTATCGTTCTGTTGATGATATTTTTATGGTACAGCGCTGAAATCTCCGATGATCTTATGGATTGGCATATGAGAGCCGGGCGTTTGTTACTGGGATTAATTGTCTTCAGAATTGTTTGGGGATTTATCGGCAGTGATACATCGCGATTCGCTAACTTCATCAAATCCCCGGCCGAGATTATTCACTATCTAAAAAATAAATCTCAACACAGTCATGCAGAGCAAATCGGCCATAATCCGGCGGGTGGCATTATGGTGTTGGTTTTAATAGCCGGATTGATTGTTCAAGCAACAACGGGTTTGTTTACGTCTGACGGGTATTTTTACGGTGGTCCATTTGCTGATTCGATCGACGCCGATCTCGGAGAGCTATTCACCAACATTCACCACATTGGCTTCAAACTTTTATTAGCTTTGGTTGCGATACATATTTTGGCGATAATCGCTTATCTGGTAAAACGCGATAACCTTGTTCGTCCAATGGTGACCGGCAAGAAAACGCTATCGATTCCAGCAGAAGTTGTGCCTAGGTTAAAATCACCTGTATTGGCTTTTGTTAGCGCCGTAATATGCGTTGGCGCCATTTGGTTTATAACGACTTAGCGTGTGATTTGGTCAGTGACGTGATTTTTATGAGCCAGTAACGATAAATCTGAATTTATACAAAAAATAACTTGTTAAATCAGATGCTTTTGATTCACAACGCTTTTCTAAAAAGAGGCCAAACGGCCTCTTTTTTATTACCAGCTTTCTGTATTTGCTCGAATATCAACTTCAAATGTCCAAGCGCTTTTGTTTTGTTGGCTCAAGGCATAATAGGTATCGGCAATATCATCCGGCTGCATAAAGAAATCGTCGGGTTTATCTGGGAACATCGCTCTGGTGCGCGGGATATCGATAATGCCATCAATAATCACCAAAGCCACGTGAATGCCACTGGGCGCCAGCGAGCGAGCCATGGATTGCGCAAGATTACGTTGTGCAGCCTTTGCCGAGCTAAATGCGGCAAACTTAGCACCACCTCGCAATGATGCGGTGGCGCCGGTTACCAAAAGCGTTCCTTTACCGCGCTCCAACATAGAAGGTACTACGGCTTGGGAAACCGACAACAAGCCTAGGGCGCTGAGTCGCCACGTAGATTCGAAATCTTCGATAGAGGTTTCAAGTGCAGTACCAAAAACCCCAGAGCCAGCGTTATAAATCGTGACTTCAGGAGTACCCAGCGACTCGATAATTTGGTGAAATGTATTAGCCACCGCAACCGGGTCTGAAAGATCGCAAGCGAATGGAAAAACCTGTTCATCCATTTGCGCGTATTCGGTCATTCGCTCTAAGCTGCGCGCCACAATGGCGACCCTAAAACCTTCTTTGAGAAAGCGTTTACAAAATGCTAAACCGTTACCGGGTCCAACACCCGCCACAATACATAAGGGTTTGGTCATTAGAATTTGCCTTATTATCTATTTGCATGAATAAAATAAATGACTGTATTTTTTGAGTAACTTATTTGAGCAACTTAATAGCGGTATAAAGAAATTTATCGAAGGGATTCTCGATAAAAGCTCTTAACAAACATCCAATTAGATCGCCTTAACGCTACAAAACAGCCATTGTTGATTGATTCAAACGATACCGAGGCAAACTCACAAAATCTATGAAAAATAAATTTGAAAAACGGTTCTCCAGATTCGTCAGCTGAAAAACTCAATGTCATCGACCTTGAGGTAAAAATGCAAATTCTTACTAAAAGACCTAATCCTGAGCGGTAAACCCATTGGTCAAGTTACGCGTCTATAACCCGGTCGTTTTATCTCCCATAATCAGCCACTTTGTCTCGTTTTTTTCTCCGCGATTGTGTTAACGATCGTGTTAATTGGAGCGCCATGAACACATTTACACACCAACTTATCAGTAAGACTGCCCTAGTATTCGCTACACTATTCGGTGCTGTATCGCTGCAAGCAGAACCCATTGCCGATTTTTTATTTGTCGGCAGCTTCCACATGAATAATCCGGGGTTAGATCTGGTAAATGTAAAGGCAGACGATGTTTTATCCGATAAAAGACAAGCTGAAATACGAGATATTTCTCGTGCTTTAGAAAAGTTTCACCCCACCAAAATCATGGTTGAGATCGACGTAACCAAACAATCGGAAGTCGATAAAAATTATCAACAAACCTGCTTAGAGAACACAATCTCAAGGCGAAGCGAAAGCTATCAATTGGGTGCTCGAACTGCCTGTGCTCTTTCACTTAAGAACCTGTACGCGGTTGACACTGACGATTCCACGCCAGTGAAAGACATCGATTATCAATCTGCGGTGAAACGATATCACCAAGAAGATCGATTTAAAAAGCACATAGAATTCATCGAGTCCTACGCGTTTAAAAGCGATTTATTACTGAAACAAGGTACCGTTTTGGATGCAATCCGCCATTTAAACTCAGAAGAATATTTAAGCCAAGATGCCATCGCTTATTTTCATTTAACACAACTGGGTACCTTGGAAGATCCTGTGGGTACAAATTGGGTTCAATACTGGTTTGGACGAAATTTAAGGATTTTTAATAACATCGTCAGCCACACCGAAAAAGGCGACAGAGTATTGGTTGTGTACGGTGCAGGACACGGAAATTATCTGCGTCAACTTGCTAAAGAATCTGGCTTATATCGCGTGCAAAACACCAACGACTGGTTAATAACCGAGTGATTTTCGCTAAGTTCTCAAGCAGACGAAGCTCTGATTCAATAGAACCTAGGGTAGAATTAAAAGAAGAATTAGGTCGGGAAATTGATGTGTAAATGTGAGGCCCTTGGCGGGCCTCTGTACGACAATACAAATTAGTCTTTGTATTTGTTGTGACAGCTTTTACAGGTTTTAGTAACTGCTATAAAGTTACTTTTAAAGCCTGACTCAGTGCCGGCGTTTTCCGCTAATTTAGCACTGGTATCAATAAGCGCTTGAAGCTCATTATTAAAGTCGTCTTTATTTTTCCAAATGTCTGGTAGCGCATCAGAACCTTCAACGGCGCTTTCTAATACAAAACCTTCACCGGCTATTTTTGCTAAAGCGGCAACAACTTCGGCACTGGTAAGAATTGAATCTTTATCGTAATCGGCTTCGCCTTTCATTACCGAACCCATTTTACCAACGTGGTGGTTGATCAAACTAAAGGTAGAATGGCGATACTGAACTTGATTTTTGATGGGGTCTTTTGAACTGTGCGCGAATGTCGGCAGAGAAAATCCCAATATTAAACCTGCCGTAACGGCGACTAACTTTTTCATAGAAACGACTCCTAATGATTCTATTTATTTGGCTAAATCCGATCTGTAAGAAATTCTGGCTCGAGAAAACCTGTGTTATTCGAAGCGTCTAAAAAAACTTACGACGATACTGAACCCGTGGACGAAGCAGTTATTTTTCGCCAGTAACGCATTAATTTTTCCCATCTGAAAAACAACATTACGGCAAGTATTCCCATATACAACAGTGGTTCTGTAATGTCGGCTTTTACCGACCACAAAAAATGCACGCAAATCAAAATGGCTGCTAGATAAATAAGGTTGTGCAACGTTTTCCAACGCTTACCCATTTTTTTCATAATGCTCGGAATAGATGTAATCGCCAGAGCGGTTAAAATAATAAAGGCCACAAACCCCACGGTGATGTACGGTCTTTTAATAATTTCTTCAACCAATAAAGACCAATTAAAAATTAGGTCGTAAGCTAAATAAACGTATATGTGACAACAGGCATAAGCAAACGCATAAAGCCCCAAAAGCCTGCGCATTCGCATCAGTTGACCTTGACGGAGATAGCGCGTTAGCGGCGTTACGGCCAGGGTTATAAGCATTAAGATCAACCCGCCTAATCCCGTAAAATGCGTCAACGATTGCACGGGATCGCCACCAATCTGATCGGTGAACGCTAAATAAAATGCCTCAATTAACAAATACAAACACACAACATGGGTGGTTATTTTTAAACCAACAATATGAGGCGTTTTAAATGAATTAGGCCTCAACCAGCTTAACAACATAATTTTTATCCAATATTAGTAACTTATTAAGCAATTTCGGCACCAATAATCGTGCCCTGAGAATATAAATCCCTATTCATTGGGATAAAAGCTCACAAATAGCGTTGGTCGAATTTAATTTGTAATTCATTCTCATTTCGAGCCAATTGCAACGCCTCAAATAACTTTCCTTTAGTCTCTATAATTTATTGCTAAATTCGCCAATAAATGTGGATAAAGTATGGATTTGTATTTCTTTGCGTGAACCTTAAAAATGGGCCTTTATTGTTTCTGAGACTGAATGCTTTGAGGCTAAAACCCAAACCGTCTTAGCTAGCCACTAATCTGAGAACAATAAATCATTATTCTGAAGAAAATCTGAAGAGAGCGGCAGAAAAACTGCCGCCTTAAGAAAATGAGCGAAAATACTCTTAATAGAATTTTTTAAGATCAAGGTTTGCGTAAAGGTGTGCAACCTCTTCGGCGTAACCATTAAACATTTCCGTTGGAATACGTTCGTCGGCGCCTAAACCACCCGTAGTAATTCTGCGCTCACTGGCCTGACTCCAACGAGGGTGATCAACCTGAGGATTCACGTTTGCGTAAAAGCCATATTCGTGAGGCGCAGAAATATTCCAAGTTGTTGGTGGTTGTTGATCGGTTAAACGAATTCGCGTAATGGATTTAATACTTTTAAAGCCGTATTTCCAAGGCACCAGTAATCGCAAAGGTGCGCCATTTTGCGGAGGAAGGGCTTTTCCATACACACCAACAGCAATAAATGCTAAAGGATTCATGGCCTCGTCTAGGCGTAAACCTTCAACATAAGGATATTTAATACCGCCGCCGAAGAAACGACTGCGTTGACCGGGCATCTGGTCTGGATTGTAGACGGTTTCGAATGCGACGTATTTCGCTTTACTGGTTGGTGCCGCCTTCTCAAGGATTTTTGATAGCGAATAACCCACCCAAGGAATGACCATCGACCAAGCTTCTACACAACGGAGTCGATAAATGCGCTCTTCAAGACCAAATTTATAAAGATCGTCTAAATCTAAGGTGATAGGTTTTTCAACCTCACCAACAATTTCTACTTTCCACGGATCACTAACAAACTTCGCTGAATTTGCTTTCGGATCGGATTTGCTCAATCCAAATTCATAAAAATTATTGTAACTGGTAACTTTGTCTTCACTGGTCAGCTTTTGGTTAGATGCACTCGCTTTTTTAAAATCTAACGCTTTTAAGCCGGAGGTATCTTCTGCATTGCTTTGATCATCTGAGAGAAAATCAAAAACACCTGCATTACTGGAGCTGGCAAGCAAACTACCTGCACCTATAAAACCTAAATTACGTAACAACTGACGACGATTTTTAAAGACGGATTCATCGGTAACTTTTGCTTCAGATAAATCACTTTTACGGAAACTTTTTATCAACATAACTGAAATTCAACTTCAATGTTTTGATTAACTTTTATCACTGCGCGGGTGATCGTTGCGTCTGTTCATTGCGACTGAAGACTAACCTATTGGTTCCAATTTTGAACCTGCCTGAAAAGTCACTTTTTTGTGACGCAATGTTTCAGAATTAATTTGTTTAACAATTCCAAATATTCACTACCAGCGTGCTTTAGAGGTTTAACCTTCAGCAGCTTTTTCTTGTGCTAGAGTTGAATTAACCACCTAATTTACTTATTCAAATTTTCAGTTGGATTAGTTCAACAATGTATGTAACCGAAGATGAGCTTGCTAGGTTATTTCCTTTCTACTTCTGCTTGGCACCACAGGGACATATTGTCTCTACTGGCCCAAGCTTAAACCGCTATCTTGGCGAAAGTAACGGCGAAGAATCACTATTTCATCACTTTGATTTTGATACACCCGAAGTCAGCAATATTGAGCAGATGCATGACCATCTAGAAGAGGTGTTCATTTTACGACCTAAGAATCACCCAAAGCTCATATTGCGAGGTCAGTTCATTCAGCTCAAAGAAGAAGGCATTCTTTTCTTTGCCGGTTGTCCGTGGGTTTCAGACTTTAAAACCTTAGAAGAAACCGGCCTAACCATGGAAGATTACGCACTTTATGAACCAATCACCTACTTCTTGTTACTCATGGAGGCGCAGCAAAACTCCCTCGAACAAAGTGAGTCCAGCACCGAAGAATTGACTAAACTGAATGTTTTATTAGAAAAACGTGTAGAACGCCGAACCGAGCGCCTCACTGAGATCAACCAAGAATTAATTCTCTCGCGACAAAAATTACAAGAAGAAATGCAGCAGCGCGAAGCTGTTGAAAAAGAACTAAGGTTCGCGCAAAAAATGGAAGCTCTGGGGCAAATTTCTGCGGGTATTGCGCACGAAATTAATACACCGATTCAGTTCGTGGGCGATAGCATTTTTTTCTTAAAAGAATCTATTTACGATCTACAACGTGGATTATCTGAATACGAAAGCCTTATTGATAAAACCAATCCAGAAAATCAACGCCGTATTGAAGAAATTAATCAAATATTAGACTTGGATTATTTAAACGAGCGCGTTCCCGAAAGCTTAGAGCGAGCATCCCAAGGCATCCAGCGGGTGAGCGACATCATCAAGGCAATGAAGTCCTTTAGCCGCCAAGAAAACAAACAAAAAACCCTCGCCAGTATTAACGAAGCCATCGACAACACACTGCTCGTAGCTAGCAGCGAATATAAGTACAACGCTCAAGTTGATAAGGATTTGGGCGATATACGAAAAATATACTGCCATATTAGCGATATCAACCAAGTGCTTCTCAATATGATCGTTAATTCGGCGCATGCCATTGAAGAACGTTTTGGCGACAAACCGGCCAAGATCATGGGCAAGATTGCGATAACAACGCGAGATATCGACGACTATATTGTGATTACCATTTGGGACAACGGCGCCGGAATCCCTAGGGAAATTATCGAAAGAGTATTTGATCCGTTCTTTACTACCAAACCGGTTGGTAAAGGCACCGGACAAGGACTATCGCTTTGTCATCGCATCATTCACGAAGGTCACAACGGCAGCATCAAAGTTTCAAGCGCACCTAACGAGGGGACACAATTTGAAATATTTATTCCAGTTGTCGAAACATTAGAAGCCGCGGAGAAGGGGAATGAATCGACATAAAGTCTTGCTGGTTGACGACGAACCGAATGTCTTAAGCGGTTTAAAAGATATTCTACGTAAATATTTTAATATCTACACCGCCACAGGCGCCGCCGATGGTCTCAAAATTCTGAGCGCCGCCGGCCCGTTTGCCGTGGTGGTCAGCGACATGAGAATGCCTGAAATCGATGGCGCTCAATTTTTATCAGAGGTTAAAGAAAGATACAGCGACTCGGTGCGCATACTCCTGACCGGCCAAGCGGATACCGAATCTGCTAGCCGAGCCGTCAACGAAGGCGGTGTATACCGATTTTTAACCAAACCCTGCCCGCCGGAAGAACTGATCGACATCGTCAGCAAAGCGGCGGAGGAATATCAAACACGCTCCATTGAATCCGATCTACTCAAAACCACGCTGTTTAAATGTGTCGAAGTGATGAGTGAAGTATTGAGCTTAGTGAATCCTGTGGCATTTAGCCGCGCGGGGCGCTTAAGCCGTACCATTTCAAAAATGTCGAAGAAGCTGGGTTTGAACAACGCATGGCAGTATGAAATTGCCGCGCTAATGTCACAGCTCGGCTGTGTAACGCTATCGCACGATCTGCTCGAAAAAGTGTATACCAGAACCAAGTTGACCGATGACGAGCTGGATTTGGTTAGAAATCACCCCGAAGTCACCTACCATCTGTTACACAAAATTCCACGTTTAGAAACTGTTGCCGAAATCGTGCGCTACCAAAATACCGCCGATAACCCTAACAACGAACTTAAGCAAGGTGAATCCAAACTCAGTGATGAAGTCGTGGTCGGCTCAAGACTGCTATACCTCGCTGGCCTCTACGAAGATGTCATTATGGCTGGCGGCAGCCACAAACAAGCCATTGATAAACTTCGTAAACACTTTAAAGGTAAATACGGCATACAGATTGATGCCCTAGAAGCCACCGCCGACAAAGGCCGCGAAATGATGATTCCTAAGAACATCAGTCTTGCGGAGTTGGCGCCAGGTATGGTGTTTTCGGAAGATATCTACTCAAATACGGGCACCTTACTCATGGCCAAAGGCCAACGTGTATCGCAAACCGTGGTAGGTAGATTAATGGGATTTGACGAAAGAATTGGCGTGAAACAACCCTTTAGAGTGCTGGTTGCCAAAAAATAAAGGCCCACAACTGTGAGCCTTCATTGCGATGTTTGAATCAAGCATGAGCTTAGATGTTTTGATCTAACCATTGCTTGATTTGGCTTTGCATCATAGCACCGGATTTCTTAGCGACTAACTCACCACCTTTGAAGATCATTAAGGTTGGTGTTGCGCGAATTTCTAGCTGCTCAGCGGTTTTTTCAAACTCTTCCATGTTGGCCATAACCAACTTGAAGCGATCGGTGTTCTCTGCATGGATGCGTTCAAGTGCTGGACCAACCATTTTACAAGGTCCACACCATGGCGCCCAAACGTCTACTAATACTGGACGATCAGCAGAAATCACTTCGTCTTGCCAGTTGGCATCTGTAGCATTAACGTCAGCCATAAAAATCTCCTCGACAGTGTCAAAAATATACAAATAAGATCGATCAAAAGTTGGTTGTTCGACACGTAAAAAAGAAAAAGCTCTACTGATTTTTTCTATTCTAACGATAAACTAAAGCAATAAAAAACAACCAAACTATAGCCTTAATACTATCGCAGAAAACTACTTGATCAAAGGCTCAAACTCTCCCGTTTGATCATTAAGTACCAATACGCCGCCAGTTTCAATCTGATACAACCATCCGTGTAATTTTAACTGATTAGTTGCTAGCTTTGCAGCGACCTCGGGATGGGTGCGCAGATGCTGTAATTGCAACTTGATATTCTCCCGCGTTAACTCTTCGGTGTGCTCCAAGCCAAGGCAGCCACGCTTCTCTTTAACAACCGCAGCAGCCGCCCGACAATGACCCAGCCACTCTCTTACGTGCGGTAAGTCGGCGATGGTATCGGGCAACACGGCGCCCTTTATAGCACCACAGTCGGTATGCCCGCACACTATAATGTGACCGACCTTCAAAACCGCAACGGCGTACTCAATGGAAGCAGTCATGCCGCCTGTTTGGTTGGTATGAGGCGGAACCACATTACCAGCATTACGACAGATAAAAAGCTGCCCTGGTACGGTTTGGGTTAGCAAACAAGGGTCGATACGTGAGTCCGAGCAGGTGATAAACAGCACTTCTGGTGCCTGACCAGACGCCAGTTCAACGAACTCATTTTTACGCGCAGGGAAAATCTCACGCTGAAACTTTTCAACACCCTTGATAATGTCTTGCATGAATATTCCTCAAAAATATCGATACGCCTATAACACTCAGAACGTTAGGCGCAATACACCGCCAATATACCACTCAACACCTGAGTCAGTCCGTTGAAAAAAGACCCAATATTGAAAGAAGTGTTTCCACTTAGCACTCAATCTCCAAAATCACCAACCAGAAAGTAAGACTGAAATAACAATCGGGTTCGAATTCAATAGATTTTTTTCAACTGAACCGATTGACAAAAAAGTATTTTCTATTAAATTTGGCTTTTTACGACAAATACATCTACAAAAAAGATAGGAGTTAAGCAGTTAGAGTGTAAACCGAGAGGTGTTTTTCCACCAAAAGAACGAAAATTCATAATTTTGTTTATTTCTTTACTTCATTAGCAAAACAATTTTTACGACAAATACAACAAACAACGATTCAAAATAAAAATTAATTTGATTTAACACATTAAAACAGCGGTTTCTTAAATTAGTTTTTCCATAAAATATTGCCAATAAAATGATTAAGGCTATTTTCGGCACTGTATTTGATAACGAATAGCCAATTTAGACCTTAAGCATGATTTACATGATCACGAAAAACACATCAAATAGCCCGTTTGGAGACATTCCTTTTTATTAACGCAATTTAAATTCTCTAGTTCTTCTTATTTTTTTCATCACTATTATATTTATTTCAAATTTTATTCAGCGTTCTAATTTTTATTAGCAACGCAAATAAAGTGCAAGCTACGTTTTGTGCGCAGAGAATTACTTAAATTAAAAACAAAAACCGGTGCAACTGGTTAGGTGATCACAGTTGGGGAAATACAAATGAAGATCGCAATACCTAAAGAAATAAAAGCGGGAGAGAAACGCGTAGCGACTACGCCGGAAGCCGCACAGCATCTCATTAAACTGGGCTATACAGTGCAAATTGAAAGCTCAGCTGGCAATCACGCCAAATATCGAGATGAAGATTATCAAGCCGTTGGTGTAGAAGTTATTACCGACACTCGTGAGCTTTGGAGCAATGCCGACATTATTTTGAAGGTTCGCGCGCCGGAATTTAATGAATCTCTTGGCATCAACGAAGTTGATCTTTTAAAAGAGGGTCAAACGCTAATTTGCTTTATTTGGCCTGCACAAAATGCGGAATTACTAGAAACACTTGCGGCAAAAAAAGTAAACACACTTGCCATGGACATGGTGCCCCGAATTTCACGCGCTCAAAAAATGGATGCGTTAAGTTCGATGTCGAACATTGCTGGCTATCGCGCAGTGGTCGAAGCATCCCAACATTTTGGTCGATTCTTTACCGGTCAAATCACCGCGGCAGGAAAAATTAATCCCGCTAAAGTATTAGTAATTGGGGCGGGTGTTGCCGGTTTATCGGCAATTGGATCGGCAAAAGCTATGGGCGCAATTGTGCGCGCATTCGATACTCGACCTGAAGTAAAAGAACAAGTCGAGTCGATGGATGCCGAATTTTTAATGCTCGACTTTAAAGAAGACGGCAGCGGCACTGGCGGTTATGCCAAAACCATGTCGAAAGAATTTATCGAAGCCGAAATGGCATTGTTCGCCGAGCAAGCGAAAGACGTTGATATTATTATCACTACCGCACTAATTCCTGGCCGGCCAGCGCCCGAATTAATTACCGAAGACATGGTTAAATCCATGAAAGAAGGTAGCGTAATTGTCGATTTGGCGGCGGAACAAGGTGGTAACTGTAAATTAATCGAACGCAATGAAGTGGTTGTTAAACATGGCGTTACCTTAATTGGTTACACCGATATGCCAAGTCGATTGGCCAGTCAGGCGAGTCAATTATACGCAACCAACCTACGTCATTTATTAACCGACATGACGCCTGAAAAAAATGGCGAACTTGTTATTAATTTCGACGATGAGGTCGTGCGTGGCGCAACCGCTGTGCTTGGCAGCGAAATCACCTTCCCACCACCACCGCCAAAATTGTCAGCCAAACCTGCTGAGAAAAAAGAAGAGCCAAAACCTGCTGTAGAAGCAACCGAAGCAAAGCCCGCCAAGAATTACACCTGGATTTGGGTGCTGCTTGGTGCACTTGCCTTGCTGGGTATCGGTGCCGGCGCGCCTGCATCGTTTATGTCTCATTTTACAGTGTTTGTTTTATCGTGCTTTGTTGGTTATATGGTTATCTGGAACGTATCCCCTGCCCTGCACACGCCATTAATGAGCGTTACCAACGCCATTAGTAGCATCATTGTAATTGGTGCATTAATTCAAATTTCGTCACCCAGCACTTGGGTAATTGTTCTTGCAGCAGTCGCAATTTTGATCACCAGTATTAATATTTTTGGTGGTTTCGCGGTTACACAGCGCATGCTGGCTATGTTTAGAAAGTAAGGGGCACTGAATATGACTCAAGGTATGATTAATGTTGCTTACATCGGTGCCACTATTCTTTTTATTCTGGCATTAGGTGGATTAAGTAAACAAGAAACAGCTCAACGCGGTAATTATTTTGGTATCGTCGGTATGGCGATCGCGTTAATCGTCACTTTTATTGGCTCTGTTACCGATAATTACGCGCTGTTATTGGCTGCTTTAGCTGGCGGTGCAATTATTGGCTTCGTCTTGGCCAAAAAAGTCGCTATGACTCAAATGCCAGAATTAGTGGCCATTCTTCACTCGGGCGTTGGTTTGGCGGCTGTTTTAGTCGGCTACGCAAACTTCCTAGAACACGATCCTAATTTAATCGGTGTCGAAAAAAGCATTCATGATGTCGAGACTTATATTGGCATTTTAATTGGTGCAATGACTTTCTCAGGATCAATCATCGCGTTCTTAAAACTCAGCGGCAAAATCGGCGGCAGACCACTGCTGCTTCCGGGACGCCATTACTTAAATCTCATTTTGCTGTTGGCGGCAATTTGGTTAGGTTTCAGTTTTGTCGACCAATCAGCCCAAGGTTTAGGCTTAACTCCGCTCGTTATCATGACGATCATCGCACTGATATTTGGTGTACACATGGTAATGGCCATCGGTGGTGCCGATATGCCCGTCGTTGTTTCGATGCTCAACAGCTACTCCGGTTGGGCCGCGGCCGCCACCGGCTTTATGCTCGCCAACGATTTGTTAATCGTTACTGGTGCGCTTGTTGGCTCTTCGGGAGCAATCTTAAGTTACATTATGTGTAAAGCTATGAACCGTAAATTTATCAATGTTATTGCTGGCGGATTTGGTACCCCTAAAAAATCATCGAGCGGCGCTCAAGCCGGACCTGCAGGTAACGCTGAAGATATTAAATCTGTAGACGCCGAGGAAGCAGCAAACATGCTGACTTCTGCAAAAGAAGTGATGATTATCCCCGGCTACGGAATGGCGGTTGCTCAAGCACAGCACACGGTTTATCAAATCACCAAGAGCTTGCGCGAAAAAGGTGTCAATGTTCGCTTCGGGATTCATCCGGTTGCTGGTCGTATGCCGGGGCACATGAACGTACTTCTCGCTGAAGCAAAAGTCCCTTACGACATTGTGTTTGAGATGGAAGAAATTAACGAAGACTTCCCCAAGGTCGATGTTTCAATCGTCATTGGAGCTAACGACATTGTTAACCCGGCAGCTCAAGAAGTACCAGATAGTCCAATTGCCGGCATGCCCGTATTGGAGCCTTGGAATGGCAAAACAACCATCGTTCTCAAGCGCGGTATGAGTACCGGTTACGCAGGTGTTGATAATCCTTTGTTCTATAAAGAGAACACTCGAATGCTATTTGGTGATGCTAACGACTCTTTAGAATCTGTCTATAAACACATCAACGCTTAACAGCTCCTCAAAGCCCGCACCTGCGGGCTTTTTTATACTCAGCCAATTGGCATCGAGAGTCAAAGTCAGTTCAGGCTCTACAAATGCTTCCAAAACCTGAACTACCAGTCAAAAAATACTGTCATCTTTGGCGCGAAAGTTTCTTTAAGTAACAAGAAAAGAGTGTTTAAAGGCAACATCTCTCATTTTTTTGTGTTTTTTATAAGAAAATATTTTTATTCAATTGCGCGTTTGAAACTTTTTTTTAAATATGAGGACTTTGTGAAGTTAGGACGCAATTCCGCAGCCTTGCGCCAACCTATTCAAAATAGATGACGTATTTCAACCATAACAAAGGTCATCGCTGCTCTGTTTAGCACCATTAGCTATTTACTTTTCAGCACTAGATACAAATTCACATATCGAGCGCAAAAATTTGCCAACTGAACGGTGTAGAGTATAATCTTTGCTGCATTGCAGCATACTGCAATTAGACTACTTGATTACCGCTGTTTATAGAGAGCTAATTAATAAAGTAAGAATCTTTGCGCCATAATTGTAGAAATGTTAATCACAATCTATAAATCTTACCTGTGACGGATGAATAGAATGACGCTACCAATTAGGCATTATGGGCGCGTCCGTTGGAGATACCGATGTTATATTACTTATACGAACTCAATCATGCGGCCTTAAAACCCTTCCGTGACGCCGCAGGCCTTGGCAAAAAAGTCTTTGATTCTAAGCTCAACCCTTTGGCCTATACCTATCCCGGTAAAATCATTGGGGCAACCTGCGATCTGTTCGAATCGATGACTCGACGCTACGGCAAACCCGAATTTGGTCTAAACCAAACCAAAATTAACGGCCAGCCTGTCGCAATCGAAGAAGAAGTCGTCTGGTCTAAGCCCTTTGCCAACCTTGTTCACTTCAAACGTAAAGAAGAAGACATGCTCAAAGCTTATGGAAAAGAGCATGTAGATCCACGATTAGTAATTGTTGCGCCACTTTCTGGGCACTACGCGACCCTTTTACGCGGCACTGTAGAAGCATTTTTACCAGAACACGAGGTTTACATTACCGACTGGACTGACGCCCGTGACGTACCACTTTACAAGGGTGATTTTAACCTTAATGACTACGTCGATTATGTTATTGAGATTTTAGAACACGTAGGACCCGACGCTCACATCTTAGCCATTTGCCAACCAGGGCCTCCAGTATTGGCCGCGGTATCATTGATGTCGCAAAACAACAACCCCTGCTTGCCGTCGTCAATGACTATTATGGGTTCACCCATTGATACCCGTCGCTCGCCAACGGTACCGAATGATCTCGCCAAAAAACGCCCCTTATCTTGGTTTGAGAACAACGTGATCTACTCGGTGCCAATGCCTCATTCGGGCGCCTTTAGACGTGTTTACCCAGGCTTTTTGCAACTCAGTGGTTTTATCTCCATGAACAGTGAATTGCATTTGGATGCCCACCAGAAATACTTCAATCACCTCGTCGAAGGCGATTGCGATAGCGTCGCAAAACATCGCCAGTTTTATGATGAGTACTTGTCGGTGCTCGATCTCACTCAAGAGTTTTATTTACAAACCATCGATGAAGTATTCCAAAAACACAGCCTAGCGGTGGGTAAATTTTACCATCATGGGCAGCGAGTCGATCCGGCAGCAATTACGAAAGTTGCTCTCATGACGGTCGAAGGTGAAAACGACGATATATCGGGTATTGGTCAAACTCAGGCGGCTCACGACTTATGTATCAACATTCCACAAGATAAGCAGTTTGACTACATCCAACCCGGCGTAGGCCACTACGGTGTGTTCAACGGTAAGCGCTTTAGAACCGAAATCCAGCCGAGACTTCGTGATTTTATTCGCTCGAACTTCGATGTTAAAAAGGAGTTGGATTTTCAAAAAATGCAAAAGGAAGAACTTGAGAAGAGTCGATCCAAATCCGCCGCTTGAAACCATAGAACGGTGGAGTGAAAGCTCTACCTTCTTAGCGACACTTCTCTAAGATAAACTCAAGACGTAAAAAAGCCCGCTTATGCGGGCTTTTTTACGATAGCGAGAACGCCAGAAATTATCTCTTTGGCTTCTCGGGAATCAGAGAAACTTGCGCATTTGGATTAGCAGAAATAGCCGCATCAGCGATCGCCACATAAGTACCCGCTTCTGATTTTGGATCAGCACGAATAATCACCAAAGCTTTAGGGTTCTCAGCAAACTGACGCTCAATAACAGAACGCACCGCGCGTACGTCGACACGACGGTTATCCATTATCACTTCGTTCGCAGCATTCACCTGAACCAAAATGTTTTTCGGTTCATCTGGATCTGGTGGCGGTGGATTCTCAGGCACCTCTGGAATGTTAACGTTCAAGCCCGCTTCTTTAATGAAGGATGCTGTAACGATAAAAAAGATTAACATGATAAATACAACGTCCAACATCGGCGTTAAGTCGATGTCTGCTTTATCTTCGGCCTCGCCGCGCCGTCTTCTTCGGCTCACTACTGCCCCCTTCTTAACTTGGCAAAATAATTTCTTACATTCAAAGGCCGGATTTTAGCCCCAAAAGCTTACAAACATATTATCAGCTTCTGCCCAAATGTCCCTAAATTTTTCTAAGTGACCAGAAGACGGATTAGACACTAAGTACCACCAACTTTAAACACCGAAAAAGTTCTGAAATGATTTCAACCAATCGGTGAAATCCGCTCGCACAACCCCAAAAGTAAATCAAAACCCATTGCAAATTTGACCAGAAATTCCAAAATAGCCGGGCCAATAACTGACGCCATCAACAATCATCGAGATCGGAATTCTGCTTACATCAAAAAGAGTTTTCCCCCGAGCTTGCAGCAACTGAAATTCTCGACCGCTACTTAAGACACCCACAATCCGGGCTCACCGACATTTTTGTACTGATTTTTTACCATAAAGAAGTATTGATCAAAAATACAACCCAGCAAATTCCACTCTCACTATGCCTATTGGTTCTTGATCGCGCAATTGCAGGACACCAAGCACAAAATTTCCGAATGCATTAATTCTGAAAAATTAACCTACCGATTTTCGATCTATAAAAACGCAAGAAAACAATGCCTTTGACCGAACTTTATAGAGGTTTAGCTTAAATACCCAAACACCCGATGTTAGAAAATTCAGAAATTTACTACAAATATGCAGTAAATTAGAAGTCAGCTTGAGCATTGAATCTTAATAGAGACCCAAGGCAGCAATTTAGACATAGAAAAGGCCCCATCAAACAACCACTATCATCGCAGTAATCAGCCAACAGGACTGAACACATCGGTTAATCATCAAGATTATTTGGGATTTATGAGCGGACATTTTTAATAGATTACATAAATAAATCCGTCTGATTCATTTGTTTTTGATCGCCTTGATGTACTGAAAAACCCAGACCCAGTAAACGTATGGAGGCATTTTTTACGGAAAGAGCCGAGGTCAATAAAGTTTTTGCCGTGCTGGTCAATTGCAGCTGTTGTTGAGGCGAAAAATGCTCGCCGGAATGAATGTAACCAGAAAAAGCTGATTCTCGGGTCGTAAGAGAAAAATCGGAATATTTAATTTTAACAAAAAGCGATTTTGCCAAATATCCTGACTTCAGGCGCAACCAACGTTCATCTAATAAACCAACTAACGAATTCAATGCGGCACTGATCTCGTCGTCACGAACCAAGTCGTTCGAAAACGTTCGCTCGACACTGATGGATTTCCGAATCCAAGTATTTTTTACTGTTCGCAAATCACGACCGCGGCATCGATCAAAAAGTAATTGACCATGCACACCGAAATGTTGTGTTAAGAAATCTAGACTTTGTTGTTGTAAATCCCGACAGGTCACAATTCCAAGTTTCGCTAGCTTCTCTTTTGTTTTACCACCAACACTTGGAATTTTACCGACCGCCAACTGCGACATCACCTGAGCGACATCTTCGTCACGAATAATTTTAAACCCAGCGGGTTTATTCCACTCGCTGGCTAACTTTGCCAAAAATTTATTGCGCGATAATCCGGCTGAAACCGTGATGGCAAGACTGCTTTCGATTTGTCGCTGAATATCTTTGGCAATCTCTGCGCAGATATTCCAATCATCGGAATCTAACTCTAAATAGGCCTCATCCAGCGCAATAGGTTCGATACAACGACTGTAGTTGGAAAAAATTCCGTGCATTTCTTCAGAAACTTGCCGATACAAAGAAAAACGTGGCGCCAAAACAATAAGATTTGGACAAAGTTTTTCTGCCATTGCTGTAGACATTGCAGATCGAACACCAAACTTGCGCGCAATATAGTTGCACGTCGCAATAACGCCTCTATCTGTAGCTCGACCACCAACCGCAACCGGTAAATTTTTTAGCTGTGGGCGATCACGTAATTCAATTGCGGCAAAAAAACTGTCCGCATCGCAATGTAAAACCAATCGTTGATTATTGAATGACAATTTTCTACTTCCAACTCATTTAATACCGAGCGATTTCTCTAATATCAAGGTGTCCTACTAAACAACAACGGCAATTATATTACTCAAGGCGATAAATCCAGAGATCTAATTGCAGATTTCAACGTTTCACCGTTGTGTTAATCAATATAACGATCAATCGAGAATTTTTTTAGAACCGAATACCGAGTAAATAGAGCCAACGCACCCTATAAGAACATAAGATTCTGACCGATAATGGATTTCAAGACAGATCGTTATCTATTTTTTTAAACAGTATGATCTCTAAATTGATTCACACAGACACAGTTGACGATGGGATAAACAAAAAGATTTTCAATTAAGATCGGCAAATTTGCCTTAATATCGAAAAGTCAATTCAGATATTCCTTAGTTTTCCCCTACTTTCGACCAAGCTAAGCCAAATTTTTTAACGTCTGCGCATTATCATTGTCAAAAGGCCAAGACAAGGACGCTCAATAATCCTATTTAGTACTATGAGACAACTTAGTACCAAGAGACAACTTAGTACCAAGAGACAACAAAAAGATCGGAACTCACTCGCGAATAAGTTAGCAAAGAATCTCAAGTGGAATGTTTCGGCACAAAAATGCCCATCAGAAAGCCGAGAGCACATCATTAAAAAGCGCGATAACGGATTCAATCTCAAAATTCAGGTCGTTATGGCATATTGTTGAATCGTTTTACCTAAGGTTTGTAAAAAATAATCAAACCTTATCGAATACCCATACTGATTATTTGTTTCGAAATGCTCTGATCGGGAGATTTTGACTATCAACTAAAAACGCCTTAAAGATTTTCTTTCAAGGCAGTCAAAAAGTGAGAATCAAGAAAATTTTTTAAGTTCAGGAAAAATTTTCAGCCCTTCAGAAAATAAAACTGAGCCGATATTTTTTCTCAAATGAGGTTTTTTTTACTCATGAATCAAAAAAAATTCCAAAAAAGATGAAAATTTATTCCCATTTTTAAAAAAATGGACTATTTTTTTACCAAAGAGCTTGAAATTTTTTTTCAAATGCTTATTTTATGTCGCATATTTATATCTAATATTTTCGCCCGCATTATTAATACATTAAAGGAAAGCAAATATGGCTGCACGCAAAGCGAAGGCAAAGGCTGTTGATCCTGTCCAGCAGCTAGAACAGGAACTTGCGGCTCTGAAAGCAAAACTTGCAGAAGCTAGAGCAAAACAAGAAGCTGATCTCGCCAAAGAAGTTGCAAAACTTGCCGTGGCAACTAAAAAAGCAACCGACAACAAAACTAAAGCTCAAGCTAAACTAAAAGCATCTGCTGGTAAGAAAACTCCAGCTGCTGCCAAGGCCGTTGCTAAAGCTAAAGCTGATCTTGCTGCTGCTGCTGAAGAAATCGCTGCAGCGAAAGCCGCAGAAGTTACTGCTAAAAACGAATTGAAAGATTTGAAAGCAGCTAACAAAGCAGCTAACGCTTTAGAAAAAGCCGAGAGCCGTGAATTGGCTAAAATTGCTAAAGCAAAAGCTGCTGAAGCAAAAGCCGCCGCTAAAAAAGAAGCTGTTAAAGCCAAAAAAGCTGCAACTGCGACCAAGAAAAAAACCAAAGCCAAAAAAGCTCCAGCTAAAGCAGTTAAAACTGTAGCGAAGAAAAAGGCAGCTACCGCTAAACCTGCAGCAGCAGCGACTCCTGCAGCTACCGGTGCCGCTCCAAAGCGTCGCGGTCGTCCTAAGAAAGCCGCAGTAGCTGCACCTAAAGCAGCGCCAGCAGCAGAAGGCACTCCAGCTAAAAAACGTCGTGGACGTCCACCAAAAGCAACTGCTTAAGTAGACTCCCAAAAAGGCCGACTCTGTCGGCCTTTTTTATTTTCGCTCTACAACTACAAATTTAGCTCTCAAGCACGGCAAAAATTGATAAATATTGTCGTTAGGCTCAATGCGTATTCTTAAGATGTTTCTGATCAGGCGTTAAGTTCTTAGCGATATTTTAAACAAAAATTCCAAATCAAAGGACACGAAGGTAAAACAAGGGCGCCAACTTGTCGAAAGAATGGATCTCGTAGCTCGTCATCACCGCAGGCAGAATAAATGACTAATCGTCTTATTAACGCGGATAGACGTTTCTTTTAGTGTATTTTGCTTAAGAATCTGCTTTAGGACGTCCTCTCAGCTCAACCGAGAAATTTTTCAGGCTTTGAAATTCGCAATAACCCCGATACAGCAAGGGTTGCCCACCAAAACCCTTCGCGTCAATATCGATTTCAAAATTTACGTGATCGTCAGAAATTGAAACCGGATCGACGAATCCACCTTCAGGCCATCGTACACCCGTCATTTTATCGGTCTTTTTTTCAATCTCTTTCCGACAAATTTGCCAGTACTGATGCAAATGACGTTGATGTTGCTGCGCTCTGGTTTCGCCCTTAACGTTGATAAATTCAAAATTATCGCCATCGATTAATAACGCAAAGGTTTGTTGAGAAGTATTTTTGCAGATAATTCTAAATATTGGTTTAGATTTATCCGGTTTGATGCTTTTTAATTCACCCTTCACAAAAGACACGCATTCTGTTGATGCAGACGCTATCTCTGCCGCCTGAACAAGTCGAGGCTTTAAAAAATCTAAACTGCTGGGTAACAACAGCTTGTTGGGATCAATATTGGAATCGGTGTGCATCATATGCTGTTCGATTTCTTGCGTATGCATCGACTCAGCCTGATCCGATGACGCAAAAGCCGAGCTGCACGCACATAAAACAAATAACGTTTTCTGACAGAGTAATCGATGTTTATTTAGGTCCATAACATCACCCGCACTTGTGATGTATTCAGTGTAGCAGCTTGAGTCAGACGAGAACCAAGACGAACCTTGTCTGTTGATTGAACGTAGAAACAGCGTCAGGAATTAACGTTCTTAAACAACTCCCAGACTCTTACAGAGTGATAGAACCTGTATAAATGACGCCGTTTTTAACAAATTAAGCTTCATTGGAATAGACCAATCACGCGTAATTATAGAAACAGTTGATTTACGAGATTCAAGTAATAGTAAAAAGGTTGTGACGGTAGAGGAAACTCTGAATAACCTAGAGTTTCCAGCGACACAAGGAGGTGTCGTCAATTTCAAAAACGGTACATGATTGAAATTGAGAAATTGGAAATCGCATTTTCAATTTTTGTCCTCTGATTAAATCAGGAGATGAGTTAATCAGAGGCTCCTAAAATTAAAGGAGAAATAAACGCTCTAGAGGAATCTTCAAATCGCTCACCTCTAAATCATTGAGAACTCTGAATTAATCAGAGTTCCGAACGTCAATTTAGGAGAGTCTATTCCTTAAGTTGAGCCAATAAAGGATTCTCTATTGGGGCTTCTTCAGTAAGGCACTGTTGCCAAACTGACAGAACGACTGATTCCAAGTTACGAGCAGTGTAGCCAATGCAACAGCCTGTTCATGCAACGACTGTAGCTCCTCTAAAGTACCGTCTTGAGGATGGTGTATTTTCAGTTTTCGGTGTTCGCCTGCCAAGGAATGATCGGGATGTTGATTGCGATACATTTCTAGCTTCCATCGCAAGCTGTGCACGGCATTACGGTAGAAGACTAACTTGGTGTGCAAAGTCACCAATGAGAAATCGTTTAGGTAACCAAAAATATTGCAATCTAGACCAAACACCAGTGCTTGCTTGCAATTGGGTGCAACCGTAATTGATGCGCTTCTGGGGCGTCCAAGCAACATGGCTAAATCACCAAACACTTCGCCAGAATGAATGCTATTGAGGTTTAGAAGTCGATCATTGGTATCTCGCAGCTGCACGTTGAGTTCACCGCGTACCAAGAAAAATAGCCAACGATCGTCAGATCCCATAGAGAATATCTCTTCTCCCGTGGAAAGCTGAGCAACTTTCGAAAACGCCATTAAAACATGAAATTGCTGCGGTTCTTTGTTTTTCACCTGCCTGAAAAAAGGAATAAACTCCAAGAGTCGTTCGACTTCATTCTGGTTGGCGTCTCTGGCTAATGAATTTTGCATATTTTCTCACACGAACAGGTACTGAAAATTTTCGCAGCGAGCTTATAACAAGCTATAGCTTAAGGACAATTTGAAAAGAAATTCAGTTTTAAAAATCAGTAACTGTCCAAAGTTTTTAACAAATTGTCCAATTTTAAAAAAATAACAGCTGATTTTAATATTTCGATTCAGAAAAATCTGGTAATCGCTGCGTCTTTGGAGCCAAATCATTCCATCAACTGTTATACCCAGTCTAGCGCTTTTCAACGGGTGTATTTTCTCACAGAGGGTGCAGTAGAGGACAAGATGAACATAATGATTATTTATTCACATTTCACCGACAATAATCACAGGTTTACTTGTTAGCGAATCGAATTCGCCATCTTTTGATGTACCACAAGCATTTTCAAACGATAAACCGATTAATTTTGCAGCATAACTCACGACCACAGCGATGTAGCTTGCCGGATTCGTAAATCATTCTTATCACTTTAGAAAGAATAAAGAACACACCAAATAACCCTGAGTTTCTAGCGATATAAGACAGCATTGTTAATCGTAATAACGATAAGTAATCGAAACGCGCAAAATTTTACTAATTCTACGGTCAGAGACTGTCATTGAAATACCTCTAAGGTGGGTCACAATCAGAACTTCTCAAAATAAGTATTCAAAAAGCACTCCAAAGCCGTTAAGAGCGATTTATGCAGATATTCTTAGAAGGTAGATCACTCCTAAAAAATATAACTGCGCAAGCCGATCACAATTTGACTTTTTGCGTCACTATCTAACGAGATTTAACAACAACCGATTTTTAGCTAATTGAAATCTGGTTATTATTATTTTTTCATAAAATTAAGATTGAATTCTGCCGATCTGAAATTCGGCCAGATCCATTCGCGTTATCTATAAAAAAGAATAAATTTCACAGAAGGCGTCGCTGATAAGGCATTTAGGGATGAATTTTTTAAACGCTTAACCAAACGTGTCATTTAGTGACATTGATACAACCAACGGTCGAGTTAATTCGTAAAATCCCGAAACATCGTATTTTTAAACGCCATTAGATATTCAGTACTCAGGTGAGCTCAACTTTCACATACGGTTTATCTACCATCGTATTGTTCGAGTTACTAGTGATAGGATCGGAGGTTCTAACGAACGTATCTAGGGTTTAATCAGCGAAAAAATTTGACAAGGTGGCTTTCAATTTCTCTACGACTTCAATCACCTACAGTTCTTGAAATTGGCGGATACACCGCTGTGCTATTAGAAACACTAGCTTAAGCAGAGTTTCCGAATGTAATTTTCGGATGTGAAGAATATTTGTACTGCCGAGATAAGATGAAAAAGAATTTACGGAGATTGACTGGGAATCAGCCTAACAGAGGACAGAATTAGCAGCGGATGTTTAGCAGGCCCACCATAGCAGTGCGCCTGCTCAAGAGCATTAGCCCTTATCGAAGAGTGATTTTAATCCTTTCAATTTATCAAGATCTTCTTGATCAACTTTTTCTTTTAATTTGTCTTCGATTTTAGATTTTAATTCGTCTTCGGCTTTATCTTTAATGGTCTTCTCAACCTGATCTTGCGCTTTCTTTAACAACGGTTTTAAGGCCGCCTCAGCAAGCTGTTTGGGCGTTAATCCATTGCTGGCTGAACCTAGGTTATTCACTTCAAAGCTAGGCACCGTTAGGTCAAAACTTCCCAATTGATCCGATGAAAGACTGAGCTTGGAATTGCTGAAAACCAGTTTTTTCACGGCTAATAAAACTTCTTTACCAGGCTCACCCGAACTACCAGAACTCTCCGAGGAAGAACCACCAGCCCCTTGAGTCAGGTTTTTAAGCATGGCTTCGATGTTAGTTTCGGTAAGATTTTTATGTTCTGCACGAACATTAACGCCATCGATAGTAACTTCGTCAATAACAATGACATCTTTAGTAATCGATGTTGGCTCTATATCTACAACAATCTTGTTAAAGCTAAAAAGCTTTTCCGAACTAAAACCTTGAGGATTGGCAATACTTAAACCGCCCAATTCACCGCGTCCGGCGCGAATATCGATATCAGCCGAAGACAAAAGTACTTCGGTACGCGTCGCCTCGGTGCCACCTTCTTCAACGGCGTATTTAACAATGTCGTTTAAGTTTTTAAAAACAAAATAAACCCCAATACCAACAACAATAAGTACCACCAAAATAATGGCCGCGAGTATTTTTACAATCTTCATAATAAACCTATGTGTTTTTGATGAACTAAAGGAATCTCTAATTAACCTCAAAATTACTCAACGTGATCTGAAGCTCGCAATTGCAAGGCGACATTTACACTTAATAATCGTGACGCCAAACAAAAACTGTAATGCAGCAAATATGCTGAGTAAAGCGCAGCCCTATTGAACCCTACTCGTTTTTTCTTGCTGTAGTGTTTGCTTTTTCGATTTAAGTCGTTAGAGCCGAAAGCACACCTTAATAAAAAATAAAAAAACTTGCTGACCTGAATGACCTTGAGGTTAATCAGAATTCCCTAAAGCCATACTACTGAGATAAAGACCAAGGCAGTGTAAAAAGTTCTTAAAATTTAAAAGACGAGAAAACAAAAGCCCCGGAGACCGGGGCTTCTTTAGACGCTGTATCTGCTGATTATTGCTTTTTACCTTGGTTAGCAACCGCGTGCATAGCAGCTTGAAGAGCTTCTTCATCGGCAAGGTAATAGTTTTTAATTGGTTTTAGATTTTCATCCAACTCATACACTAAAGGCGTTGCTGTTGGAATGTTGATTTTCATGATCTCATCTTCGCCCATGTTATCAAGATATTTAACCAGAGCACGAATGGAGTTGCCGTGCGCAGCAACCAACAAACGCTTACCGGCTTTAATTTCAGGAACGATCACTTGTTCATAATAAGGGACAACACGAGCAACGGTATCGGCTAGGCACTCGGTCAGCGGAATATCGGATTCATCCAAGTCTTTATAACGTGGATCATTACCAGGGTAGCGCTCGTCGGATTTTTCCAGTGCTGGCGGTGGCGTATTGTAGCTGCGACGCCAAACCAACACTTGTTCTTCACCGTGTGCCTCGGCGGTTTCTGCTTTGTTCAACCCCTGTAAACCACCGTAGTGACGCTCGTTCAATTTCCAGCTGTTAATGACGGGTAAATAGCAAGCATCTAGTTCAGCCATGATCGACCAAGCGGTTTTGATCGCGCGAGTTAAAACAGAGGTATAAACTTTGTCGAACTCATAGCCTTCTGCCTTCAAGCGCTTACCGGCATCGATTGCTTCCTGCTTACCTTTTTCAGAAAGATCGACGTCTTTCCAACCAGTAAAGCGGTTTTCCTTATTCCACAAACTTTCGCCATGTCGCACGAGCACCAGCTTATACATTGTTGTTCCTCAATTTCTCGGTTGAATACAGGACACCGATTATAACAGCTCTGTTGTTCTGAGAAACCTATCGGAATCTTCGCCTAAGTCATCTGCTCCTGAATCGGTACATTGAAATTGGAAATACGATTTCCAGGTTTTTACTCGATTTTGGCAATTTATCATTATCGAAAAATCGACTGTAGATCGCAGACTCATGGACGCAGCAAGTTAATCGGTGCACCGAGCATCATTATTGAGCTTAATGGACTACTTGTCTTTATCTTGAGAGATACGATGGTTAATATCGGCCGCTGGCTCCATTTTTATCTCTGAAAGATTTACGGGCATCTTTCCTGACCCCAAAATTACCCCAAGCCAGCGCGTATCATCAAAACTTTCCAGCGCTATTTTTATGGTCATCGTCAGCGGAACCGACAGAAGCATTCCCACAGAGCCTAATACCCAACCCCAAAAAACCAATGATAGAAAGACCACCAATGTTGATAAATCAAGGCCTTTCCCCATAGTTTTGGGTTCAATACCGTTGCCAATAATACCGTTGACCAGAATAAAACCTAACGCGGTAATAGCAGCATCGGTAACACCCAATTGCACCAGCGATAAAAGCGTTGCCGGTATCGCCGCCAAAATGGAACCCAACGTAGGCACAAAATTGAGTAAAAAGGCTAAGAGTCCCCAAAGAACCGCGTAATCAACACCTTGCACCAACAACCAAATGGTAATAATCACGCCGGTCATAACACTCATTAAAGTCTTAATGGCCATGTAGCGATTTATGCTTGAAGTAAATCGGCCTAAAGCCTCTAGAGCGTTTTTGTTTTTCGATGTTGCCATCATGTATTTATCACTAAAACGCACTTCTTCCGCCAAAATAAACACAACGGTCAGCAAAATTAAAAAAGCGTTGGTCATGACGTTGCCGAGCGAGGCGAGAGTATTTCCGACAAAACCTAAAGCAGCACTCGGATCAAAACTCTCTCGAATTTGCGCAGCATCGAGCTCAATGCCGTAACTGTTCAAGAATTTTATACCGCCGGAGGTGAGCGCTCTTAAGCGCTCTTGATATTCAGGTAAATCGGATCGAAAACTGTTGATCGACGAACCAACCACGGCGCCAACAACAATCCCCAAAATCATGATGACAACAATAATAATTAAAATCGCCAAGCCACTGGGTAGGCCCAACCGTTTTAAAGCCGCTAATGGCGGCGAGCACAATACCGCAATAAATAGCGATAAAAAAAACGGGACTAATATAGCTTCTGCTGATTTCATCCCGGCAACCACTACTACGATTGCCGCAGAAATCACCAAAAAACGTGTTACGGGAGAAACTTCAAAATTCATAGCATTCCTTAGCATTTTTTAATGCTGCGTTGCTGAGTCTTAGAAAGTAGCAATGTACAAGCTTTGTAACGCAACGCCAATCATTGGTTAATGGCGACGTTAATTGCAGCACTGTGGTTATAGTTTAGGTTGTAAGTTCTGGTGGTAGTTGTGGTAGCAGTTCTTGTAGTAACAGAGCACAGGTGGCTTAACAGCAAACTTCAATTAGAAAGCGAGAAGCATCTCAGCTGAAATTCCAAACGAACAATGACCTAAAACGACACAGTCACGGCGAAAAGTACTCGTTCGGAGATTAATAATATGGATGGGTCGCTCTGGCTCAAACAAAAAGAGCAAAGTAATAATGATCGTAGATGGATGTTGCGATTATTAAGATAAAATGAAAGTTATGTATCTTACCGCTCGACACAGATATTTTTAGCAAATTAAGAATCAGCTATCGCGAGACTCTTCATTAAGTGTTGCATTCAACTCCGAAAGTAGCTCGCGAATTTCACCAAGACCCTTCGATGTAAACAAATATTGATTAGTACCATTGTCTCGGAATTCAGATAAGTCGATTTCAATGCAGCGTTGGCGAATACTGTCGAGATAGTCATTGTCTCGAATCTCAAATGCTAGAAACAAATTCCAATCATTACTGGATGCTTGCCCACATAAAATCATCTCTAACAAGTTTTTTATTTGATACGCCTGAACACGATATCGCGGAGTTTTCACTTTTAACAGTACCCACAGTACTAAAGCAAATACACAAAACGACATAATTAGTGAGACAAAAATTACCATAAAAGCTATCTATTCATATACTTTACAAAACTTAGTGCGACTCTTTTATCATGCATGAAGTTATCTTTTATTACAAAAATCGATGTCGTATCGAAAGATGTCGTCCCTAAAATTGAGGCGATACCTGAAAATCGAAGCCATAACATGAAAAAAGCATGAATAATGATGAAAAATCATGAATGGCAGCGAATGATCTCTTAAGAATCAGCAACCAAGCTCTCTTCAATCAACGGGTAATCTTTAATCATTACCGATCAAGTTGTGTTTCACAGTGTTATTCCATGTGTTGTCTCAACTGACATTTTCTAGTCAATTCAAAACACTGACTATGTCGATACGCTATTCGTGTACACACTAAAAATGCTTTTAATTACAGAAGCTTGACGTTAAAAAGAAAGACTTGAATTGTTACGGTATTTTTCACCAACGTCTCTCAATGCAAACACTTACCCGCCGCCAGATAAGGAATTACTGATACATCTAACAGCCCGCGCGACAATTTCATAGCGGTTTCTAACAAATGGGCATTCAAAACGACATAAAAAGGCGATTTTTCTGAATAACACCCAAACACCTTTAACGGTTTATTCGATGGTTATTGCAGCAATTTTTAAAGTGTTTTATCAGCTTTATAAAAAAAGCGTTTTGTTTATACGCGAGCTGGCCTATAATTAGCTTTCTTCACTGGCCCTGCCAAGCAATATGTCCAAGAGTTTCTCTCTTGTGTGTTGGTAATTTTGAGACAACACTCGTGTGTAGTAACACCCATTATTGGTAAGGGTCCGCAATCGTTTCGTTTTAACAGGCACCCTTACATGTCGAATGATTTTTCCGGCGATTTTGCATCGCTTGGCCTTCCTGAAAATTTATGTGAATCTCTTAAAGCCATTGGCTACGAACTTCCATCTCCTATTCAAGCGCAAAGTATCCCAGTTCTTTTAACTGGCCGAGACTTATTAGGTTTAGCGCAAACAGGTACTGGAAAAACCGCAGCCTTTGCTTTACCGATTCTTGCCAATATTGATCTGAACATTAACAAACCTCAGGCGTTAATTTTGGCACCTACGCGCGAACTGGCGATTCAAGTCGCAGAAGCTTTCCAAAGCTACGCGAAAAATACTCCTGGGTTCCACATTGCGCCAATTTATGGCGGTCAGGACATGCGTGCGCAGTTGCGTCAATTGCAGCGCGGAGTGCATGTTGTGGTAGGTACACCCGGTCGAGTTATGGATCATTTACGCCGCAACAGCTTGGATTTATCGCGTTTAAAAACCGTTGTTCTTGATGAAGCAGACGAAATGCTTCGCATGGGTTTCATTGACGATGTCGAGTGGATTTTGGAGCACACGCCTGCAAATCGTCAGGTCGCTTTGTTCAGTGCCACCATGCCTGCTGCTATCAAAAAAATTACGACGAACTATTTGAATGACCCTGAGCGAATTCAAATTGAATCTAAGACTAAAACCGTTGATCGTATCGAACAAAACTACGTTATGGTCAGCCCGAGTCGCAAAATCGATGCACTTACGCGTATTTTAGAAGTCGAAGATTTCGATGGCTTAATTATGTTCGTGCGTACCAAAACCGCGACCGTAGATTTAGCACAAAGATTAGAAGCCCGTGGTTATGCAAGCGCTGCGTTGAATGGTGACATTAATCAGAAACAGCGTGAAATTACCATTGAGCAATTAAAGAAAGGCAAAATCGACATTGTGATTGCAACCGATGTTGCCGCTCGTGGTATTGACGTACCGCGCATTACTCACGTAGTAAACTACGATATTCCTTACGATAACGAAGCTTACGTACACCGCATCGGCCGTACCGGTCGCGCGGGTCGCTCTGGTAAAGCCATTCTACTGGTTACGCCACGCGAGAAACATTTACTGCGCTCAATCGAACGCAGTACCGGTCAAGCTATCACAGAAACACGTTTACCAACTTCTGAAGAATTAACCACTCGCCGAGTTTCGCAGTTCCGCGAAAGTATTTTGGAAACCCTTGATGCGCAAGATTTAGGTGAATTTAAAGATCTAGTTGCAGAAGTACAAAGCGAAGCAAACGTAAGTGCTGACGAGGTTGCCGCTGCATTAGCGTATTTAGCTCAGTCGGATAAACCGTTATTCGTTGCAAAAGACAAAATGCTCGACGAACCACTAGTAGCAGAACGTCGCGAAGGTCGAGACGGTCGTCGTGACGAGCGTGGCGATAGAGGTTCACGTGGTGACAGAAGTGATCGCGGCGACCGAGGAGATCGCGGTGAGCGTCGCGGTTCCAACAGTTTCAATAGCATCCCAATGGATTGTTATCGAGTAGAAGTAGGTCGCAACGATGGCTTACGCCCAGGTGACTTGGTTGGCGCTATTGCTAACGAAGCCAACATGCGCAGCAACAACATCGGTCAAATTGCGATTAACGATACTCACAGCTTTGTACAGTTGCCACAGAATTTATCGAGTGAGGTTAACCAAATCCTCAAGCGTATTTACGTTCGCAACAAGCCATTGAATCTTCATAAGGTAGATTCTTCTGACTTCCCGGCCAAGCAACGACGTGAGCGTAGCGGCGGTGGCGGCGGCAAAAGCGATCGTGGTAGTAACAGTGGCGGCAGAGGTGATCGCGGTAGTAACGGCGGTGGTAGAAGTGAACGCAACTTTAAACCACGTGAACGCTTCCAAGCTCGCGAACATTAATAACTGCCAGTAATTCTCGACAGCAATGACCGCAACATCCGATGAGCAAGTGCGTAAACCCCAAATTTGGGTAGACGCAGATGCCTGTCCTGTTGCCGTCAAAGAAGTCATCTACAAAGCCGCCGGTAGAGCCAAAATACTGGCGGTATTTGTTGCTAACCAGCCTCTCAGCTTACCAAACTCTCCTTATTTAAAATCACAACAAGTCTTTCAAGGCTTCGATAAAGCCGACGATTACATTTGCGAAGGTGTTGTATCGGGGGACTTAGTCATTACCCAAGATATTCCTTTAGCCGCAGATATTTTAGAAAAGAACGCTTTTGCACTTCATCCAAGAGGCGATCAGTACTCAAAGGAAACTATTAGAGCAAAGCTAAAAATGCGCGATTTCAACGAAACGTTAAGAGCCAGTGGCATTCATTCACGAGGCCCAAAAAGTTTTACGGCTCAAGATAAGCAACAATTCGCGAACAGTTTAGATCGCTGGCTAGCAAAATATTGTCGTTAACCTAACAATCCAAAACCGCATTAAATACTTCTAAATCAGCAATTCGTTAATTAACGCAAGTTTCCACACAAATACGCACAGCTGATTGCTAATGCCATTGAGAAATCAATCACTATTCACGTAAACTCCTGATCGAGTAGAGGACAATAAAACCGTACTGGTTCAGTGCGCAAAACTAACGGAGACATTTTGTGGGAAAACAAAGTAGCGGAATCGATACGGTAGAATTTCGAAATACACTTGGAAAATTTGCTACCGGAATTTGTGTTGTCACCACAGATACGGCCGATGGCCCAATTGGAATGACCATCAATTCATTTTCGTCGGTATCTCTCGAACCCGCACTTATATTATGGAACATCCAAAAAAGTTCTGAATGCTTTCAAGCTTTTGATACTGCCAACGGCTACGCCATTAGCATTTTAAGTGATCAACAAATGGATATTTCCAATCAGTTTGCACAACGCGGCTCGCATTTACTGAATAAAGACCAATACATTTTAGGTGAATCTGGCCAGGCAATTTTAAAAGACGCACTAGCTACCATGGAATGCTCAATTTGGGCAAAATACGAAGGCGGCGATCACATTATTTTGGTGGGCGAAGTTGAGAAATTTTCTGCTGCCGAAAGCGGCGAACCACTGATATTTTTCTCCGGCGCGTACCGTTTTTAAATACGTAGCCACAACTATTTTTGGTGATTTGCGTTTATTCAAAAAAGCGAAAAGAATAAACGCAACGCAATGGCTAAAAATATCACCGCACTGATTCGCTGTAGCCAAAAATCAAAGCCAGAACTTTTCACCGCAAAGCGTCGTAAAGCACCGGCACCCACCGCAATACCACCAAACACTACCAATGTCACTGCGATAAATAGAATTCCCAACAAAGCCAATTGCAGTGTTGTAGACAAGTCACTTTCTGCTTGAACAAACTGCGGTAAAAAAGCGATAAAAAATATTACCACCTTGGGATTAGAGATATTTAAAATAATACCGCGGCGATAAAACGCAAAATCAGACATCATGGACTCGGACGGATTAACATCAATACCCTTTTCGAGGTCTGACATTACTGAGGTAGATCGTGATTTTGGCCAACTGAGATAAGCCAGATACAACAAATAACAAGCACCTAATATCGCAATTATTTGCCACACCAATTTATTTTCGCCGACCAACTCCCCCAGTCCCAACACCACTAAACTGGTATGTACAATTAAGCCCGTACATAAGCCCAGCGTGATCAATAAACCTGCTTTCAGGCCATGACTCAATGCATGACTAAAAACAAACAGATTATCCGGCCCCGGTGCGAGCGCTAGCATTGTACTGGTGAAAATAAAAAGACTGAGCATAGATTAGTAATGTAATTTCGTGGCTGAAAGATCATTAATAGAATTCTTAGAAGAATAAAATCCTGTAAGAATGTCTAGAAAGCTTTGATATGTATTCTAGGAAACTCCGATTAACCGATAGTTTCCAGCGGCACAAGGATGTGTCGCCAATGTCAAGAACGATAAGTGACTGGCACTGTGAATCGCACTGTCAATTTCTGTCCTCTGATACATTCAATTCAAAGATATTTTCGATTAACTATTATCCAAATTAACCCAAATTTTCTACACCAATGGCCACCCATTTAAGTGTAATGATTGCTCATATTTTTTTATCGTAGCCAACATCAATAACCGTTGATCCATCTCCCATGGCTATATAAAAAACCCTATATAAAAAACTCTCAGAAGATATACGATCAAAAATGGAATGTTTGTGTAAAAGTGCTCTCTGAATATAGCCGTAACATTCCCAGTTAAACTTGCGAGAACTTAGCAATTATGATTGAGGAAATCGATAAAAAACCCAGCTACTCTTAAAACCTGTCTATGAAGACAATTGAAGATCATTCGTCGCTATGGGTTATCGGTAAAGATTTCACCGAGAGTCCATGCAAGCCCAATTGACTTGAGAGTAACGCCCGAGAGAATTTATGCATCCCCCACATTTGAGAGCTATTGAGTTGCTGCGAACCCTAATGCGGCAAACATCCCCGAAACGAACACTGCACAGATTGTTGATATCGACACTCGCCCTAACAAGCTTGACCCTGATGGCTTGCTCAAACGGAGAAACGCGAGTTGAATCTGGCAATCGGGATGGAATTTTTCATGTTGAAAACTCTGCTGAACCACAAAGCATTGATCCTCACGTCAGTACCGGTGTACCCGAAAACAACATCATTTTGGCCTTATTTGAAGGCTTAGTCAGTAAAGATCCCGCCGATCTCACGCCTGTACCCGGTATTGCCGAACGTTGGGAAATCAGCGAAGACGGTAAAACCTATCTTTTTTATATTCGTGAAAATGCCCGCTGGTCAGACGGCGAACCTATTACCGCTCACGATTATGTTTGGTCATGGAGCCGTTCATTAAATCCACAGATGGCCAACGAATACGCTTATATGTTATTTCCATTAAAAAATGCCGAGCCATATGCTACCGGAAAAATGGATAACTTTGATGAAGTGGGCGTACACGCAATCAGCGATCGAATCTTAAAAGTTGAACTCGAAAACCCCACCGATTATTTTTTACAATTACTCGACCACCACTCAACCTACGCTGTACCTAAACACACCATTTTAAAATACGGTTCAAAAACCGATCGTTTCTCTAACTGGACTCGACCCGGCAATATGGTATCTAGCGGGCCCTTTCGGTTAAAAGAATGGGATATTTACAAAGTATTAAAGGTAGAGAAAAACCCGTATTACTGGGATAAAGACACCGTGTCTTTAAATGAAATTCACTTCTATCCCATCGAGAATTTCTCAACCGCCGAGCGTATGTTTCGCGTTGGCCAAGTCCACAAAACCTTCGAAATTCCACTCAATAAAGTCGATGTCTATCGCAAAGAAAATCCCGAAACATTACGAAATGAGCCTTATATTGGCACCTATTACTATCAATTTAACGTAACTAAACCACCCTTTGATGACGTGAGAGTGCGGCGCGCGCTGTCGCTAGCCATTGACCGCGAAGCCATTAATCATTCGGTAATGTTTGGCGTTGTAGAACCTGCATACACTCTCACGCCACCGGGTGCCAGTGGTTATGAGCCACCAAAGCTGATCAGCTTTGATCCTGAAGAAGCTCGACGATTGCTCGCCGAGGCCGGTTATCCCAATGGTGAGGGCTTTCCTGAAGTAGAACTGCTCTACAACACCAACGAATCACACCGTAAAATAGCCGTTGCCGTACAACAAATGTGGAACGAAAACCTGAATTTAAATATTCAGTTATTAAATCAAGAATGGAAAGTGTATCTCGCCAGCCGTAACAACCTCGATTATGACATTGCTCGCGCTGGCTGGATTGGCGATATTGTTAATCCAATTAACTTTTTAGATTTAGGACTTTCAAGCAATGGTAACAACCGCTCCGGCTATAACAATCCTGCCTATGATGAATTAATTCTAAAAACTATTCCTGAATCGGCTACCAAAGAAGAACGTTTGGCGAACTTTGCAAAAGCCGAAGAAATTATCTTAAACGAAATGCCTTTTGTGCCCATTTATACCTACAAAACTAAGTATTTGCTCGATCCTAGCGTGAAAGGTTTAACCCCGAACTTTATGGATTACTACAGCTATAAACACGTCACACTAGGAAATTAATCACCATGTTACGTTTTATTTTTACTCGATTACTGCAAGCAATACCGGTATTGCTGGTGGTAATCACCGTTACTTTTTTCTTGGTGCGATTTGCACCGGGCGGCCCATTCGACGGCGAACGCAAGGTCGATCCTTCGGTATTGAAAGCATTAGAAGCACAATACAATCTCGATCAACCGTTAATCACTCAATATTTCTCGTATTTAGGCGATTTGATTCAAGGCGACCTTGGCCCTTCATTTAAATATCCGGGTCGTTCTGTTAACGAATTAATTGGTGCTGGTTTTCCTATCACCGCAGAATTAGGTATTTACGCGATTTTAGTGGCTCTTGCCATTGGTGGCTGTGCCGGTGTGCTGTCGGCGCTTAAACCCAACAGCACCCGCGATTATGTTTCTATGTCGGCAGCGATGATTGGTATTTGTATGCCAGCGTTTTTATTGGGGCCGTTGTTAATTTTAATCTTTGGTATCTGGCTTGAATGGTTACCGGTCTCGGGCTGGGGTGATTTACCCGGCGATAAAGTACTACCCAGTTTAACCCTGGGCGCAGTGTACGCGGCATACGTAGCTCGTTTAAGTCGCGGCGGCATGCTAGAAGTGCTATCACAGGATTATATTCGCACTGCCCGCGCCAAAGGATTACCCGAGCACGTGGTTATTTTAAAACACGGTCTACGCGCGGGTATGTTGCCCGTGGTTGCCTATCTAGGCCCTGCTTTCGCCGGAATTTTATCGGGCTCATTTGTTATTGAGTCGGTCTTTCAAATTCACGGACTTGGCCGATTCTACGTATTGGCAGCATTCAACCGCGACTACACCTTAATTATGGGCTGTACCGTATTTTTGGCTGCTTTAATTATTCTCTTCAACTTATTTTCCGACGTGTTAGCCGCTTACTTAAACCCTCGCCTTCGCAGTCAGCTTGGAGGTAAATCCTAATGACTTCCCAAGCAGAAAACTTAACGAATATCGATCAATTCGAATCTGGACGCTCACTTTGGCAAGACGCTTGGAGCAGACTTAAGCGAAATAAACTCGCCATTATTGGCTTATCACTACTCATCTTCATTGGTCTGGTTTGTATTCTGACACCGTGGATAGCACCCTACAGTTACGAACATCAAAATCTCGCGCTGGGTGCAACACCACCTTCGGCACAGCATTGGTTCGGCACCGACAACCTAGGTCGCGATCTTATGACTCGTGTCATGTACGGCGGTCGTGTGTCTCTGGCGGTTGGCTTAATCGCCACAGCGGTGGCCTTGACTATTGGTGTGACTTGGGGAGCCATTGCCGGATACACCGGCGGTAAAGTCGATACCATCATGATGCGTTTGGTCGACATTATTTACGCTCTACCTTTCATGATTTTTATCGTGTTATTAATGGTGGTTTTTGGCCGATCTTTGCTGTTGTTGTTCTTAGCGATTGGCGCGGTCGAATGGTTAACCATGGCGCGTATTGTGCGCGGTCAGGTGCAAACGCTAAGACAGCTCGAATTCGTTGAGGCTGCTATTTCGATTGGTTTATCCAAAGCAACCATTATTCGTCGTCATATTATTCCCAATGCCTTGGGGCCAGTTATCGTTTACACCACCCTCACCATTCCAAACGTAATGCTGCTGGAAGCCTTTTTAAGCTTCTTAGGATTAGGTATTCAGCCACCGCAATCATCGTGGGGGGTGCTTATTTCTAACGGCGTAGAAGGCATGGAAGAATATCCGTGGCTATTAATTTTTCCGGGTTTGGCACTGTCGATTGTGCTGTTTTCTTTGAATTTCTTGGGTGACGGATTGCGTGACGCCCTTGATGTACGTGCGTCTAAAGATTAAGGGGTAATCCGTGGCATTACTTTCTATTGAAAACCTCGCGGTGAGCTTTTATACCCGTAACGGTATTACTCGCGCCGTGCAAGACATTAGCTTCTCGGTGGAGCTCGGCGAAACGCTAGCCATTGTTGGTGAGTCTGGCTCTGGTAAATCGGTGAGTTGTTATTCGATGTTGGGATTAATTCCCTGCCCGCCGGGAAAAATAGAATCCGGCAAAGCATTATTTGACGGTGTTGATTTGCTCAATTGCAGCGACACAAAATTACGAGAAATTCGCGGCAATAAAATCGCCATGATTTTCCAAGACCCAATGACCTGTTTAAACCCGTATTTAACCGTGGGTGAACAACTGGTCGAACCGTTGATTTATCATAAAAAACTCTCCCGTGCCGAAGCCAAAAAGAAAGCCATTGATTTAATGACTGAAGTAGGAATTCGCACCCCGGAAGAAAATTTTGATGCTTGGCCCCATGAATTTTCGGGCGGTATGCGTCAGCGCGTGATGATTGCCATGGCACTCATCGCCGAGCCGCAATTATTAATCGCCGACGAACCCACCACAGCACTTGACGTAACGATTCAAAAACAAATTCTCGATTTAATCGCCGATATTCAGAAAAAACGGAACATTGGTGTTATTTTTATCAGCCACGATTTAGGTGTTGTGAAAAACCTAGCCGATAAAGTTATCGTGATGAAAACCGGTCAAATTGTCGAGCAAGGCACCGCGCAAGAAGTGTTATCAAATCCCAAACACGAATACACACAAAAATTATTGGCGGCAATTCCGTCAGGTGCAAAAGATACCCCTCACCACAACAATTCAGATTCGCAGATTTTGGTGCAGGTTAAAAATTTGGTCACCGACTTTAAAGTCAAAGGTAATGTTTTCCGTGCGGTTAACGACGTTAGCTTTAACATTTACTCGAAAGAAATATTAGGCTTAGTGGGCGAGTCTGGTTCGGGTAAATCGACCATTGGTCGCAGTATTTTACGTTTGGTGAATGCTAGCGGCGGCTCAGTAACCTATCACGGTGAAGAGCTGCTCAATAAAAATGCGCAACAAATGAAACCTTTGCGCCGCAAAATGCAGATGATTTTCCAAGATCCCTATGCATCGTTAAATCCACGCATGACCATTTACGATACATTGGCAGAACCGATGAAATTACACGGCATTGCCAAAGGCGCAGAATTAAATCAGGCGGTCTTAAAATTAATGGATGACGTTGGCCTTGCCCGTGCGTTTGTGCGCAAATATCCCCACGAATTTTCTGGTGGCCAACGACAACGCATTGCTATTGGCCGTGCCATTGCGACAAAACCAGAATTTATTGTCGCCGACGAACCTGTCTCGGCATTGGATGTAACAATCCAAAAACAAATTTTAGAATTGATTGGTTACTTAGTAGATAAACACGAATTAAGCATGTTGTTTATCTCCCACGACCTTGCCGTTGTTCGCAAGCTGTGCGACCGCGTTATTGTGTTAAAACACGGTGTTTTGGTGGAGTCTGGCGAAGTGGAAACACTTTGGCAAAATCCGCAGCACGATTACACTCGTGATTTGTTACAAGCGGTTATGCACTAAAAATAAATTAATATTTAAAGAAACCTCTGATTAACTCTTCCCTGATTTAAATCAGAGGACAGAAATCGAAACGGAAGTCGAAAATGCGATTTCCGTTTCAATACGAATTCAATCACCTATCGTTTATTAACGTTTATTCGATCGACATCAACACTTCTGTAATAGCGACATTAACCAATTTTTTCGGTTAAAACTCACAACTATATCTGCGAGCTTTACTCGCGATATCGGTAATCTAATGCGATTATTCAACGGCTACTGGCGCTCATCATTACTGTTAAATACATCGTTTTGAAGGCTTTCTCTAGATGTAATTCATTCGATTTATATCACATCTAACATTCTTATAACTTCAGTCGTAACAACGGTAAAAACACCGTAACAATCTTATGGAACACATCCTTGTGTCGCGGGAAACTCTAGGTTAATCAGAGTTTCCTTATTTTTATAAAAATTAAAATCTGATTTAGCCTTTTACAAGTAAATCTCTGTTGACTGCATATCTGCCTCAGCTCAAGAAAAAAACATAAAATTGTACAGGTTTATGCATTCCAAAATTCATATATTAATACTCCTGTAAACCACCGACTCGTTTAGACAGAACCGATTAAAATAGATTTTTTCAATTAATATGGGAGGTTATTAACGATTAAAACACTGAAGGGATAAGATCATAAAATCTGACCAAACGTTTCAGATTTATTGGAAACACCAGTTTTAACATGAAACATTAGTCTTTTATTTTTAACACTAAAGTATAAAATGATGTAACACTATCTGCCTAATCGATCCTGTTATTTCAATTTGAAATATTTATCAAAACATGAATTCTGATAATTTTTTAAGAAGTAAATTTGTTGTCGGACAATTGGTTTTTCATAAACTGATGAACGAAAAAGCCGTTATTTTCGATGTAGACCCCTATTTCTCGAAGGATGACGATTGGTACCAAGAGATGGCGACCAATCAACCGGCTAAGAAACAACCTTGGTATCACGTACTGGTCAACAACACGTTGAATTGCGCTTATGTGGCGGAAGAAAATCTTGCTATGCCACCGGACAAAGAGCCTATCTTGCATCCGCAAATTTTTGACTATTTCACCAGCTACTACGATGGCTATTACCGCCTGAAAATGTTGGCTAATTGAGCGAAAGCCTCTACCATTCGGGTTTATTCGTCTTTCATTCTAAAAGTGTCGCCTAAGCCTGTGTTCGAAAGCCATCGCCACGCCTATTTAAAAGCATTAGGCATTGAAAACTACATGCCTCGTTGGCAACTGCCGGGAGCGCCGATAAGCCCGCAATGCGAGTTTATTGTGCCTGAGCACAACGCTGACGATATTACCGATACAGCGCTACCAGTGCAGGCTTCGGCGCTTATTGAGTCTGCGATAGCCTCTACTGTTTCTGCGTCTGCAACGATCAGCAAGCGTACAATTACCGAATCACCGATTCATACAACCTCGTTAGAATCGAAACCGGCTGTTAAGCAGCACGCTGAAATCGGCGATATACAATATCCCAAATTAGACGTAAGACCTGCTCTTAAAGAAAATTTCGAACAACCAAAGCCTCGAATTCAGCAAGCCAACACCACCAATACATCGATTAAGCCTGCAACTAAAAGCGAATCAGCACGTCGGCAAAATGTACGTTTCGCGTTGAATTTTTGGCGAGTGTCTGATGATCTTATGGTTGTTGATTCCCGCCATGCAGAGCTAGCGTTGCCCACCGAAAAACTCTTGGTAAACCTGCTTTTTGCCTTGGGTTTTCCTAAAGAGTTACCCAAAAGTGAAATCATTCGCTGGCCGGTTATTGAAGCACCGCATCAACCTCAAGATGCCAACGCGGCAAGAGACACGCTCAACGCGTTTATGGATGAAAAGTTTTTGTTAGATCCGGGCAAATATATTTTGCTGATGGGCGAAGACGCCGCAACCTACTTGCTGGACTCCGATACATCTTTTGCTGACAAACTCGGCAAACAATACCCAATGAGCGCGTTTTCGCTAACAGCCATTGTTACCCCTAGCCTCTGTGATCTGCTCCAAAATCCGAGTTTAAAGCGTGACACTTGGAACGCCGTGCAAGTACTGCGACGATAAAAAGACAACCACCATGACTGACTCGACGTTATCGCTGCGACCAATGCGCGAATCCGATATAGACGCTGTGTACGAAATTGAATGCGCTAGCCAATTTCATCCTTGGAGCAAACAAGAATTTTTAAACTCGTTAAAACCGCATCGCCGCGCTTGGGTGATTGAGCAAGATAGCCAAGTCTGCGCCTTTGCCGTTTTTGGTTTACTTGCCGGTGAATGCGAGCTGCTGACCATTGCCTGTGCAGTCAATGCCCGAAGAAAAGGCTTTGCTAAGACACTCATCGAGCATGCCTTCAAGGAGATTAATCCGGAATCAATTTTTTTGGAGGTTCGAGCAAGCAATACCAGCGCACAAGCACTTTACGAACAACTCGACTTTCACGAAGTAGGACTGAGGAAAAATTATTATCCCGCAGAGAATAATAAATTCGAAGACGCGTTGATTATGGTTTGGCAAAATCCAGAAGCCGAATTGACGCTTTAAACTCAGAGTATTACTGGCACCTTAACCCCAGAAAGTTGAAGCTTATGATGCTATGGCATCGAACGAAATATTTTGGAAATTAGCTTTGGTGGAAGCCCAGAAGACTTAGGCCTTCTAGACTCAACCCGGAAGTTAGACCAGTCGCTACAACACCCGAACAAACTGCACTCACACCATTTGTTACTGCTGCAATGCCGTGCTTTATATTTTGTCCTAGTATTCCCATAATACCACCTTCACTCTGAATTAATGCATTTGAAATAAACCAATTACTAACGTAATTTAAAACAAAGATTACGACAGTGAGCGCAGTTATTATGTTCATAGTGTCGAGATTGGGTATCGAACCCACTACTTCCACCAAAACTAACTGTTAAAGAATTATAAATATCCAGACAATGTATCAATATTCTCCAGTGGCTAACAAATAAATCCAGCAAATCTATCTACCCATTAAGCACAAGCCGCCTAGAAAGGCGCTCGCTTATAATTACGATATTCCGGCTTCCAGAAATTCTTTACAACGCGCTCGTCGATCTCTGCATCGGTTACCTCTGTGCTTACGCCATCTAATATTGCTTGACGATAAACAGCCTTGGCAATGACCGGGCTGATACTGCGACTGTCGGCAATGGAGGGTAATAAGGCGCCAGAACCTCGATTTGCTAAGGGCGACAAAGACGCTAAAGCGCGAGCCGCAGCCTTGATCATGCCGTCGGTAATGCGACTGGCCATGCTGGAAATAACACCAAGCCCTAAACCCGGAAAGATAAAGCTACTGCTGCACTGGGCGATCTCAAACAGCTCGCCAGCGTGATTGACCGGTGGAAAGGCAACACCGGTTGCAACGATGGCCTGGCCACGTGTCCAGCGCAGAAGGTCGCGAGGCTCTGCTTCAAGCCCCGAGGTTGGATTCGATAGAGGCATGATTACCGGCTGATCGCAGTGTTCATGCATCTTGGAAACGACGGCTTCTGAAAATAATCCGGGCTGACTCGAAACACCAATCAAAACACTCGGCTTGGCATTAGTGACCACATCGATCAAGCCAATAGCATCGGTATTTTGGGTTTTCCAACCTTTTAACGCCGCCTTAGATTGAGCAAAAGGTGACTGAAAATCTTGCAGATTCGCCATCTTATCTTGCAAGAGACCCCAGCGATCGACCATGTAGATTTTCGCGCGCGCCTGTGACTCTTTTAAGCCTTCAGACACCATCTCTTCAACCAATAGCTCGGCGATATTACATCCCAAAGGCCCGGCACCGAGAATACACACGGTTTGCTCGCTAAGCTTTTGGTTTTTATAGCGGCTAGCGGCAATTACCGAGGCCAGTGTCGCGGCGGCAGTGCCTTGGATATCGTCATTGAAGCAGCAAAGCTTGTCTTTGTAGCGATTCAAAATATAGGTGGCGTTGGTTTGTGCAAAGTCTTCGAATTGCAGCAAGGCATTAGGCCAGCGGCGTTTTACCGCGGCTACAAACTCGTCGATAAATTCGTCGTATTCGTCGCCGGTAATGCGACGGTGACGCCATCCCATATACAACGGATCATTGATTAACTTTTCATTGTTACAACCTGCGTCTAGCACCACCGGCAGAGTATAGGCGGGGCTGATACCGCCACAGGCCACATAAAGCGATAGCTTACCAATGGGAATACCCATGCCGCCGATACCTTGATCACCCAAACCTAGAATTCGCTCGCCATCGGTGACCACAATGGTCTTTACATTGTGTTTGGTCGCGTTTTGCAAAACGTCGTCGAGATTATCGAGATCTGGATACGAAATGAACAAGCCGCGGTGGCGTCGATAAATATGGGAAAACTGCTGGCAGGCCTGCGCGACTGTGGGTATGTAGATGAGTGGAATGATTTCTTCGAGATGATCAACCATCAGCCGATAAAACAGAGTTTCATTGGTATCTTGAATATTGCGCAGATAAATATGTTTACTGATATCGGAAGTGAACGTATTGAGCTGTTCGTATGCGCGCTCTTTTTGCTCTTCAATGGTTTCGATGGTGTGCGGGATTAAACCGACCAAATTAAAGTGTTCACGCTCGGTTTGCGTAAAAGCACTGCCTTTATTCAGCAGCGGCGTATCTAATAATGCGGGACCGGCAAACGGCACGTAAAGTGGTCTCTGTTTCATTCTGAGCCTTGCTAAAGAAACCTGTGATAAAAGAATTACCTAAAAACAGTATGCCTAGAATTCTACCTGTTTTTTGCAGTGATGGATGCAATTGTTTACCCGTTTTGTGTATAAAACGAAACTAATTCACCTCTAAATATACCAAGGTATATAACAGAATTTTTTTCGATCACGGTCAAATTTTCAGTAACAAAAAAAATAAATCTGTTTTGATCACTTGAAATTAACTTTGATCGGACTTAGTTTTAGTAATGCAAGTGAAAACAACAAGAGGAATCATTATGCAAATAGAAATTTCTGGTCACCACATCGAAGTTACCGAAGCTATGCGCAACAACGTTGAAGAAAGACTCCAGCGCCTTGTTAGCCACTACCCTTCCCTCGATAAAATTTCTGTTTTCCTCACCGTCGAACGCAAAGAACAAAGTGCCGAAATAACAGCCCAATATATGGGCGCACAAGTTGCAGTAAATGCAAAAGATCACGATCTTTACGCAGCAATTGCTGCAGCTGCTAAAAAAATGGATTCCGCATTAGGTCATCGTAAAGGCCAATTGCATGCCAACGATAAACACAAACCAGCCGCATAATTAATTACCATGTTTTACTAAATTACCCACGCGGTAATTTAGTAAAACTTGTCCAATAAAACACAGTCATTAAAACATTGTCAGTAAAATAAATCGCGTTGATTTCAAATTGAAATAAATACACGCTTTTAATTCCTGCGCTTTATTTACAATTCCCTTCTTGCTTGCCATCTTCCTGTATTTTAAATAATTCAGTTGTGTATTTTTTACGATAAAAAATAATTTAAATCGTTTATGTTTATGTTCGTTAATACAAAAAAAGGCTCCATAAAGAAGCCTTTTTAATGCAATTTATATTGCGCTGGTTATTTTTACAGATTTTTAATTAGCCAACGTGTAAACCGCACTCACGATTTTTAAGAACCTTGGTTGGGTCGTAATAATCGTCTTCGTTTTCAAGACCCTTTTCGTACAAATATTCTTCCATGTCGAGCTCGGTCCAATAAAATACCGGCGCCACTTTAATTAAACCAGTTTTACCATCAATGGTTACTACATCTAAAGAGTCCCTAAAGGGAGTTTGTTCTTTTCGAATGGCAGTAAACCAAACCTCTGGTTGATGCTCGCTCATAGCGCGATTAAATGGTTCTAATTTTACTTCTTGCGTGAAGGCATCATGAGCAACGGTATCATCGATATCAGGAATACCGCCAAGAGTAACTTCGCGGCGTTTTGCGGTTACACGCGGTGTGTAATAAAACATGTTCAAGTTGAGTTTTTTGATCAAAGCGTCTGCAAAACGATAGGTAGCTTCGGTGTTGTATCCGTGGTCAACGCAAATCACCGGCATACTTGGCGCTTGTTCGTTGATCATGTTTAAGATCACGGCTTCGAAGGGACCGAAATTCGTGGTAACCAATGTTTTTTTATTCAATGACAACGCCCAACGGATAATCTCTTCGGGTCTGGCATCTTTGAGTTCGGCGTTGACTTTTGCAATGTCGATATCGGTCATAGTTATACTCCGTCGGAATCGGCCGTGTACAGGCCGAGATAAATCGTAGCACTATTCTAACATTTTAAGCCTCTAGCTTGTAACGTAAGACTTTGGCAGAATCGCCCAAACCACAGACTGTCATTATTTCACTCCATACTGATCCTATTTATCCGTCTATAGCGAAACTATATACAACTATCGTTTTACAGCGAACTTTTTGAGTCTTAAACAAGCTATGCCTATCAAATGTATTGGTCACCGCGGCGGCGGTATGTCGGCGGGTTTTGCAGAAAACTCTCTTGCTTCGATCGAGCACGGACTCTCATTGGGTGTCGATGGCATTGAGATCGACGTTTGGGATTGCCAAGGCGAGCTGCTGGTTTTTCACGACCGTCGCCTAGGTCGAGTGTTGTCTGGTAATGAATTATTACTTGAGCTTTCACCTCAAGCGCTAAAAGCTCGCGCCAGAAAGCAAGGCTTTGATCTGCCAACACTGCAAGAAGTTATGACGTTGATTGGCGACCGAGCCTTTTTGAACATTGAAATCAAAGGCCCGAACTGTGCACATTTGGTGGCAAAAACGATTGAAGCTCAAGTCATTGATGCACAAAGAACCTACGAACAGTACGTTGTTTCTAGTTTTGATCATCACCAGATTCAAAACCTACTCACCATCAATGAGCGCATTCCTCGCGGCGTACTTATTGAAGGTGTTCCTTTAGACATTATCGCGTCCTGCAAAGCCTTAAAAGCTCACTTTTTAGGCGCCGGACTGACTTACATTCGACAACATCTGATTGATGACAGCCACCGTATCGGAACCGAATTTTGGGTGTACACCGTTAATCATCTCGACGACATCAGGCACTTAGACGCCATGGGAGTCGACGCTGTATTTACGGATTTGCCGCAACTAATGATGAACCCAGAATTGGCTGAGGTGGTTTAGGCGAAGAGTCGAGTTACTGAATCTTGTCGCCGGTTGTGAGAGGTTGAGCAGCGAGGGCATCGACAATGGCGGATTCTAAGCTCTCGTAGGATTCAAGTTCGTTTTGCTGGTCTGCGCCAATACATAATAAAGCGCGCGTAGGCTCTGCATCTAGAGTGGGATCTGTAAGCACATCATCAACCACTGCATAACAATGAATATCGTTGATGAATTTTGCAACCAATCGCTCACGCCAAACGCCTGCCTCAGGCCCAGTTAACATGACTTGTACAGGCGGATACTTCAGCTCCACCAAGGCTTGTAGCAAACTGTCGTGCAACTGCGGTTGCAACTCAATAGATGTCCACAATGCCTGCAAAATTTCTCCGGCCTTATCAAAATAACGTTGCTCAGAAGACAAATTACCCAAACGAGCAAAAACCTTAGCGGCGATGCCATTACCCGCAGGTGTTACTCGATCGTAAATGGGTTTACTGCGATAGATCAGCTGCTCGTGTTCGTCACTGCTGAAATACAAGCTACCGGTTTCGGGATCATTGAAGTTATCCATAACGAAATCGGCAAGTTGAACCAACAATCGGAAATCTTGATCTCGCCAGTTAGATTGCAGCGACTCCAATATGGCATCCATTAAGAACACGTAATCGTCCAAGAAACCCAGAATCTTCGCTTCGCCACCTTGCCAAGTCGCGTAGAGGCGACCGTCGATCCACAGATTGTGGCTGATAAAATCCAAACATTCTTGAGCGGCATTGATCATCGATACATCATTCAAGATGCGACCCGCTATCGATAAACCACGGATTGCCAAGGCATTGCTGGCGCACAAAATCTTATGATCGCGCTCAGGTGCGGGACGTCGTCGTCGAGCGGCCAACAATTTCGCCAAAGCACGCCGATAAACTTGGTTAACAACTTTTGGCTCGATATCTAAAACAGACACCACATCGGCAACGCGTCCCACGATTTGCAGATGCCACAATCCCAAAAAGTTGGGCATGCCTTGCCATTTGCACAGTATCGACATAACTCGATATTCGATGGGCGTTAACAGACGTTTAAGCTCTTCGGTTTGCCAGCAGTAATAACCGCCATCGCCGCGTTCGCTGTCGGCATCCAGCGCGCTGTAAAAAGCACCATAACCGTTGGACATTTCTGCACACATCCAACTGGCAATACCCTGCGCCGTTTTGGCAAACAATTGCGAGTTAAACACCCGCGCTGATTCCGCATAGATAGCCAGTAGCGAAGCGTTGTCGTACAGCATTTTCTCAAAATGAGGAATGCTCCAGGTGGCATCCGTGGAGTAACGAAAGAAACCTCCGGCAAGAACATCGCGAATGCCGCCTCGGGCCATCATGGCTAAGGTCAACTGCAAGTGTTGTCGAGCACGCTTACCCAGTAGTGAATCTTCACGGCCAGCAATCATTAATCGCTGTAATTGGAATGACAACGCAAATTTTGGCGCTTCGCCAAAGCCGCCGTGTTGTGGGTCGGCTTGTTGCAGCAGATTACGAACCGCCGCCTGGGCAGGATCTAATGAAAAATATTCCGAAGGAATAGGCTTTTGAATATGTGCGTCGAGCTGATTGTAGCCATTTCTGACCTGTTCGATCATCGCGTGATACTGTTCTTGATCACCGTGATAAAAACCAAGCACACGCTGCATTAAATCAGCAAAACCTAATTGAATGGTATTGGATGTTGGCGGGTAATAGGTACCAACCACAAAAGGGTACAAAGTCTGCGGACACAAAAATACCGTGAGCGGCCAGCCACCGGGTTGGCCCGCCAATAATTGATGACCGGTTTGGTAAATATCATCAATGTCTGGACGTTCTTCGCGATCGACCTTAATACAAATAAAATTTTCGTTAAGTTCGCGAGCAATTGCAGGACTGCTAAAGGTTTCACTGGCCATGACTCGGCACCAATGATTAGCGCTATAACCTACAGAAAGGAAAATCGGTTTATTGGACAGGCGTGCATCCTCGAGAACCTTTGGGCTCCAAGTCTGCCAATGAACGGGGTTGTCTTTGTGTTGCAACAAATAAGGGCTGGATTCTTCAGCCAAAATGTTTGCATAAGAGGTCATCAATTTTTGCCTGTCCTGACATTTTTCTGAGACAAAACAACGGGAATTTGGGTTTCTTATTCCAAAAAAATTGTTAAGTAAACAGAAATAGCACGTTCCGTGCTGAAAATCCCTGACGCGCTCATCGCTTATGAAATTTTGCGCAAAACGGCTTTGTACCGAACTTTAGGCCAAGTGTCTACTTTATCAATCTAACTTTACTTGAACGCTAATAATTTATTTTCGAATAAATTTAGCGTAAACAGATCTATAAATATCGAAGAATTTTTTCGTTTTATTTTTTGCAATAAATAAGAATATTTATTTCGGTAATAAACCACACTGATCTAATTGTTTTTGCCATAACTGAGTATGCAAGCCTACTGCTCGATTAAAGCGGCTCCATAAACTATCGGGATTTTCAACAGACCAATTACTTTGCCAATATCGATTAAATTCAACCACTTGCGGGCTATTCTTAGAATCCATCAAATCTACATTCAATAATTCTAATTCAAGAACTAAAGGTTTCGTCGATTGATGAATCAACGCTAAATAAGGCTGAACTTCACCAATGTAAAATTTTAAAAATACATTTTCTAAAACACCAGCTTGGCGGTTTTTTTGCTGGCTAAAGCATAATGGTCGCGCATTCAGCCGATCTGTCATCGCATCATTTAAAACATTTAATCTGGATAAAGCCAATTTTATTGAAAGTAGCAATTTACCTAAATATTTTTCAGAACCGATAACCTGATAATTAAATTCTATATTTTGAGATGGAATGATTTTTCGATTTAGCCAATCGGCCTTAGATTTATTTAATTGTTGCAGCGCTGCAATCAGTTCTGATGGTTTTTGTGAATTGGGTTCAAGAGATTTAGACGCAACTGAAAATAAATTGTGAAATTCGTTACTCGCCCACAACGCATTCCACACCACATTGGGTCTTTGCTGAATTTTATCCACTAGCACCTGCGTTAATTTTTGCGTCAAATCATCTTCGGGCTCATGTATTTCTAAATAGGCCAAACACTCTTGCAAGAGTTGAATAAATTCCGCTTCGTAAATCCATCGCTGTGAATGACTCATGAATTGGCCGAGGCTACTGTTACGTTCGCCTATCAAACGCTGTAATTGGCACGGCGTTAATTCAAGAAATTCCAGAATATCAATACTTTGAGCGACTAATTCGATGGTTAATTCACGACGTGAAGGAAACTCCTGCAATTCAATAGTGGAGCGGTCTGCAAGGGTCAAATTCAACGCATTACTCAGGCGGGATTGATAGCGGTCGAACATAGACTCTGCTAGATCGGCTTGTTTGCACGACGTGAGAGAGCACAACAAAACTGCTGCCGCTATGTGCTTCAAAACTCTCGAAACACTTAGTTTATTTTCCGTAAAACTCATTGCTATTGGTTTCTATTGGACGCTTATATTGCTTAAACGAATTTTAAACGGCGCGCTAAATCACAAGACTCAACAAATAATAAAAAAACACCATAGATACGCAAACATCTGCGACAAGGTTTTGCATTTAACCGGTGCACTAGACACAAAAAAACCGGTACAAGTACCGGTTTTTTTAAACGCGCGTTGAAAATTAAATTTCTTCGCCGTGCGCTTGTTTATCTGCGTGATAAGAAGAACGAACTAAAGGCCCACACGCCGCATGGACAAAACCGAGCTCTTGGGCTTTTTGCGTGTATTCCTCAAACTCTTCTGGCGTCACATAACGATCTACCGCTAAATGATCTTTAGAAGGCTGTAGGTACTGACCGATGGTGAGCATATCAATATTATGTTCACGCATGTCTTTCATGACTTCGAAGATTTCTTCTTTGGTTTCACCCAATCCAACCATAAGCCCTGATTTGGTTTTCACATCGGGACGCATGGCTTTGTATTCTTTTAACAGTTTCAGCGACCATTGGTAATTTGCACCCGGACGCGATTGTCGATACAGGCGAGGAACCGTTTCTAGGTTGTGGTTGAAAACATCGGGCGCTTCTTTGGCCAAAATATCTAGAGCTATGTCCATTCGACCTCGAAAATCTGGGGTAAGGATTTCCACCTGAAGATTCGGCGATAGAATTCTCGACTCGCGAATGCAATCTGCGAAGTGTTGTGCACCACCGTCACGAAGATCATCGCGATCAACCGACGTGATTACCACGTACTTTAAGCCCATTTCAGCAATTGCTTGAGCAAGATGCGCAGGCTCACCGGGATCGAGTGGATTTGGCTTACCATGGCCAACGTCGCAAAATGGGCAACGACGGGTACAGATGTCACCCATAATCATAAAGGTTGCGGTTCCGCCACTGAAACACTCACCTAAGTTAGGACAACTCGCCTCTTCACACACGCTGGATAGGCCATTTTTGCGCAGAATCTTCTTGATACGATCAACTTCTGGGGATGCAGGAAGACGCACTCGAATCCAATCTGGTTTACGCTGGAAACTGTCGCTAGCAATCACTTTTACCGGAATACGTTCAACTTTATCGGCGTTTCTCAGTTTTTCCCCTTGCTTGTGGCGCTGGGTACGTTTAACCGGCTGGAATTCAGGAGTGGTCATGGCGTTCTCTAGTTATAGTGAATCAATTTGTGCAACGCGCACTGCTTTGCAGCAATGATAATCAATTTACGGAAGTACGGGTAACTCGGTTGAGTATGATGCGTGATTGTATCGCAAATTTGCCATAAAGGACTCGATCAGTTTTGATTGTACTTGGCAAATTAGTTGGCAATCTGAAGGACTTTCGCCCGACAAGCAATCTTTTACCTGAGTCATGGCTAAACCCGCATAACCACAAGGGTTTATCGCTAAAAATGGGGACAAATCCATAGCGACATTCAACGCCAAACCGTGGATGCTGTTGCCGTTTCTCACACGTAAACCAAGGGACGATATCTTATGCTCTCTGGCGTCTTTTTCAACATAAACACCCGGCGCATCGGATTTTGGATAGCTGTTAATGTTGAAGGCCGATAAGGTATCAACCACCGTTTTTTCAATCTGTGTGACCAAATCCCGTACACCCAATTTGGCGCGACGAAGATTGATTAGGGGATAAGCAATAATCTGCCCAGGACCGTGATAAGTAACCTGACCACCACGGTCAGATTGAATAACCGGAATAGCTCCTGGGTTGAGCAGATGTTCTGCCTTACCAGCCTGACCTTGAGTGAATACCGGCGGATGCTGCAACAGCCATAACTCGTCGATAGTGTCGGGCTCACGTGCATGGGTGAAGTCCAACATGGCTTGCCAACTCTGTTGATAATCAACAAGTCCGAGTTGGCGAATAATGAGATCGGTAGTGTCGCGAAGCTCTATAGACACGAAAAATCCTAACGGGCGTTTGTTTCAAAGCACCATTTTAACCAATTTGTTGGACTTTAGGTCATCAAAAATTGCTTGTAGTTGGTCAACGCCGGTCGCTTCTATGGTAACTGTCAATGATTGAAAGGTTCCCTTAGCACTATCACGAATGACAATCGTCTCTGAATCGAATCCGGGTGCATGTCGATGGAAAACTTCCACTACCAACGCATGCAGATCTTTACCGGCGGTACCCATAACCTTAATGGGGTAGTCAGGACAAGGAAACTGAATTTTAACGTCTTCTGGATTTACATCTGCCATGGTTTGAAGCCTGTGGTCTACTGAATTTAGGACTTAATATCATTAAAGAAGAAACCATCGACTAGCTTAATGAGCATTAGTCAGTGGCTTCGATAAGAGCTTTTCATCAACGCCTAACTGGAAAACAAGTTGATAAAGAACAGCTTTAATCCATCCCAAAGACGCGCTAGAAAACCGGCTTCTGCCACGGCATTAGCAGCCAACAGAGAATGTTTGGCTACAACTTCACCATCTAAGGTGATAGTGACTTCACCCAACGCTTGGTTTTGCTCAATAGGCGCTCTTATGGTTTCGTCGATACGAATGTCTGATTGAAGGTTTTTACCGGAACCTCGTGGAATGGTCAGATCGAGATCTGCACCAACGATCAAATCGACATGATTGTCTTGGCCCGCCCAAACTCGTGCGGTGGCTAAGACCTCATCGGCAGAGAACTGCTTGTGCGTTTCGTAGTAACGAAAACCGTGGGCTAGGAGTTTCTGAGACTCATCCGCACGTGCGCTTTCAGAACGCGTTCCCATAACCACTGAAATCAATCGCATGTCGTCGCGAACGGCAGAAGCTACCAAGCAGTAACCAGCCTCGTTGGTATGACCGGTTTTAATACCGTCAACCGACTTATCCCTAAATAAAAGTTTATTACGGTTCGATTGGGTTTTTGTCTCTTCACCAGGAGCACCGTAGGTAAATTCTTGTTCTGAATAAATGTTGTAATGCTCAGGATGATCATTGATTAAAGCCCGCGCTAGCAGTGATAGATCCCAAGCAGTGGTGAGATGACCTTCGGCGGGCCAACCGGTAGAGTTTTTAAATTGTGTATTGTTCATACCTAATAGAGCAGCTTGTTGATTCATAATATCAACAAACGCTTCTTCACTTCCGGCGATATATTCCGCCAGAGCGACCGTCGCATCATTACCGGATTGAATGATCACGCCGCGCAACAAATCTTTAACAGAAACTTCGGTGCCCTCGCGAATAAACATTCTTGAGCCACCCATTTTCCAGGCGCGTACACTAATGGGCACCATATCGGTCATATTGATATGACCTCGATCGATTTCGCCTGAAACAATGTAACTCGACATCATTTTGGTGAGACTTGCAGGAGGCAATGGCTCGTGAGAATTGTGTTCAACCAAAACTTCTCCCGTGGCAGCATCAATTAAAAGATAACTGGACGCCGCTAACTGGGGAGGCGCTGGAATAATCAGTTGTTGGGCTGAAGCAGAATTCACTGCAACGAAAAAAATAACAAATAAAGACCAAAAAGATCGTGTTAAAAAATTAGACATATTATTAAAAATAAGTACTTTTATCTGGGTGGATTGTTTGGAGACTATGACCTAGCAAGCGCAAAAAAAGTTTTATGCACACAGTCATTCATACAACTGGAATAAAAACACGAACAAGCTTTTTAAATAGACGTGCTTTTTCTTTAACAATTACTGCAAAGCGTAAGCACCTTATCAAACCAAGAAGCACTTCGCTAATATCTGCGACAAAATTATTTTGATTTCATATACAAAATTCAATAGCAAACCCTGATTGACTTGAAGTTTCCAGCGACTTAGGTATGTGTCGCTAATGTCAAGAACGATAAGCAATTGAAATTATGAAGAAATTAGAAATCGCATTTTTAATTTCTGTCCTCTGATAAATCACGGAGGCGTTAATCAGCGGTTTCAATAATTTAAAATATGCACACGGGTTTTATTCGTAAACCAGATGATGACCCGTGACATTACTTTGCGTCAGAAGATTTCGCAGTTTTGCCAATTGCAAATTATCGACAATGGGGCCAATACGAACTCTGTACAATCGTGTTTGTGGATCAGGTGTATTGATAATGACCGGTGAACCGGTAATAACGGCGATATTTTTTCGATGCAACTCTGCCGCTTGCTGGCTTGAGAAAGCACCGACCTGTAGATAAGTATTTGCTGGTAAAGCGGAGCCTTCTGAAGCTAATGGCGCCGGTGGTTCATTGGAGACTCTGGGCGCAGGAGAAATAATACCGGTACCTTCTCCGTAAATTAAATTCTCTTTTTGCCAAGCAATAGGATCTATAGCCACCACTTCAACATTTGCTGTACCTGCATTTAAAAATCCAAGCTTTTTAGCAGCGGTGTACGAAAGATCGATAATCCTGCCGGAATGGAACGGGCCTCGATCATTAATACGAACAATTACCTTGCGGCCATTTTCAAGGTTGGTTACTTGCACATAAGACGGGATTGGTAAAGTTTTATGGGCGGCAGTCATACCGAACATATTATAAACTTCGCCGTTGGCGGTATTGTGGCCGTGGAATTTTTTTCCATACCAGCTGGCGAATCCTCGCTCGCGATAATTTTGCGCACTCGACAGGACATGATAGGTTCGTCCGGCAACGCGGTACGGGCTTTTATTACCAGCACGAGTTATTTCTTCGGGAATGGGCACCGCGTCGGGAATGTGATCGACAGCGTAAGACTGATCAGGTGCGCTATCGTGTTGTTGGGAATAGCGTCCTTCGTTATTTGACTCTTGCGGAACCGGAGTTTGTTGGGAGGTATTGTCATAGGATTTGAATGCACAACCGCCGATAAATAGAACCAGCGTAAGCACAATAAGTTTAAAGCTTATAAAAAAGCTCTTTCCACAAAATACAGTATTTCCCTGAAAAAACACGCTTTACACCCGATGACAATAATCGAAGTTTTGTAGCATACCACGATCAATTACCGCGGCGCCGAAGTTAGGTTGATTTTACGTATGGCAGTAACCCGTGAGTTATCGTGATTACTGCCCATAAAAACCGTAGTTGATTAGAAACGTGAAGATCAATAAATTGCTAGAATGTTTTTTCGGCTTTCGCTTTTTTAATTTCTTCAGCTAACTGATACACCGCCATAGCATACATGGTTGAGCGATTGTAGCGAGTAATCACATAAAAATTATGGAAACCCGCCCAATACTCCGACCCTTTTTCACCTTCAAGCTCAAAAACTCGCAAGGGAGTTGGTGGAGCTTGTATCGATGTTAAAGTAAATCCAGCCTGGGTAATTTCTTCAAGACTGCGAGAAGGTTTTAGATCATCACTCAAAAGCGTTGCATCAAAGTTATCATCTACACGAACGCGATCGGTAACAGGTTGATTAGCCTGCCAACCATGAACCTTAAAGTAGTTGGCTACCGAACCAATAGCATCGACGGGATTGTTCCAAATATCGATAAAAGCATCGTCGTCAAAATCTTTGGCGTAAGCACGATAGCTCGACGGCATAAATTGACCGTAACCCATGGCACCGGCGTAAGATCCGGTAAGGTCAACTGGTGATTTACTCTGCTCACGGGCTAACAACAGGAACTCTTTGAGTTCTTTGCGAAAAAATTCAGAGCGCGGCGGATAATCAAACGCCAATGTTGATAAGGCATCAATGACTCGGTAACCACCGGTGTTGTTACCATAGCGCGTTTCAACGCCAATAATAGCCACAATCATTTCGGCAGGAACACCAAAGGTTTGTTCTGCTCTGGCCAAGGTCTCCTGATTGGCAATCCAAAAATCAACGCCTAAAGAAATTCGAGACTCAGTGACGAAAATGTTTCGGTATTCTTTCCAAGGCTTACTTTTTTCAGCCGGACGAGCGATGGCTTTTAAAATAGAATCTTTTCGCACGGCGTCATCGAACCAAGCGTTAAGTTGTTCTTTGTTGAATCCGTACTCCGAAACTAACTCATCAACCAATTTTTGCTTTTCGGGATTATTAGAATAATCTCCAGCATAGGCTACCGTCGCAGCAGCACTAAGAGCCGTGCTAAAAACCGCTAAATTAAAGCCGCGTTTAAGGGTTACAAAATTTATCACTGACTCTCCTACCATTTCTTACCTAGGCTTTAGGTGTATTTAAGGTTCCTTACGACGCTGGGTTGCCACCGCCATTAAAAGACCAAAGCCCATCATTAACGTCAACAAAGAAGTTCCACCATAACTAACAAAAGGCAAGGGAACGCCCACAACCGGTAGTAATCCTGAAACCATGCCGATATTAACGAAGATATAAACAAAAAGCGTGAAGGTAATACTGCCTGCGAGCAAACGACCAAACGTTTTTTGCGAAGTTGCCGCAATCATAACGCCGCGAGTTAGCACTAAAATATAAAGCCCTAACAAACAAAGCACACCTTCTAAACCGAATTCTTCCGCTAATACGGCAATAATAAAATCGGTATGGCTCTCTGGTAGAAAATCTAATTGCGATTGAGTTCCGTTAAGCCAACCTTTGCCGGTAATTCCACCGGAACCAATAGCGGTTTTTGACTGAATGATATTCCAGCCAGCACCCAACTTATCGGCCTCTGGATTCAGCAAGGTTAGAATTCGGGTACGTTGATAATCGTGTAAAACAAAATGCCACGCAGGCCAAGCACTGGCTAGTACTAATCCCAAAGCAGAAATAATGTAACGCCAAGGCAACCCCGATAAAAACAACACAATGAGACCAGACATCGCAATCAATAACGATGTACCCAAATCAGGCTGTTTAAGAATCAGAACACTGGGAATTATGACCAACACCAACGTAAAAAATATGTGTTTAAAACGTGGCGGCAACATGCGTCGAGACAAATACATAGAAATCGTCAACGGCATTGCAAGCTTGAGAATTTCAGAGGGTTGAAACCTAAAGCCGCCCAGATCGAGCCATCGCTGGGCACCTTTTGCACCCACGCCAACCACCAACACGGCGGCGAGCAAACCGACACCGGCCACATACAAAAGCCAGCACCACCGCTCTAAAAACGACAAGTTAAACTGCGCAATGGTGAACATCACACAATAACCCACCGCGAAAAATACCGCCTGCCGCTTAATGTAGTGAATATCTGCGCCGCCGGCGCTGTAGAGTACAACTAGGCCGAATCCTGTGAGCGCCAACAAAAGCACTAACAGAGGTAGATCGATATGAATTCGACTCCAAAAAGTATCTTGACGCTGAACATCCCAGGAGGTCCCCGGTAATCGACGCAAAAAATCAGCCGTTGACACCCGGAAGCTCCTGTTGTTTTTCGGTAGGATTTTTATCGCTGGAAATCTGCTGTCTCGCCTTTTCTTCTTCAATCGCTAAGTAGGTTTCAACCACCTTACGAACAACCGGAGCGGCTTCGGAAGATCCACCTTCACCGTTTTCAACAATCACGGCAACAGCAATTTTGGGGTTATTAAGAGGTGCAAAACCAACAAATAATGCATGATCTCGATTTCTTTCAGACAAGGCGTCACTGTCGTATTCTTCGTCTTGAGCAATACCAACGACCTGCGCGGTGCCTGATTTTCCCGCCATTTTAAAAGACATATCGCGTCCGACTCGATAAGCCGTACCACGTGGATGATGCATAACCTCACTCATAGCATTAAAAATATAATTCCAGTGACCATCGGCTACGTCTAACAACATTTTTGAGTCTGCCGAGTCTGCAACTACCGGATCAACATTTTGTGCTATTCGTGGTTGAATTCTTTTTCCGCGATTGGCTAGGGTTGCGGTCATTTCCGCCAATTGCAGGGGCGTTGCCAGCACATCACCCTGACCAATGCCAACGTTTAACGTGTCACCGGGAAACCAAGGCAAACCGCGGTTTTGTCGCTTCCAAGTTCTAGACGGCCAAATGCCTTTTCGCTCACTGGGAAGATCAATGCCGGTGTAATCGCCCAAGCCAAACTGACTTCCAAACTCATGCAATCTGTCGATACCTGAACGATAGGCAAGGTCGTAATAATAAGTGTCGCAGGATTCACGAATGGCGGAATTCATATCGACCCGACCGTGACCGCCTTTTTTCCAATCGCGATATTTTCGCTCTTCGTTATCGAGCTGATAAAAACCCGGATCATAAATCGCGACATTAGGATCGACCACACGATGATAAAGACCGCCCAAAGCCACCATGGGCTTGATGGTTGAGCCAGGCGGGTATTCGCCTTGAATGGCGCGGTTAAATAAGGGCAAGTCTCGTGACCCAGTCAGTCGGTTATAGTCAGAATGACTGATTCCGGTAACAAATAGGTTGGGGTCGTAACTCGGCGAGCTAACCATGGCGAGAATGCCACCGGTTTCGATTTCAATCGCGACAATTGCGCCGCGACGGCCATTTAAAGCCTCTAAACCGGCGCGTTGTACTTGGCTATCAAAATACAGATGTAAATTCTCACCAGGCTCAGGCGGTGTTTGTTCAAGTACGCGGAGCACTCGGCCTCGGGCGTTAGTTTCTACGTTTTCAAAGCCAACTTTGCCCAGCAATAAATCTTCGTATTGGCGTTCTAAACCAATTTTACCGATCGTGTAGGTTCCACTGTAACGCTTATATTCTTCTTCAGAAAACGAGCGAAGTTCGCGTTCGTTAATACGACCAACGTAGCCTACCGTATGTGCATAGAGGTCGGCCATTGGGTAATGGCGAACGAGCTGTGCATCTACTTCCACACCTTCAAGGCGATACTCGTTAACAGCAACTCGGGCGATTTCTTCTGGTGTGAGCTGGTAACGCAAAGGAACTGCTTCGAAAGGACGGCGGCGCTGTTTTAGTCGAGAGTGAAATTTTTCAACGTCGCCTTCATCAAACTCAACCAATTCCGACAAGACTTGAAGAGTTTCGTCGAGATTACCGACGCGCTCCTTAACAATACTGAGCGTATAACTGGCTCGATTATCGGCAAGTAAAATGCCGTTGCGATCGTAGATGAGGCCACGGGTAGGTGCTAAAGGACGAACGTGAACGCGATTGCGCTCGGATTGAGTGACATAGTCGTTATAGTGAACAACCTGTAAACTGTAGAAACGCACTACCAGAATTGATAATAAAACAATCATAAACAAAGCAATTACAAACAATCGATTTCGAAAAATCCTCGCCTCTCGAAAATGATCTTTTAATGTTTGTTGTTCGCTCATGTGTTTTGCGACTGTTCCGTCAAATACCTTAGCGGGACTGAATACCCAACTCTGGATGTTTTTTATATAGCCGCGCAGTTAATGCACGTTAAAGACTGATCTTACAAATTGCTCTAGTTTAGAAAACAAAACACTCAAACTCAGCCAATATTAGCATAAAGGCCTTTCGTTCAAGCTTAGACAGTTTTTGAATATTTCTCTAAATCTAGCCACAAAAGACCGCCATCAAATGCTCAGGCAGCCTCAGACCTGTATTATTCAATAATGTTTAAAGGAATTCTGATTCATTCAGAACTTTTTAGCGATACAAAAAAAGCGTCACCAACGTCAATCACCATACATCATTAAGCTTTTTACACTGCGATTAATTCATCAATGCATTAATCACAGATTCCTTAATATTATTTATGGTACGGGTGATTATTTAAAATACTTACAGCTCGGTAAATTTGTTCGGCCAGCAAAATTCGCACAATAGGATGCGGTAATGTCAAGGCCGATAACGCCCACTTTTGCTGAGCACGAGCTATACAATCTGGGGATAAGCCGTCTGGACCGCCCACTAACAAAGTGATGTTGTGGCCATCCATTTTCCAGCGATCGAGTTGCTGAGACAAAACCTCGGTACTCCACGGTTTCCCCGATAAATCCAACGCTACAACCCAATCTTTTTCATCGATGGCATCAAGCATTCTTTTGCCTTCATCAGAAATAGCTGTAGCGGTTGATTGGTTTTTGCCACGATGAGCCAGAGCCAGCTCGCGGATTTGCAGATCGATTTCACGGGGAAGGCGTTTAACATATTCGTTCACGCCCGCAGTTACCCAGTCTGGCATCTTGGTGCCGACGGCTAGGATGGTAATTCTCATAACAACTCAGTTTCTAACGATTAGAAGCCATCACACAGAATTGGAACTGACTTGTGGCGTTTCAATACGGTGCTTAGGCGCCTTAGACCACAATTTTTCTAAATCGTAGAAATCTCTCATAGCAGGCATCATGACATGCACTACGATATCGCCAAAATCGACTAATACCCATTCGCCTTGATCTTCACCCTCAACACCAAGAGGCATAATCCCGTGAGATTTCGCTTCGCTGGCAACGTGTAGAGCAAGAGATTTGACGTGTCGGTTGGAAGTACCACTGGCAATGACCAAGGTATCGGTTACATCGGTGAGTTCTGCTACATCTAGTTCGACGACATCCTTGGCTTTGAGATCACTGAGCGCCTCAAATACAACGCTTTTAATGTCGGTAGGAATGGTTTCGGTCATCTATCCTCGCGAATTTTAATGAAAAATAATCAAAATAGACGCGCTAACACAGGCGTCGTCTAATCATTGTACTACTATCTGCCAAGATCTACAGGTTTAAATAATAGCTGCTCGGCGAAAAGTTACGGATGGTAAAGCTTGTGTGACTTTATGTAATCTAAAACTGCATCTGGAAGTAAAAACTGCGGTGAGCGATCATCCTTTAAAAGCGCTCTGATGTCGCTGGATGAAATCGGCAACATGCGCAGCTGTGTGCAAAAAATCTTTCCTGCAGGCGATGCTTGTAAGTCACCCAGCTCAAAAGATTGATGCATTTTTAAAAACTCCCCCACCTCGCCGGATACAGGAAAGTCGTAATCTGGCCGCTGCACAACAATGATGTGCGCACAATCTAAAAGCTCTCGCCAGCGATACCAAGAGCTGAAATTCACCAAAGAATCTGATCCCATAATCCAACACAGCGACTGATTAGTCATGAGCTCCGATCGAATTTCTATCAAAGTATCGTAAGAATACGAAGGCCCTTCGCGTTTAAGTTCGCGATCATCAACCATCAACTCACTACAGCTTTGCACCGCGAGATTAACCATCGCCAAACGGTCTTCGGCACGACAATGGTAGTTACTTTTATGAGGCGGAATACTGGCAGGCAACAATCGCATCTCAGCGAGATGCAACTGCTGTTTAATTTCAAGAGCAAGTCTTAGGTGGGCGTTGTGAATGGGGTCGAAGGTTCCGCCCCAAACACCAATTAGTTGTCTTTGTAACTGTTCTTGTCGCTCACCCATCAACGTTATTGAACCTAAACTCGGACGTGGCCGTCTCCGTAAACCACCCACTTCTGGGAGGTTAGACCTTCAAGACCAACCGGGCCGCGAGCGTGGATTTTGTCGGTAGAGATACCAATTTCGGCACCCAGTCCGTATTCAAAACCGTCTGCGAATCGAGTCGACGCATTCACCATAACCGAGCTTGAATCCACCTGGCTGACGAATTGTCGAGAGCGGGTATAGTCTTCGGTAACAATCGACTCAGTATGTTTAGAGCTGTACTGGTCAATATGATCCATGGCTTGAGCCATGTCATCGACGATACGAATGGACAACACTGGTGCCAAATATTCGGTCGCCCAATCTTCTTCGGTAGCGGCATTGCACTGGATTAACGCTTGGGTTTGCGCACAACCACGCAGCTCAACACCTTTTTCTAAGTAAGCTTCTGCTAAGCGCGGTAAAATTTCCGCAGCTGCGCCTTTGTTTACCAGTAGTGTTTCCATGGCATTACAAACACCATAGCGGTGGGTTTTTGAATTCATAGCGATATCGAACGCCTTATTTAAATCGGCTCGATCGTCGATATAAACATGGCAAATACCATCAAGATGCTTGATGACAGACACTTTAGCGTCGGCACTGATGCGCTCGATCAAGCCTTTGCCGCCGCGCGGTACAATCACATCAACATACTCGGGCATGGTAATTAAGTGACCAACGGCTTCGCGGTCGGTGGTGGAAACTACTTGTACCACACCGGCAGGCAATCCCGCTTTTTCTAAACCCGCTTGAATGCATTGGGCAATAGCCTGATTGGAATGCAGCGCTTCTTTACCACCGCGCAAAATAGTTGCATTACCAGACTTTAAGCACAGGCTGGCGGCATCGATGGTAACGTTGGGTCGTGATTCGTAAATAATGCCAACAACGCCTAAAGGAACACGCATTTTGCCCACTTGGATGCCACTGGGACGGTAGCGTAAGTCAGTAATCTCACCGCACGGATCAGGCAGTGCAGCAACCTGCTCAAGACCTTCAATCATGCTGTCGATTCGCGCTGGCGTAAGCTCAAGTCGATCGAGAAGAGCGCTGTCTAAGCCCTGCTCTTTTCCCGCAGCTAAATCTTTGGCGTTTGCTTCGGCAAGCGCGTCGCGAGAAGCATTGAGAGCCTCAGCCGTCGCTAAAAGTGCTGCGTTTTTGGTTCCAGTTGTCGCCGCAGCGATCACTCTGGAGGCAGCGCGAGCATTCTTGCCAAGCTCTATCATGTAATCTTTAACAGACATAGCGATCCCTTGATTTTATTGTTGTCGTATTCATTTCGAATCACACCCATCGCTGGGTGCATATGATTGTTCACCCTGAAGACCCACATATCCATATACACAACGGAAGCTTGCGGAATAATTGCGGTCATTTTAACGGTAAATGATTGCTCATGTGAACTTGTCTTAAAGTGGAAGCTTACCAGCAAAGGCTAATGTCGACTGATACGATCAATCTGATCTGATATCCGCTCTACACGTTCAACGGGATCGCTCAGCTTGATCAATTCCACCTGCTCGGCACGGCTGATTGGCAAAAGCAGTGTCAAAAACCAGCCCAACTGATTGACAGATTGAATGCTTGGGAGCTTCAACAATTGAATTTGTGGGTGCGTGGCCAAAGAGTCGTAAATCGCTCGCAAACCATCGTATTGGTCATCGATAGCAATTATCTCTTCGCTGGCAAGATATTCTACCTGTGCACGCATTAGTTGATTGTCTTCTACCCAAGTCTTTAAAACCCGGAATTTTCGACTACCCAATACTTTGATGTGCAGTAAACCGTTTTCACCCTGGCTCCAATCAACGATATTAGCAACCACGCCCACGTTATAAATCATGGCCGCTGCGCCAACCTCATTTCCATCACGAATAGGCACAACACCAAAGACACTACCGTTTTTGACGCAATCTTTGATCAATTGTAAATACCGTTGCTCAAATATCTGCAAAGGCAGAGTCATTTCGGGAACCAACAGAGTGTTGAGTGGGAATAATGCGATTTCTTCGGTCGATGACATTGACGAACACCAAGAGTTAATAGAGATAAAACAAATTATGCACAGTTAGCAAGCATTCACTTTCAAGATTTTTACTTGGCACCAGCGGCACCGGTAAACCTACCGAAATACCACCGCCGAATTCCACAGCAAGCAGAATGCGGGTGCATTGATTTCAGCCATCATTCAGGCACTGTGAACTAGTCTTTGTTTCTATACAAATCGGCGACTAGAAACAGGCGCGCAAATTTAAACTTGCTTTGGCAAGACATGTACCGCGCACTTTTCGATCTATGCGAGTAAAAACAACACTTCTTGCCCGAATTCCATAAGCATTTAGGGCGCTTAATCGTTATACTCACCAGACATAACAAGATTGCAAGACAGCAGTATTTCGCCGTTTTATAGACTGTGATCAGGCGCACACTCACTAGCACTAGTGACTGCTTTGCGCGATTAAGCATCATTAATTTGAACCTTAATACCAGCATATGCTCATCGAAGGAATTATGGCGCTACCGCACTACAATGCCTCACCGCAAACTACTCCAAGCGCTTCGCTCAAAGCGTTGCGCAGTCTTGATGCTGAAAATACTAACTACCAGACTCTACGGATGTTCGTAACAGCACTACTCTTAGCGTTCGCGTTAAATACAATGGTTACAACACCTGCACACGCCGCTAAGCAGTTTGACTTTACCGTTGCCCAAGCCGGTGGCAATCAAGATCAAAATAATCATCCGCGCCCAGGTTTTCGACAACCTGGTTCGCTATCAAAGACGCCACAATCCGATCAAAGAAAAAATAGTCTACAAAGTAGCAATGCTTTGCCAAAGGGTATCAATTCCAACGACGCGGCAAACATTGCTAAATCGCGATTTGGCGGCAAAGTATTACGCGTGAATCCATCTTCAGATGGCCATCTCGTAAAACTGCTTTTGCCTTCCGGAAAAATCACCTACGTTAATGTTAACGCCAATGGTGATATTCAGTAATTTTTAGATCGAGGCATTTTAGTGCGCTTACTTATTGTCGAAGATGAACCACAACTCAATGAAAACCTGTGCAGTTTTCTTAAATCCGATGGATACGTTATCGACTCCGCCCACGACGGTCGTGAAGGTTTGTATCTCGGTGAAGAATATCCTTACGATCTTGCCATCATTGATATTGGCTTACCTCAGCTCGACGGTATCGAAGTCATCAAACAACTGCGAACTAAAGGCAAAAAATACCCAATTCTTATTTTAACCGCACGCGACAGTTGGCAAGACAAAGTTGGTGGATTAGAAGCCGGAGCTGATGATTACCTGGTAAAACCGTTTCACAACGAAGAGTTACGTGCACGTATCAACGCCTTGATTCGTCGCTCCAATGGCCATGCCAGTCCAACCATCAATTTTGGTTCTCTCGTTCTCGACACCGCTGCCAAAACCGTAAAGCTCAATGATCAAGCGCTGGAGCTAACCAGCTTCGAGTACAACACCTTTGAATACTTGGCTCAAAACGTTGGCAAGGTGGTTTCTAAAACTGAGCTAACCGAACATCTTTACGATCAAGACTTTGATCGCGACAGTAATACCATCGAAGTGTTTGTGGGTCGCCTTAGAAAAAAAATCGATCCAGACGGTAGCCTAAAACCCATCACCACCATTCGAGGCCAAGGTTATCGCTTTAACTTAGAAGCGCAATCGTAATCGAGTGATCAAGCGGTTTATCAAACATCTGAGCCAAAGCTTAAGCGGGCGTCTAATTTTGGCGTCCACCCTGTTGCTGCCCTTTATTCTTGCCATCACAACCACTGCATTAGATAGGGCGTTCGCTCGCAGCCAAGAAGTCGCCGAACAAGAACGCCTCCGAACACAAATCTATTTGCTGCTTGCCGCCGCAGAAATCTTCGATGGCATACTCTGGCTACCGGAGCAACTTCAAGAACCTCGATTTAGCCAGCCAGATTCTGGTCTTTACGCACGCGTCATTGAAGCCGATAAGATTATTTGGCAATCGTTATCGGCTGTGACCGTTGACTTGCCTGCGCCGATCAACTTACCCATTCAAGTCGGACAAGAGGTTTTTTACGACAGTAAACTGAATAAAAAAGACGCTCACAACCTGATTTTTGACGTCAGCTGGGAACAATCTCCCACCCAAGAAAAATTGTATCGTTTCGAAATCATCAGCGATCAAGACGCACTTATCGCCGAGCGCAACAGCTACCGAAAACAACTGTGGCGATGGCTGGGCGCACTGGCGTTGATACTGGTGATTGTGCTTTGGTGGATTCAAAACTGGGGTTTAAAACCTTTGTCGCATCTGGCTGAAGATCTTAAACGTGTTGAAACGGGTGAAACCCTGTCGCTTGGCGGCACCTATCCCACCGAAATCCAACCGGTAATCACCAATCTTAATAAGGTCTTAGAAATTGAACGCGCCCAACGTGATCGCTATCGCAATACCATGGCCGATCTCGCTCACAGTTTGAAAACACCTCTGGCGGTGATTCGCTCCAGCTCAGACCGACCCGATATCGTCGATGAGCAGGTCTCCAGAATGGATGAAATTGTTCGCCATCAATTGCAGCGAGCGGTGACTCAACAATCCAGCCAGCCCGGCAAAGGGCATTCGGTATTGGAATGTTGTCAGCGATTAGTTTCTGCGTTATCCAAAGTGTATCGAGATAAAAATCCAAGTTTTGATCTGGAAATCAACGCCGACCAACTGTTCTTTGGTGAACAAGCCGATTTATTAGAACTGCTCGGAAATCTGCTCGATAACGCCTGTAAATATGGCCGCGGCAAAGTCCGCATTAAGGTCTCTACCCGTCACAAGATCTTGAGCATTTTGGTTGAAGACAACGGCCTAGGCGTAAAAGCATCCGATCGCAGAACCATCTTAGAGCGAGGCGCTCGGGCCGATACCGCCGAAACCGGCCAAGGTATTGGTCTTGCCGTTGCAGTTGATATCGTCAGCAGCTACAACGGCAGTCTGAGTGTCGCAGACTCCTCGCTCGGAGGAGCCGCTTTTAATGTTGAATTACCAATTGGTTAGGATTAACGTCCGGCCCCATCAAGTGCGCGCATTCTGCCGCAAAACCCGCACCGACCTCTGCGTAATAGTTGAAAACCACATCTGCGCCTAATTTGATCAGCTCTTTGCGCTCATCGTCGTAGCGAGCAACAGCCGCAATTCGCCCGGAGTATGACGTTTGACGAAGCTGGTAGATAATGTTTTTCATTTCTTGAATGGATGGAATCGCCAACATAATCAGTTTTACGCGAGTCACATCCAACTGCTCCCAAAAGTCGATGTCGTCGGCATCACCAAGAACCACATTACGACCTTTTTTCTGAGCCGCCATTGCACGCCCCTCGTCAACCTCAACACACCAGACCTTTTCGTGCAGGTGAGGCTGCAACGCATTATAAGCACCACTACCAACTCGCCCCATTCCACAAATTAAAACCTCGGCGCCGTAAGGCTGTTGATAGCCGTGGATGACTTGGGCTTTTGGATGTTCAAAGCGACCAAGAAAACCTTTGTAGCGAGCATAAAGAGTGTGCGCCCGACGATACAAAAATGAACTGGCTACGAAAGAAATTGCGACCGCCAAGGCAATCATGACCAGTTCATCTTCTGGCAGCCAGCCATTTTCTACACCTTTACTGGCGACAATTAGTCCGAATTCACTGAAGTTTGCAAGCGCCAGAGAACTTAAAAAGGCGGTACGTGCACGCAACTTAAAGCTAATAAACAGAGCAAAGAACAGGGCAAATTTAACCGGTAGCAATACAATCATCAGCATCGCCCAAGCCAGTAACTCCCACGTTGGCAAAGCACTGAATCCGATGGTTAAAAAGAAACCGACTAAGAACAAATCTTTGAGACTCGCCAGAGATTTATAAAGCTCGTTCGATTTAGGTAAACCCGCCACCAGCATACCTAAAATCAAGGCACCTAAATCACCTTTGACATCAACCGCATAAAACAAGTTATAACCGCCTAGGGCAATGAAAAATCCGACCAGTACTAACAGCTCACCGTGACCACATCGCGATAACAGAGCAGCTAAAACGGGTCGAGCGAAATACAAAGCTGGTAGCGCCAGAGCCCAAACACTTGGAATATTGCCCGTCGCGATCACCAAAAACAAAACGGCAATAATGTCTTGAATAACCAAAACGCCAATGGCGAGATCACCGTGACGACTTTTGAGCTCGGCGCTATCCTCAAGGGTTTTCATCACACACACGGTGCTACTGAAGCTGACGGCAAAAGCCACTAAAAGTACCAGTAACCAGTTGCCTTCTGCGAATGGGAACACCCAAATTAACGCCAAACCACCAACCAATAAAAGCGCGCACCACAAAAGCGTATGCAAACTGGTACCGCCCCAGACTTCTACTTTGGCAAGATCGCGCAGATTTAGCTTTAAACCGATGGTGAACAACATCAACGTAATGCCTAAATCAGCAAGTTCGTTGAGTCCTTCGAAAGGTTGAATTCCCAGAGCGTTTAATAAGAATCCCGCTAGCAGGTAGCCCACCAGCGGTGGCAATGAAAACTGCTTGGCGGCAAAACCAAACACAAATGCCACACAAATCCACAAAAAGTCCATAGATCACCCTCAATCAGTTACTGGTCACAGTGTATGTGCCAGCAACTGGGGTGCAAAGTACTTAATACGATAGAGATTACTTAGAGAAAGGTTTGACGAGTAAAATTAACTTAGGCAACAAGGTTAACGCGCCTAAAATGGCTGCCAACATTGCCGCACCGGTCAATAACCCGAACAAAATTGACGGAATAAACTTCGACAGTGCTAACACCGAGAAGCCAACAATGATAATCACCGAGGTGTAGTACATTGCACTACCAATGGACGCATGGGAGCGATGCATCGCGGCAATATAGTTGTTGTCGATTTTGTACTCACGCATAAACCGATGGATATAGTGAATCGTGTCATCCACCCCAATACCAATGGTGATGGCAGCAATGGTAATGGTCATCATATCCAAAGAGATTCCCGCCAGCCCCATACCGCCCAATACCACAAGAGCCGCAAGCAAGTTAGGAATAATGGCAACAACCGCGATCAGTAATGATCGGAAGAGAATCATAAACATGATCATGATAGCTAAGAATACCGCGCCTAAGGTCATGATCTGGGAACGGAACAAGCTCTCTAGCATGTTGTTGTACAACACCAACGCACCGGTGAAATGAATCTGTTCAGGTTTAAAACCTAGATCGTCGACCATGTGCGTGCGAATTTTATTCACCAACTGCAAACGCTTTAGGTTAGGGTCAGTTTCTCGAATTCTCATGGTAACGCGGGCTTGGTTGCTCTCAACATCCAAATAAGGATTCACCAGAATCTTATTAATGTCTTGAGGCAAGCTATTTTTCAGAACCGCCAACTCAAAATCGTTGAGCGAACCACCGCTAATATCGACCGCAACCTCATACAAGGTCGCCAAGGAATCAACCCGTCCGATCTCATCCAAACTGTTTAGGTAATTTTGCAGAGATTCCAAATCTCGTAGGCCAGCGATGGTAAACCAGTAACTATTGCCCGGCTGAGCTTTGGTGTTGTGTTCGGAAAATGGATCAACCTCAGCAAATGGATCTTCTTCAACAATAGGATCGGGAAACGCAAACGGGTCGGGTTCGTCGAACGGATCGGCTTCAGCAAACGGATCTTCTTCCGGTGACGCTTCGCTGCTACCACCGCCGGTAATACGGGCCAATTCAGGATCAACGTCGAGAATAATATCTAACGAAATGGTACCGCCAAGATTCTGGTCGATGACCTTCATACCTTGGTAGATTTCGGTGCTGGAATGGAAGTAATCAATAAAACGGTTATCGACTTGCAATCGACTTGCTCCCCAACCGCCCAACACGGTGGCAAGTAATGCTAGCAACACCACAATTTTACCGTGGCGCTCTGTAAATCGAGAGAAGGCGAGCGTTAAGGGTTGGTCACCTACTTTATCCTCCTGCGCTTTACCTGGAGAGAGCAACATCAATCCCGCCGGTAAAATCACAAACACCAAGGCAAAGCTTACGCACAAGCCGATGGTCATCATCCAACCAAAATCTATCACTGGTCTGATACCACTGACTACTAGCGATGCGAACGCCACGATGGTTGTCAAAGTCGTGTAAAGACACGGCTTGAACATAAATTTAGTGGTGGCAATAACCAGCTGCGCTTGGCTCCAATCGGGATTTTCGGCGTGATATTCCCGATACCGCACAACCAAGTGAATGGTAATGGCCAACGAGACAATCAATAAGAGCGCGACGAAATTGGTAGAGATAACGGTCAGTCGCCAATCTAGCCAACTGATTAAGCCCAGCATGATGGTTACCGACAATACTGAGGTCATTAACGGCAAAACCACAAAGCGGATTCGTCTGAAAATAATGGCCAGCAAAGCGACGATAAATAAAACAATGCACGAGCCGAACACCACCAAATCGCTGCGAATAAAACGAATCATGTCGGAGGTGATCATGCTTACACCACCAACAAAAATTTCGGCATCGCCTTTATATTTAGCGGCTATTTCACGAACCTTTTGCACCCGATCATGAGATTTAACTTCAGCCTGTGTGCGATACACTAAAAAATCATGGCTGATTCGCTCTAATTCCTGGGTTTCTTGCTCAGTTAACCCTAACTGATTGCGCTTAAGGCGCAGAGCATCACGGGCACGAACTAACTCAATATACTTTTCATCAACCGCAAGATTCAGTGCAATTGCTGTGGTTTGCTCATCAGGACCAAGAATAAGGTTTTTATAGATGGGGCTGGTTAGAAACTCTTTTTTCGCATCGTCATAACCGACATCACTCGTTTCAAGTGTACGAAGACCTTGACGAATTTGCGTTAAATTCTGAATAGGACTGTAAAGCAGAGGAACGTCGAGAATACTCAAAGCACTGGCAACGTCATCGAGCCCTTTTAATTCATCCCGCAATGACTCAAGAGTGGCTAGAGTCTCCGCTTTGAACAACTCATCATGCGGTTTAAAAGTAACCACCAACAAGTCACCCGCGCCATAGCGTTTGATGATCTGGCGGAAGTAATCAAGATCGCGATCGGCTTCAAGGGTCAACGCATCGGCAGATGCATCGAGTTTAAAATTGGGTAAACCCGCGGCCATAACAACGGTAATCAGCAACACCAAAAATAGCGCTAATTTTGGTCGATTGATAACCAGCCCGTGATAAAACTTTAAAAAACCTTCCGTCATACTCTCGCTCAAACAATTGCTGTCCTTCCTTAGTGCTGTTTTGAAGGACAAATCTCCCCAAAAGATCGAGGACTTTTAATAAATGATTACTGCTAAGACTCCAGCGGATTAATAAGTGATTAACAACCACCTACCAACGAACGCACAGGATTTAAATGGGTTGAATTAGGCGAGAACGCAGGCGGGATAAACACGCTTAAGAAACATAACTCGCGACTGCACTAATAGGATTACCAGCAAACACTGATTTTACACAACTCAACACAATATTTAGAACTGTCATCCACTCAAAAATCGTTTATTTGAGTGAGTTTTCACTCAAATATCTCCAGTGAGTTCTCAAACAGTGTGTTTTTTTATCTATCGGAACCTCCGATTAACTCACCCGCGATTTAACCAGAGGCCAGAGATTGACAATGTGATTTTCAATTTCTTCACAATTTCAATCACTTGCCGCCTTTGAAATTGGCGATACATATACGTATCTCTGAGCACTCTAAGTTCATCAGAGTTTTCTATCTATTTCAGTAATTTTCAGCAACCTTGTTGAAATGATTGCAGATATTACTGAGTGCCTCGCTCTTCTATAAGGCCACTCATTCACAGCACTCTTACTAGACGCAAAATCCATACTGACGGATATATCCGAGATTTAACCTAAAGCGAAGCGTTAAACCTATGGCGAACCCCAAAGACACACACAGCAGCCTAAGGATTCTTGCATCCCACATTTTCCATTGGCCTGATAGTCGCCGCGCACACTAAATGATTTTATAAATAAAGCAAACCATACTGCGATCATCGCTCAAGTTTAAGCTAAAAAATGTGTGGTTCTAATCATGGTTGAATAGGAAACCCTAATGAAGCAAAAGTTTCCATTAATCCTGAGGCAAGCCGTCAGCTTCAATAACCTTAAGCGGCCGAAACCTTGGCTAAATTGGAAATCGTATTTTCGATTTTGGTACTTTTAAAGGAACCTCTGATTAACTCATCCTTGATTTAATCAGAGGGACGCATCCTTGTGTCGCGAGAAACTCTAGGTTAATCAGAGTTTCCTAAAAACTTTTTCGGTACTTTAAAAACTTGTTGCTGCGTCAATCGAAAATTCCGATAGACAAAATAGATAAGCCAAAGAGGCAAAAACGTTTAATCGAAATACTTTTGACGTTTTTAAAAGTAAATATAAATGGAAAGCTTAAAACTTAAAGGAATCTCTGATTAACTCATCCCTGATTTAATCAGAGAATAGAAATTGAAAATGCGATTTCCAATTTCTTCACAATTTCAATCACTTACCGTTCTTGAAATTGGCAACACATCCATGTGTCGCTGGAAGCTCTAAGTTAATCAGAGCTTCCTAAATAATTACCTGCCTAAAACTCCCATCAAACCCGGTAATTTAGCGATCATCGGCAGGTAAATTCATCGGCAAGTAAATTAAAGGCATTTGCGCAAATACCAGTAACTTAGCCAATTTCAACACCGCTAAATTATTAAAGCTGAGAATAAATTGGAATTGCTTTTTGGCTCCAGCAGCTGCTAGCCAGAAGTTACTTAATTACCTAATTCTCGCTGTACTTGCGAATGAATGACTGCGTTACACGGAGTTTTTAAACATAACAAGGTATTGGAATTATTCACTCCACCGTGTAAGGTTTTTAGGTCACATCACTGTGCCCTAAGGATTTTTCAGGACTAATCAAATCGCGTACACGTTGCTTTAAGAGTTTAATTTCCGGAAAACCGCCATCCATTTTGCGCTCCCACACACTGATCTCGCCAACAAAAATTTCAAATCTACCACTGCTTGCCGGGCACAAGGACACTTCGTCTAACTCAGATTCAAACGTCGAAAGTAACTCTTGGGCATACCACGCAGCTCTTAATAACCAGCGACAACCTGGACAATAATAAATTTTTACGATTTTTAACTCATTCATAAATTCAGCTTCTGCCAACGAAATTAAACCTAAAAACACATTTACTAATAATAAGCGTTAAACGCAAAAACCGTCTCTTTAATAAAAAATTGAAAAGATATAATTATAAAAACAACAGCAATTGCAAAATTAATTCATTTATTGCAAACATGCATTTGCGTAAAAATAGAGTAATCTCAGTTTTTGCGTGTGATTTCATAATGACAAAGTGAGATAATAACGCCGTTCATACAACTTTTATGCAATAAAAGATCGATACAGGCCTAAACCTGCAATTCTAAAAGGCTATTTCGAGCTGATTATTTTTTAAATACCCAACAAACCGAGTATCCATTTACGACGGGGTTAATGATATTTGTGACCCGCTCTAAATAGCCTGTTTCTAAGCGATCAAAAGTCTTCTGTGAAGAGCTGCATAATATTGGCACTCTGTTCAGAACGACATGATTTTTGTGAATTGCCACTACTCAATCGCGAGATTAATCAACTAACGTGGCCACTAGCTTAATTGAACAATCATTAATCTTGTGTCTATCGTTACTAACACCAGTCACAAACCGAATACGTTGAGCCATTTAATCCAATGAACCAATACATACTCAAACACACTCAAAACCCCGATCTTCAGTTTTTTATCGGCAAACGCAGTCGTATTTTGGGTAAATCGGCAGAATGCGACTGGACAATCTCTTTGGGTAATTTAAGCGATAAGCAGGCGCGTTTTTGGTTGGATGAATCGTCAACGGTTTGGATGCATTCGCTCAACGGGATTTGCCGAGTGAATGGTCAAGATGCGCTTAAATATCAGGCGTTAAAATTGGATGATCTGATTCAAGTAGGCGATCAGATCTTCCAACTTGCCGAAAGCGAAGAAAACACTTGGTCGTTAATTGCCAGCGACAGTTGGATGAAAGGCCAACACTTCGATTTACATCCAGGTAAACAAACCCTTGGCCGCAGTGCCGAGGCAGATCTTACCTTGCCGAGCAAACACCTTTCTCGTTTGCATGCAGAGTTCAACATTGAAAACAACACATTAACGGTAACCGATTTAGATTCGGCCAATGGCACCTTTGTAAATGGTCAACGCGTTAGCCGCCAACCTTTACACGACGGCGATGTTGTAAAATTCGATCAGTTCAGCTTTCGCGTTTTAGGCCCAGAAGCGCAAACCATGAAAACCCAAATTGGCGTTTTGCATAAGCCTGTAGCTTCGAAACCAACGGTGGCGAAAAAAGATCGTCCGCACGCAGGTGCTTATGTCATCCATACACCAAGATCACCAAAAGTAGAATGGACGATGATCTCTGGACTATTGGCGATCAGCAGTTGCATTGGATATCTAACCTATATCGCCTTACAACTTTGAGCACAACCAGAGCTAACCCAGCGGTAAGTTTTCAATGGCTGGCCGCTCAAACACAGGCCAGCAATTCAAGTCCAATAAATCCCGCGCTAGAGAATCCTTTAGCGCTCGCCCCATTTCGCCATTAAGGTCTGCTCGATGCCGAGTTGGTCTAGGATTCTCGCCACCACAAAATCCACCAGATCACCGATTTGATTTGGCTCATGATAAAAACCCGGTGACGCCGGTAAAACAACCACACCCAGCTGACTCAGTTTTAACAAATTTTCTAAATGTATGGTTGATAACGGCGTTTCTCTGGGAACAACGATCAGCTGCCTGCGCTCTTTAATGGCCACGTCGGCGGCACGTTCGATGAGATTATTGCTAGCCCCTGTGGCTATGGCCGATAGGGTGCCGCCACTGGCCGGGCAGATCACCATTTTGCGTGGCGCACTAGAACCTGAAGCCACGGGCGAGAACCAATCTTCTCGGCCATACACTTTTAATTGACTTTGGCCTACCCAAAAATGGTTTTGAAAAAATTGCTGTAGCGATACTGGCCCCCACTCTTCGGCTGGAACCGCCAACCCAGTTTCTTGCCGCATAACAATCTCCGCCGCTTTAGACATCAACAGAGACACCTCACAGCCGGAAGCCAATAAACATTCGATCAGCCGCAATGCGTAGGCTGATCCGGAGGCGCCTGTTATGGCGACAGTAATTCTTTGTGACACGTCACTTGTCCTTAATTTTTACCATTTGTCTTCAGAAAGTTTTGCAATCAACTTTTTATGTATACCGCCAAAACCACCGTTACTCATTACGACCACATGCGTTTTGCCAGAAATCAGCGTAGGTACCAATTCAACAATGTCATCGATACTGTTGCATCGCTTGGCGGCGACTGGGCTGTGATGAACAATACTTGTTAAATTGTCGTGGTCATCCCCTGCTTGGTACCAAAGCACTACATCCGCCGACTGAGCCGCCTGGGCCAACTCATGGTTATGAACGCCCGACTTCATAGTGTTAGAACGCAGTTCAATAATAGCGACGATACGTTCTTCTTTTATTTTAGCTCTCAAACCTTCTAGGGTAGTTTGAATCGCTGTTGGGTGATGTGCGAAATCATCATAAATTGCAATATCAGCAAAATTGGCTAATTGTTCCATACGGCGCTTTACGCCTTTAAATTCGCACAACGCTTGGCAAGCAACCGCCGGATCAAGCCCGATTGTTCTCGCCGCGGCGACCGCAGCCAAACCATTGTTAACGTTGTGCTTGCCGCTTAAATTCCATCGCACCCTGCCAATTAATTCATCTTTAAAATAAATATCGAATTCGGCGCCGCTATCATCGAGCAGTGACGCTGTCCAATCTGCACCGAGTATTTGCGTTTCACTCCAACAGCCGCGATCGATTACTTCGGTGATGGCAGGTTCCGTTGGGTATAAAATCGTTCCACAGGACGGAACAGTACGCACCAAATGATGAAATTGTGTTTGAATGGCATGTAAATCGGGGAAAATATCGGCGTGATCGTATTCCAAATTATTAATGATCAAGGTGCGCGGGCGGTAGTGAACAAACTTAGATCGCTTATCAAAAAACGCACTGTCGTATTCATCGGCTTCAACAACGAAAAAATCGCTTTTACCCAAACGTGCGGAATGTTCAAAATTGCCGGGCACGCCGCCAATTAAATATCCCGGTTCGAAATCTGCGTACTCTAATATCCAGGTCAACATAGACGCTGTAGTGGTTTTTCCGTGTGTACCCGAAACCGCTAACACCCATTTATCTTGCAATAAATAATCACACAGCCACTGCGGCCCAGAGGTATAGGCGATACCTCGATCTAACACATATTCAACAGCAGGATTACCGCGACTCATGGCATTACCAATAACGACCAGATCAGGCCGACCGGTAAATTGCTCTAAACCAAAGCCTTCAAACATTTCGATACCCGCGGCTTCCAGTTGCGTGCTCATGGGCGGATAAACATTGGCGTCGCAACCACTAACACGATGCCCAAGCGCTTTTGCCAATTGCGCAAGACTTCCCATAAAGGTTCCACAAATCCCTAAAATATGAATATGCACGCGCGCTAAACTCCGGTTTTATATACGATTTTTACTGAATTAAAAGTGCCAATGAGAGTACCACAGCTGCACATAAATTCAGTTATTTATGCTGTTATTATGGGCACTCAAAAAAGATTAGAATTCTATGGGACGCCCAAAAGCTGACTTACTCGTCAAACATAAGTCTCACCTAAAGTAGTTTGTAAATTGTAATTGTTACCTTGTACATATTTCGAAATAACTTCGGTTTCTTTAGAATTACCAACTACACACATGCCCAAATCTATCGAAAGCCGCAATATACGGTCAATTTACAAATTGATCATGGTTTTTGCTTATGATTTGGTATCACTCAAGGATGTATTCATAACTGCTGACTTGGGATTAACTCAAAATGCCCCAAGGGCTGTTCCAAAAGGAGTCTAGAATGCCTACCGCGAACCTAACCGAAACGCTAAAAAACTACACCAAAGACGCACAACTGGCCGGATTAATTGAAGAGATTGCCGGTTGCTGTGAGCAAATTTCTGCGCGTTTAAAGTTAGGCGCATTGACTGGAATTTTGGGTGCGCTCGAAGACACCAATGTGCAAGGTGAGACCCAAAAAGAACTGGATGTCATCGCCAATGATTTATTAAAAGAAGCATTACTTGCGATTCCAAGTGTTGCCGGTATCGCCTCTGAAGAAGAAGATTTACCGGTCGGCGGCAATCCTGAAGGACGTTTTCTAGTTTTGTTCGACCCCCTCGACGGTTCATCCAATATTGATGTCAACGTGTCTGTAGGGACTATTTTTTCGGTGTTAGAGCTTCCCGAAGGAGCTAACGGCGGCGAAGAAAGTGCTTATTTACAATCGGGTCGCAAACAATTAGCCGCCGGTTACGCCTTGTACGGCCCATCAACCACGTTAAGTTTGACCACCGGTAAAGGCGTACAGCAATTTGCCTTAAACAATAGCGGCGAATTTTTACTGATCACCGAAGCGATGAATATTCCGGCAGACACCAAAGAATTTTCGATCAATATGTCGAATCAACGCTTTTGGCAGCCAGAAATGCAAAATTACATTGGGGAATTATTGGCAGGTGAGACCGGTAGTCGAAATAAAAATTTCAACATGCGCTGGATCGCGTCCATGGTTGCTGACGTGCATCGCGTACTAACCCGCGGCGGAATTTTCACCTATCCGTGGGACAATCGCGAACCAAACAAGCCCGGTAAACTTCGCTTAATGTATGAAGGTAATCCAATGAGTCTTTTGGTAGAACAAGCAGGTGGCTTGGCAACCACCTGTTTTGGCAATATTTTAGATATAGAGCCCACCAAAATTCATCAAAGAGTCGCGGTAGCACTGGGTTCTAAAAACGAAATTTCGATGCTGTTAGCTGCACACCAGCCAGCCTCAGCCTCAAAAGCCGCTGAACTCAACCGCTAAATTACTTCGTCAGGCCGATAGATTCGTAATCTCTGTTGCTAAGGAGCGTTCTGGTAAACGCTCCGCTGCACTGACGGCAGCTTCAGCAAAAAAGTTTTGCGAAATACAATCGAGCAAGGCTCGCGTGCGATTATCAGAGAGCCGATAGTAGATTCTTTGTGCATCGCGGCGAGTCGAAACAATTTTCTCTTCTCGAAGTTTTGCCAAATGCTGCGACAACGCAGATTGACTTAAACGCGCTACAGATTCCAAATCACCGGCTGACCGCTCGCCTTGCATGAGGTTACAAAGTACCGCCAACCGACCTTTATGAGCCAACAATTTAAGTAGTCGCTCCGCCTGTGGTGCCTTGTTGTCGAGAGGATCAATTTCCAACGCCATAGTAATGCCCTTCTTAACTAACGTCTTATGTTATACATTCCTAAGCTTAGCGAACTTATCCGCTTACGCCAGAAATCTGCTGGCAAATCGATCAATGGTATGAAGCACTCCGCCATTGGCAGGAAAACACAGCGCCTAGAGAAAGATGACCTACAACAAATGTATCTACTTCGGAAGGTGCACTTAGGTTTAATTGTTCACAAACTCGAATATGATAAAATCTAAATTTTCGGGCCCTCCGGTGCAATTTTTCACACACACTAATGGAAACTGTTATGAGTTTTGACAAAGTCCCTTCGGGTAAAAGCCTTCCAGACGATATCAACGTAATCATTGAAATCCCGATGAATGGCGACCCTATCAAGTACGAAGTAGATAAAGACAGCGGAGCGATCTTTGTTGACCGTATGCTAGGTACGGCTATGCATTACCCAGCAAACTACGGCTATGTGCCTCACACTCTTTGTGGCGACGGCGACCCAGTAGACGTATTGGTTGTTATGCCAATTCCTGTTCTTACCGGTTCTGTGATTCGCTGTCGTCCTGTCGGCGTTTTAAAAATGACCGACGAATCTGGTGAAGATGCGAAAGTGCTTGCGGTTCCTTACGACAAGATCACTCCGTTATACAAAGACGTGAAAACCGTAACCGATTTGCCTAAGTTGTTACTTGATCAAATCGCACACTTCTTCGAGCACTACAAAGACCTTGAGCCTGGCAAGTGGGTTAAAGTTGAAGGTTGGGGCGACGTAGAAGAAGCCAAAAAAGAAATTTTAGATTCTGTTGCGCGCTACGAAGCTGACAAGTAATTCTAAAAGAGATCAAAGCGGCATCCGTGTCGCTTTGATTCCAGCGAAAAATAACGATCACTCTAAAAAATCCACCGATATTACCTTTCTACCCATCTTTACCAATCTGTTACATTTCGAATTTATCTAACACGCATTTGCTGTGGTGAGTTTGTAGAATGGTAAAAAATTTTTTCAAAAATACTCGCCGTAAATCACGCCGAATAAAACAACACCCCTCGCGTTACAGCCCACCCTTAGCCCTAAGTAAATCAGAAATATTTGTATAAAAACAAAGATCTAGAGCAGTATTTAACACTACAGAAATTAGCTGGTTCGCATATTGCTTCGTATATTTTCATGAACACACATAAATAATAACGACCATTAAAATACCCTAATTGATTCAGTTAAATTGCTGTTAAAAAGTATTCTTTACAAAAACCGGCTTCACTAAAGAGAAATAATATAAGGACAAATATTCACGCAGAATTACCGCTCAGCTCAGAACAAACAAATCTAAAAATAAGTCGCTGAAATAGCAGCAAGTAAATTACTGTTCAACCATACTTAATCTAAGACCAGTGATTCATTAACGCTGTACAAAAAGCTTTTCAGCAAAACAGTACCGATTAAGCTTTGTTTGGGAAGATATAATTATGAACAGTAAAAAAACAATTCATGTAAAAACCCGTGGTTTCGAGCAACGAAAAACTCAAACCTACGATCACACCCTCGCACTTGCTGCCTCGGACTACAACACAGACTATAAATTAGCACTGCAATTTTTAGCCTTGTGTTTAATAGCCTTTTCGGTCTGCATTTATTCCACTAGAGGCTCGGCACAAGAACAAACTTTCGTTCCAGATTATCTGTATCCCTATTCAAATATGCATGCGGCAGATATCGAAGGGCAAGGCGCCGATCGTCACTTTTCGGCTTACGGTTTAACCAACGAGGAATTGGAATTCTCAGCGGCGAATTTTTTTGATAACAGCTTAAATACCACGCAAAGACTGATGAATCACCAATGGATTTATCAGTCATACCACGATATTGAATTGCAAAGCGGCAGTAAGTTTTTTTCTAACTTATTTAAATCGACCCTAAAAACCTATTGGCAAAAATATCATCAAAATAAACTCATCAATACAGCGCTACCGGATTCCAGCGGCGAGGGCAGCATTAGCGAAGTTAATTACAAAATGCGCCTAAAAGATGACTCGGTAAAAATGTCGTTTGTTTATGAGTTTTGACGAACAACTGCAAGGGCATTTTCTGGAAACGTGAAAGTGCCCAAGCTTCAAAATCTGCCCTATTCTGCAATAAATGAATCAGCAACAAATAGATCATAGGAACCTCTGATTAACTCATCCATGATTTAATCAGAGGACAGAAATTGAAAATGCGATTTCCAATTTCTTCACAATTTCAATCACTTACCGTTCTTGAAATTGGCGACACATCCTTGTGTCGCGAGAAACTCTGGTTAATCAGAGTTTCCCATACTCATTTCAAACACGAGTCGGGTCTAAATCTGCGCACCACCGAACGAATCTGCACCTACAAACTCAACCGCTTAGCAGCCAATTTTTGATCTTGCTCGGGGTTATTCTGCACATTAATTTTGGTACTATTGCCGCAGAATTTTGAACGGGCAATAACCATGTATCTATCCGAACTTCCAAACGCACCCTTGTGGCGAAAATTCACTGCGCTGATTTACGACTGGCTTGTACTGGCAGCTGTATGTATGGGCTACGGTGCATTGGTACTTTTTATTCAGGTGAACGCTTTCGGCAAAACCTTCGGCGAAGGCGAAAAAGGCGATTTTGGTACGCTCGGTTTTTTGGGTTTAGTGGTATTAATTTTTGCGTTTTATTGTTTTTTTTGGCGTCGCGGTGGACAAACTTTAGGAATGCGTGCATGGCGATTACAAATTATTGCCAATGACGGAAAAAAACCGTCATTTTTAAGCTGCGTAATTCGTGGAATTATCGCCCCCATTGGTCTTGGAGTATTTTTGTTGGGTTATCTTTGGCAACTTCTTGATAAAGATAATCAGACCTTGCACGACAAGCTAAGCCGTACTCGAATAGTTTTGTTACCCAAAGCTAAAAAGTAAAACCCTCGGCACCTCTGATTAACTCAACAATAATTTAATCAGAGGACAGAAATTAACACAGAAATTAACAATGCGATTTGCAATTTCTTCATAATTTCATTCACCTACCGTTCTTGAAATTGGCGACATATCTTTATGTCGCAGCAGACTCTAGGTTAATCAGAGTTTCATCTCTTTTTATTAAGCGAGCCCATAACAATGTTATCGGTAACGCGACAACACCCAAACACCCGCCGTGGCGCAAATTAAGATAGGAATTGCCACCGCAATTAACGGTGAAAATCCAAAAACCAAACTGGAAGGGCCTAAAATTGTTTGACTGGTTTTAAAGGCAACACCCACCATTACACCGGTAAAAACACGAAATCCGGTGGTCACTTGGCGCAGCGGGCCAAAAATAAAAGATACCGCAATCAATACCAAACTAATCGTCGCAAAAGGCTGTAAAACCTTCTCCCAAAACGTCAGCCAGTATTTACGCGCTGGCAGGCCTTGCGATTGTCTGAAGGTTGCAAAAGTGTACAAATCGCGAATCGATAAAGAATCTTCGGGTAAAACCAAAACATTGAGCAACTGCGGAGAAACTCTCGTATCCCAAGCGCGAGAATGATAGGTGGTGGTTTCAATGTGATCTTCAAAGAACGTTTTTTCTTCTACGTCTTCTTCTACCCAATGCTTATCGGCGTATATAGCTAACTCGGCGTGACTGGTTCTGACCAAATCACCGGCATCGTTGTACACGTAACGATTCAACCCAAAGATTTTCCCGTTCGGCTGCACAGCGTTGAAGTGCATAAATTCGTTGCCGTCGCGATGCCATAAACCAGAGTCAGACTCAAAAACCTGTTCCTCACCGCGGGCAACCGCTCGATTACTTTCGGCAATTTGGTCGGTAATAGGTGCGATAAATTCACCAATTAAAATCCCGAGTAACACCAACAATAATACCGGACGCAATACCAAGCCGGTAATGCGCAATACAGAAATTCCCGCAGCGCGCATAACCACCAATTCGCTGGTTCCAGCAAGCAAGCCCAAACCAATTAAACAACCAATCAGCGAAGAAAACGGCACAAACTCAAAAAGTCGCCCCGGAATACTGGTTAGCACGTATAAAAAAGCATCTTTGGCGGTGTAGCCATTTTTTAAATCGGTAAATTCATCGATTAAAGAAAACAGCGTATCCAACCCAACAATCACCAACAACACCACAAAGATGGCACCGGCAATGGTCTTCGCAATATAAAAACTAAGTTTACGCATGTTTCACCTTTTTCACTTTTTTCGATGAAAACAGGCCACGTAAACTAAAACCGTTAAACAATAACAAGCCAATGCCCAAGAAAATCGCATTAATAATCCACAAACCAAGGGCGGGAAGTTTCTCGTCTTCGATTGCACCACGCCCTGCATTAAGAGCCACTAGATACAACAAATACAGCAAAATGGCTGGAATCATTTTGGTGTAACGACCTTGACGAGGATTGGTGTAAGCCAAAGGAACAGCAATCACCGTTAACACAAATACCAACGCTGGTAGGGTTAGGCGCCATTGCAAAGCCGCTTGAGATTCGGGATCGGGATCGCCGATTAACTCCAGCGTTGGCTTACGATCGGTAGCGGATTTCTGGCGAATTTCCGGCTCGTCGAGCTGCTGAGCATAGGATTCAAACTCAACGATTCGATAGCTGTCACTGCCCGGCTCACCGTCCAATCGTGAGCCGCGATTAATTTGCAAATACTTGCGACCGTATTCTTCTACAACAATCTGCTCGCCTTGTTCTGCTTTTACCAAGGTCAACGACGACGATGTTTCACTATCGCTGCTGGTTGCCACAAAAACATCGAACATGGATTTGCGATCGCGACTGAGCGATTCGGTATAAATCACCGCGCTGCTGTCACCCAGCGATTGAAATTGCGCAGGCGTTAAGGTCTCAAATTCGCTGCGCGCCTTTGCTTGCTCTAACAGCGCGTTGGAATGATCCAAACCGAGCGGACTTAACCACAAACTCAAGACCGCCACCAAACCCGCAACCACGGTGGCCGGGCCAAAGGCGTACGCCAATAAGCGTTTGCGGCTAAAACCGCAGGCAAACAAGGCCGTCATTTCGCTATCAACGTACATACGGCCAAGGGCGAGCAAAATGGCGATAAAAAAGCTAAGCGGTACAACCAGTTCCAACACCACGGGAATTCTTAAACCAATGACCGAAAACAAAATGTCGGAAGGAATTCTCCCCGTGGCAGCTTCAGCGAGGTAGCGCCCAAAGCGACTACTGAGAATGATAAACACCAGAACGATGCAGACACCGAACATGCTGGCAAAGATTTCACGAGTGATGTATCGAAAAATAATCAAGAGCGGAACTACTTTTTAATAGGTGGTGTAAATGTTCGAGTGTGCCGTTTGTAGGAAACTCGCATTAGCCAAGAGTTTCCGGCGACGCAGGAATGCGTCGTAAAATTCAATCGCAGCAAAATTCAATCACTCTCGGATACCGAATTTGATACACAGCCACACAAACCATCAGCCGTAAGATCAACACCTTTCATCGTAATGCCCACGCATTAGATTACGGATTTTTAGGATTATTTCCGTCTAATAGATGAAGTCTTTGCATCGACTAGCGCATAAATCGTTATACTACCGACAGATGACACTGTTTGGTAGAAGTTCGATAGGATAGCGAATTTATCCGGAATTTATGTCGCGAACATTTCCCTAACAACACAAGAATGATACACACCTTTGCTGGGTTTAAATTTAGACCAATCGAAGGCTACTTTACTTATTACGTTGAACGTCTTTTAACGACGCATGTTCCACAATTTCAATCACGGAAAAACTCTATGAATTTTCAGGCGAAAGCATTTGACCCAACCACACTCAAGACCGACTGTCTAATTCTTGCTCTGTTCGACGAGACTTCATTGTCTGGAGCCGCGAACGCGATCGACGCCGCCTGTGAAAAACTCATTAGCAAACTGATTAAAGACGGTGACTTTAAAGCTGGCCTTGGTAAAACCTTGGTATTGCCATCTGTACCGGGTATTGCTGCATCACGATTATTACTGGTAGGCCTAGGCAAAAAAGCCGACTTTAATAACGACAAATTCCGCAAAGCCATGACCAGCCTTGCCAAGGCAACCGTTGATACACCTGCCAAATCTGTAGCTTTCGCGATTGATGACATCGAACTAAGCACCGCCGATAACGACTGGAAATCTTGCCAATTCGCGCAATCGTTAACCTTAGCAACTTACAAATACGACTTCACCAAATCCGAAAAAGCCAAACCGGTTGTACTAAAAACCGTGGTATTAGGTGCCGACAAAGAAAGTGTTGCGGCCATTAAATCGGGTATGACTCGCGGCCAAGGTATCGCTACCGGCATGAATTACACCCGCGAACTTGGCAACCTTCCGGGCAACATTTGTACGCCAGCCTATTTAGCCAATCAAGCTCGTGAATTGGCGCGCAACCAGCCAAAAATGACCACTAAAATTTTAAAAGAAAAAGAAATGCAAGCTTTGGGCATGGGCTCTTTGTTGTCAGTGTCAGCGGGCAGTGATCAAGAAGCACATTTAATTGTGATGGAATACAAAGGCGCGGCGAAAACCAAAAAGCCTTACGTGCTTGTGGGTAAAGGTATCACCTTCGACACCGGCGGCATCAGCCTAAAACCCGGTTTGAACATGGACGAAATGAAGTTCGACATGTGTGGCGCGGCCAGCGTATTTGGCACCATGAAAACCTTGCTTGAATTACAACCGAATATCAACGTGGTTGGCGTGGTTGCCGCTTCTGAAAACATGCCAAACGGCAAAGCTACAAAGCCTGGTGACATCGTGACTTCTATGTCTGGCCAAACCATCGAAGTATTGAATACCGACGCCGAAGGCCGCTTGGTATTGTGTGACGCCCTAACCTACGTTGAGCGCTTCAAGCCAGAAACCGTTATCGATATCGCAACCCTAACCGGTGCTTGTATCGTTGCATTGGGTAATCACGCCTGCGGTCTTTACAGCAACAACGATGACTTCGCCGCTGAGTTGCATCAATTAAGCATGAGCGTTGGTGATAAAGCGTGGCACATGCCGTTGTTTGATGAATACCAACAACAACTCGACAGCAACTTCGCCGATATCGCCAACATTGGCGGCCCAGCTGGCGGTAGCGTAACCGCAGCGTGCTTCTTATCGCGCTTCACTAAAGGCTACACTTGGGCACACTTGGATATCGCCGGTGTGGCGCATGTGTCCGGTGCCGCAAAAGGTGCAACCGGTCGTCCAGTTCCACTGTTGGCCGAATACCTACTGAGCAAAGCTTAATACTGGATTGAATCGGGCTATTCATTCGATGACGCACGTTGATTTCTACATTTTGCAAAGTAGCGAACCTCAGGCGCGCTTACAGTTTGTAACGCGTCTTGCGGAAAAAATCTTTCACGCTCGCCATCAATTGGTGATTGCAACGGAAGATGAACAAGACGCAAAGTCTCTGAGCGAACAACTTTGGACCGATAAACCGGAATCTTTTCTCGCCCATGCTTTGGGCGAGACGAATCCACAGCCGTCGGAGCCCATTATTGTCACGCATCTTGAGCCGCATCCACATTGTCACGATGTGTTGATCAATCTAACCAGTGGCGTGTTAGAAAATCACTTCAGTCGCTTTCAGCGTTTGGTAGAAGTGGTTTGTCAGGACGAAACCGTATTGCAAAACACGCGCAAAAGTTTCGCGTTTTATCGGGAACGCGGTTACCCGATAAAATCTCACAAAATTAATGCCTGACTTGTCTGCACAATGATTTTGAGATTGGCGATACTCCCGCGTATCGCCGCTTCATCCCGTTAAAATCGTGTCGTCACAAAATAGAGCGTTGTTTACACCCATAAAAATTTAACCAATCCATTCGGTCGCGCTGGTTGGAATACCTCATCTAAAATTAATCGCAGTAATCCGGTTTTGGCGTACATTGAGTGATGCAACCGCCTAGGCGCATAATTCACCACTTGTTATACTCGGCGCTTTTTTCACATTCATCATAGGATTCACGCACAGAGTTAAGGTAAAGCCGCAACTTTCGCCGTGAACACGATTATTTCCGAATTTAAAAACTATGTCTGACAAACCTTCAGAGCCAACCACTGGCCTTGCCAAAACTTACCAGCCGGCAGAAATTGAAACCGCGCTGTATGAAAACTGGGAAAAATCCGGTTACTTCGCTCCACAAGGCGACGGTGAAGCCTATAGCATCATGATTCCGCCGCCAAACGTCACCGGCTACTTACACATGGGTCACGGATTTCAAGAATCCATTATGGATGCCTTGATTCGTCATCAACGTATGCTCGGTAAAAAAGTGCTTTGGCAGGTCGGTACCGACCACGCTGGTATCGCCACGCAAATGGTGGTTGAACGCCTATTGGCCGCTGAAGGTAAAAGTCGCCACGATCTAGGCCGTGAAAAATTCGTCGAAAAAGTCTGGGAATGGAAAGAACATTCCGGCGGCCAAATCACACGCCAATTACGCCGCCTAGGCGCTTCGCCGGATTGGAGCCGTGAACGCTTCACCATGGACGACGGTTTTTACAAAGCCGTTCAAGAAGTGTTTATCAAACTCTACGAAGACGGTTTGATTTATCGCGGCAAACGTTTGGTGAATTGGGACCCCAAACTCAAAACCGCAGTTTCTGATCTTGAAGTATTAAGCGAAGAAGAAAACGGTTACCTGTGGCATTTACGCTACCCAGTTACTGACGAGAACGGCATCGTTTTACAACACCTAACCGTCGCGACGACTCGTCCAGAAACCATGCTCGGCGATACTGCGGTTGCGGTTAATCCTAACGATGAGCGCTATCAAAATCTTATTGGCAAAACCATTACCTTGCCATTGGTTGGTCGTGAAATTCCAATTATCGCCGACGATTATGTGGATCAAGACTTCGGAACTGGCTGCGTAAAAATCACGCCTGCCCACGATTTTAACGACTACGAAATGGGTTTACGCCACAACCTACCCATGATCAACATTCTCGACGACGACGCGAATATTAACGATCAAGCGCCGGAAAAATATCGTGGTTTGGATCGTTTTGAAGCGCGTAAGCAAGTCGTTGCCGACTTTGAAGCCGCAGGCCTCCTTGAAAAGATTGAAGATCACAAATTAAAAGTACCGCGCGGCGATCGCTCGGGTGTTGTGATCGAGCCTTACTTAACCAATCAGTGGTACGTAAAAACTCAACCTTTGGCCGACGAAGCCATTAAAGCCGTTGAGCAAGGTGACATTGAGTTTGTGCCTAAGCAGTACGAAAACATGTACTTCTCGTGGATGCGCGACATTCAAGACTGGTGTATTTCTCGCCAATTGTGGTGGGGCCACAGAATTCCCGCTTGGTACGATGCTGAAGGCAATATTTACGTGGGTCGCAGCGAAGACGAAATTCGTGCACGTGAAAACCTCGATGCCAGTGTTGTCTTAACCCAAGACGAAGACGTGCTCGACACTTGGTTCTCGTCTGGCTTGTGGACCTTTGGCACTCTCGGCTGGCCAGAAGAAACCGAATTTTTGAAAACCTTTCACCCGTCTTCGGTATTGGTGACCGGTTTCGACATTATCTTCTTCTGGGTTGCGCGCATGATTATGCTGACCCTGCACTTCCGTAAAGAAGTGCCCTTTAAAACCGTGTACGTACACGGCTTGGTGCGCGACAGCCAAGGCCAAAAGATGTCGAAATCCAAAGGTAACGTGCTCGACCCTATCGATCTTATCGACGGCGTAGGTCTTGACGCACTGTTGGAAAAACGCACCGCTGGCATGATGCAGCCGCAGCTAAAAGACAAAATTACCAAGCAGACCAATAAAGAATTCCCAGAAGGTATTGCCAGCTACGGTACCGATGCGCTGCGCTTCACCTATTATTCGCTGGCATCAACCGGCCGCGACATTAATTTCGATGTGGGTCGTATCGAAGGCTTTAGAAACTTCTGTAACAAAATTTGGAACGCTTCAAACTTTGTTTTAATGAACTGTGCAGATCAAGACTGCGGTCAAGACGGCTCCAGCGATTACGAATTATCACTGGCCGATCGCTGGATTATCTCGCTGCTGCAAAAAACCGAAGCGGCCGTTAGCGAAGGCATTAAAACCTACCGTTTCGACCTTGCGACCCAAGCGTTGTACAGCTTTATCTGGCAAGAGTACTGCAGTTGGTATCTAGAGCTTTGTAAACCAGCACTTAACAGTGATGACTACAGCGACGCGCAAAAGCGCGGCACACGTCGCACCTTGGTTCGTGTGCTTGAAACCGTACTGCGCTTGGCACACCCGTTTATGCCGTTTATTACCGAAGAAATTTGGCAAAAAGTAAAAGGCTTGGCTGGCGTAAGCGGCGATACCATCATGTACGCGCCCTATCCAATTGCGAACGAATCCAAAGTTGACCAAGACGCGATAGAAAATATCGAATGGTTAAAAACCGTAATTACCACCATTCGTAATATTCGCGGCGAAATGAATATTTCTCCGGCGAAAAATTTACCGGTGTATTTCCACAGCGCCAAAGCCGAAGATAAAACCCGCTTAGAAAGAAACAAAACCTTCTTAACTAAGCTGGCGAATCTCGAATCGGTAACCTGGCTCGATGACTCAGAACAAGCGCCGCTCTCTGCCACGGGCTTAGCTGCCGACATGGATATCTTTGTGCCTATGGCTGGACTGATCGATTTAGACGCCGAGCTTGCGCGCTTAGGTAAAGAAATCGAGAAGCTCGAAAAAGAAGTCAGCCGTATCAGCGGCAAGCTAAGCAATGAGAAGTTTGTTGCCAACGCACCTGAAGACGTTGTTGCCAAAGAAAAAGCCAAGCTCGCCGACTACGAAGCGTCAGTGAAAAAGCTGGTTGAACAACGCGAAAAGATAAAAAGCATCTAAACTCTTAAAACCCCGCTCTGCGGGGTTTTTTATGAACGATCAATTCTGAAAATTAATTTATATAATCAAGCGATATACATTTTTAGTCACGATTGCGGTACTATTGCCGCGACAAATTGTTTTGAGCAATGTGATGCGTTATGAGTAAAGATACTAAAAAGCACAAAATTAAAAAGAAAAACAGCCAGCTGATTATTCGCATCAACGATGAAGAGCGCGAGCAGTTCATTAACCTTTGTGAACATTTAGATACCAGCGCCGCACGAGAAATACGTCATTTCATTCGCGACTTTTTGGCTAAGCACAGCAGTGAAAATGAAGTCTCTAAAGAAGAAGAAAACACCCCTGAAACTGAGTAATTAATTGGCTCAAAGGGTTTTAAGACAGAATGTTTTAAGTCAAAAAGCTTTAAGACAAAACGCAAAAAGAGCCAACCGGCTCTTTTTATTTATGTAGGTTCGGCGTTGCCGCCTGTAATCATCGGGAAGCGATTTGATCTTTTTCCAATTCAAAAGAATACTTACGAATCAAACCTTTCACCTCAATACTTTCGCCAGAATCATTCAGGGCCGCAAATCGCGACTCTTTCAGAGCTTTTACGGCTGCTTGCGTAAACACTCGTTTTGGTGTGGCTTTTACCACGCGAACATTCACCGCTTGACCGTGGTGATTTAAGTCGTAACTTAGGGTCACCTCACCTTCAACACCCGAGCGAACCGCTAAGGCTGGATAACTGGGTTGTACCAACGATACTACTTCAACGTCGTCGTGATTAAATACTAAATCGCTTTCGGCCATTGTTTTAGCGCTAAAACCAAAAACAAACAATAGAACGAGAGCAGCGTTAAACCCGTTTGTAATTCTTTTCATTGAGTTACTCCTCGCTGTTTTAGTCACACAGTGACTCTACCTTTTTCACGTATATTTTTAGTATATACACAATATAATCATCGTCAATCTTCTTGAATTAAAATATATCGCTATATGAAATCATAACGAAGTAACAATTAGATACCTCAGCATCTAAAACCATTAAGAAGAGTGAAACAGCGAAGACAACAAAAGAAGTCGGGCGTGAGTAAAACGCCCACCAATAGAAACGGCTTTAAGCCATGATGCGAGGCGAGAAAATCAAATTACGGTTTTGAGCGTAAAGCTACACGACCTTGATATGCCAGGGTTCAAAGCGCACACCTAAGGTGTTTTCTTGCATGTAGCGAATTTGAATGTAACCCAGATCTGCCATGCGTTTAAATACATCGGAATCGGCAAAGGCATCGGTAAAATTCGCCGCGCCCATACCCGTCTTACCCACATCGTAATCGCCAATACCGTGAAATGAATGACCCGGAGGCGCCAACGAACGAGAGGCTCGCGACAGGTTGTAATTGACACTTCGCGCCTTGGCTAAAAACAAATGCAGCTGTTTTACGTTGGCGCGAATTCCCGAGGTTAAAACAATGTCTTCACCCACATCACGAACCAACTGGTCGTAATGATGCAACGATTGCTCTTTAAACAAATAATGGCCACTGCCCGGAACCTTGATCACCGAGTCTTTAGAAATAACATCGGTTAACTGGCTACTGACTTTTTCACCAAAGAAACCGTAGTTTCGAGCATCGGTGGTAAAAATTTGTTCGATAAAAGCCAACTCTTGGGCGGTAAATTCACCCACATCCGAAAAGCTTTTGGCAAATTTCAGCGCTTCGTCAAAACCAAGGATATTAAAATTTCCGAAACCAGTGACGTTTTGCAATCGTGCGAGGCGATTTAAGGTCGAATCCAGAAGCACTTGGTCGGATTGACTAAGAAATACGTCATCGGCGTAATTTATCGAGAAGTTTTTAACTTTTTCGACAATAGACTTAGCGACTTCTGTGGCTTTTGGAGTTTCATCGAGAGCCCGACTGTGATCGGACTGATGATTGATTCCATCTTCTATCAGTTCATCTACCCTGCTGCTCAATAGAGATTGGCTAGCCCGGTGCGAATCAAGATTGGACGATAGCTGTGCCGCTGGTTGGGTGCCAAGCTGCTTGGTTAAGTTAGGCTCTCCCGCAAACGGCACCTGTACAGCTTTTGAAGGATCCGATGCGCTAACACGATTAAGCGACCTAAAAGGAACCGGAGTCTCTGGATCATCGAAAACCCAGTTTAAGTGCTCACTGTAACTCGCTTCTGACAAACCTTTGTTAACACCTTGCACCGCTAGATCAGAGGCTTGAGTTTTATCGGTGCTCAAACGCTCAACCCAGCGAAATTGACTCGCCGCTGCAACTGCCGCTGCTGCAAACAAAAAATTCCGTCGATTCACCAAGTACCTCCGAGCATTTCACGATCACCGCGTAAATAGATAGTGTTGTAAAACTCTGCCGTCATTGACCCTACAAAGACGACCCATTAGATAGAGTAGCGCGTTTTAATGATTTTTTTGAACAGCAACAATAACGCCTATTCATAAGAACTTGCTAATAACAAGCGCACAAGCTCGACAAACAATTTCGAAGATCTTTTCGTCAGGTTTTATCCTGCCGTGGTGCCGACGGTGTGGCATCTGCTAAGATTAGCAGTTTCCAATCACAAACCCGGTGTTTTTTAAAAGGTTTTACCGACCATGAGCCATGCCCAGCAAATTCTTGCTCAAAATAACGACCTCCCGATAAAAACCGAACAATCCGTTCACAGCGGCAAGGTTCGATCGGTTTACTGGCTCTCGAAACAAGACAGTCAGCGACTCATCAAGCAACACGGATACGCCGTAGCACCAGAAGCGGAGCTCGCTGTTATGGTTATCAGTGATCGACTCTCGGCGTTCGACTGTATTTGGCACGGAGAAAATGGGCTAAATGGTGTACCGGGCAAGGGCGCGGCGCTCAACAGCATCGCCAATCATTGGTTTCGATTGTTCAAGCACAATCAATTAGCAGCAAGTCACATACTTGATGTTCCTCATCCGCTGGTCTGGATTGTACAAAAAGCGCAACCGGTAAAAATTGAAGCCATCGCGCGACGCTACATTACCGGTTCTATGTGGCGAGCCTACGAAAACGGCGAACGTGAGTTTTGCGGACAAAACCTACCGGAAGGGCTTAACAAGAATCAGCGCCTTGATGAGCTGCTAATTACGCCATCAACCAAAGGAATTTTAAAAGGACTCGACGGTGTGCCGGAGGCCGACGATGTCAATATTTCTAGAGCCGACATAGAAAGACACTACCGCGCCTTTGGATTTAATAGCCTATCGGATATCGATTTGTACGAAAAATTGCTCAAACAAGGCTTTGAAGTTATCGCCAAGGCAACCCAGGCCATTGGACAAATTTTTGTGGATACCAAGTTTGAGTTTGGTTACATCACCAATCGCGCCGGTGTTAAAGAGTTGATTTACATGGACGAGGTAGGTACACCGGATTCTTCTCGTCTGTGGGATGCAGAACAATTCAAAAAAGGTACGGTGGTAGAAAATTCAAAAGAATACTTCCGCCAAGCCCTGCTTAATCATTTTCCAGACCCAGACATTTTGCTCAATAAAAACCGCATGTTTGAGCGAGAAGCCTTGGCAAAAAATAACGCCCTACCCGAAGAAATGATGATGCAAGTTTCTCAAACTTACACAAGCATCGCTGAACAAATTACTGGCTCTGCGGTTTATAAACCCGAAAATCCGAAGGCAGAAATTATTGCAACGCTTAACGACCGCTATCAATTAATTCGCTAAATACGAATAAGCCAAACGCAGATAATTTCAAAAAATTAATGCCAAAGCAGGTTATAACGACCTGCTCTTTGGCAAGAGATTCTCCACACTCATTTCTATTTTTTATAACCAGGTTTTGCAGACCAAATTAATTACGAATTAATTAGTCTTAAACATTATGGTTATGCATCTCTTTCATTTACTTTTAAACGCTTTACTCTAAGAATTTACTAACAAGACAGTCAAATAAGAAATATTTTTTACTTCTTCAAGCACAAAACGACAAGTTCATCTAACCTCAATAAATAACCCTGTTTATTGTGCCTATTATTGCAACGCATCTGAAAACTCGTGAGACACTTTCGCAATCCGCCCATTATTATCGACATAGAAGCTTCCGGCTTTGGTCCAGAAAGCTATCCCATAGAAATTGGTGTGGTACTCTCGGATGGTCTTCGCCAGGCAAAATTAATTCATCCTCACGATTCTTGGACATTTTGGTCATTCGAGGCTGAAAAAATTCACGGTATAAAGCGAGAACAACTTCTAAACCGCGGATTGCCGGTTCGCGAAGCAGCGTTAGCGCTTAATCATTTGCTGAGAAACGAACGTACCTTTAGCGACTGCTGGGTAGTTGATAAACCCTGGTTGGATAAATTATTTTTGTTTGCCAAGGTTAAACAGAGTTTTTCACTGAGCCCCATTGAGGCTATTTTGCCGGACGAGCAAATACATTACTGGGACAAGGCCAAAGAGATGGTTCAGAAAAAGCTGAATGTGAAACGCCATCGCGCCAGCACCGATGCCATGGTGATACAACAAACTTATTTAAAATCGAAAGAGCTGGCAAGAATAAACGGCGCAAACTCGGTCGCATAAATAGGTTTGTTGATAATTTTTTTGAATTTAAAGAGAGGAAACTCTGATTAATTCTGCCTCGACTTAATCAGAGTTTTCTAGAGTATTTTTTCTTCTCTCAAATACCGAAAACCCATACGCGTTTTTCGCATCGGGTTTAGAAGCAACTAGCAATTCACTTTGCCAATCGCCAAAGTCGAACTCGGGAATAAAAGCGTCACCATTAATTTCGGTGTCAACAACGGTTTCGAATACTCTTGTTGCCATTGGGAATGCTTCTGTAAAAAAATGCACACCGCCAATAACAAACACCTCGTCTTTTTGTTTAAAAGCGAGTTTTAAAGCTTCATCCAAAGTAGAGACCAACTCAATTCCAGATACGGCTTGATAATTTTCATCCCGAGTAATCACTATGTTTAAACGCCCAGGCAATACCGATTTGTGATCTTCATAGGTTTTGCGACCCATAATCACAGGACAACCCATGGTGTGTTTTTTAAACCAAACAAATTCTTTCGGTAAATGCCAAGGCATTTTTCCATCTTTACCAATGCAAAAGTTTTTTGCACGAGCATAAATTAAATTAACTCGGGACATAAAAATTAGCTTAACTCAATAATTCTTTTAAACGTGCTGCGTGTGCTTTTAAATTTGGATATTGATCGGTGTAAATGGTACAAGCCGACAAATCACTGAATTCGCACATCACAAATAAATCGATATCGGCCTGTGACAGTTTATCGTTAACTAAAAATTCTTTACCACTTAATGCGCTATCCATGGTTTCGGAGAAGGTTTCTAATAACGCCTTGCCACGAGTTACTAATTCGGGAATTTGCGCAATCGACTTCAAACCTGGCAATGCTCGCCCTTCGAAAGCCGGATGACCATTTCGCAGCACTTCGGCAATTGGAATAAAACCTTGCATATAAATGGTATTAATCCAACTTAAAATTTTGGTCTTTTCAATAATATCACCGCCAAAGAGCGGCTTTTCTGGGTACAAGCTTTCGATCAATTGCAAAATAGGCAGTGTCTCAGTAAAAAAAGACTCACCTTCATCTAAAATAGCAACAGGAATGGTACCGCTGGGATTTACAGCCAAGAATTCCGGCGAAAGCTGTTGTGCTTTCATCAAATCAATGTATTCAACCGGAATATCCAACCCTTTGTATTGAATCATGAACTGGACACGACGTGGGTTCGGTGCGATTTGACTTCCGTATATTTTTGTAATTTTCATAATCAACCCTTCATTGAACCTTGAGTGTGGATATTAGTGTTAAATACCAGCGGCACAGATATTATCAGCCGCTGCGCTTCACATATTGAGTGAGTAGAACAATGCGTGTGCCATTAACTCGACCTTCAATGTGCTCTGGATTGTTCGTCAACGAAATATTGCGAACGGCAGTGCCTCGTTTAGCAACAAAGCTAGTACCTTTAACGTCTAAGTCTTTAATGATCACAACCGTATCGCCCGCTTTTAACTCGGCGCCATTGCTATCCAGTGTTGGCGGTTGGTCAGCATCGACACTGCCTGTAGATTGCGCCCATTGACGAGTATCGTCTTCCATAAACATCGATTCTAAGGCTTCTTGCGCCCAACCTTCCGCGGAGAGCTGATCCAACAGTCGCCACACCAACACCTGTACCGGCGCGTGCGGGCTCCACATGCTGGTTTGCAAACAACGCCAGTGATTCATGTCTGCGCTTGGATCATCTTTGCCCAGTAACTCAGAGCAGGTCTCACAGACTGCAACACCGCACTCCTCTACATCTCTGTCACCAGAGTTAGGGATAGCGTATACGCCCAAAGATTGTTCAGCGCCACACAATTCACAGTGGCCGTCAGCTCGTGAGATTACAGAAGTCATAATATTCCTGAATAGTCGTTCTTGTTAATGAATTTGGGAGGCCAGATATAACAGCCATGATTTTGATGTGGATTATGCCGTGATCATCGAACAATGTTAAATTTTAGCGCTATTAATGACTCTTTTAGTCTTAGTGTGCTTATTAGCCCGAGCGTGTATTAACCGGCAGGTTTAAGAGTATAGGAAACTCCGGTTAATACAGCGTTTCCTGCGACAGTGGGATGTGTCGCCAATTCAAGAACGGTAAGTGCTTGAAATTGTGAAGAAATTGGAAATCGTATTGTCAAGTTCTGTCTTCTGATTAAGCTATCGATGAGTTAGTCAGAGGTTCCTAAATAGTGCGATGAAATCTGTGATTTATTAAGTAGTTCTGACGATGATAAATCCGTTCAAAGTCGTTACTATTAACGCACTGTAAAGGTGTTGGCACTCAAACCCAGTGCAATCGCCAAACTAAGGCCCGACCCTCAACTACAAGAAGGTAAAAGTTATGTTTTTTTCGGCACACGTCAGTTCAAACATGCATCCTTCAACAACATTTTTTGATTTTGCAGCGCAAATGCAAAATTTAGCCGTAGCACAAACCAAACAAATGATGAGAGCTCAGTTTGCTGTGGCAGACTTTATGACATTAGGGTTATTGACTCAGGCACGCGACGAGCTCGAAAACGCCCTAGTTGAAGGCGTAGAAATTGGTGAAGAATTTCTCATTAAATTTCACCAGTTGCAAACCCAAGCATTGTCGGAACAAGAGCGTCATTTTGAGGCGCAAAACGCACTGGCAGATGCGGAATTTAAAATAAAAAACACCTTACAATCGCTCGCACAAAATCTGTTCACACTGCCCTTCTCGCAAACGCTGGAAAAGCCATCCAAAAAACGCTTTCCAGTTACCTTGGAAGGTGAAGTAGTAAGAGATCTCGACGCAACCCAAAATTGAACCCAGAAGACTTTATTCGGATGCTGACTCAGTCACATCAATAAAAATGACAGCAAACACATTATTTTTACAAGGAAACTCCGATTAACCTTTAGTTTCCAGCCGCAAGGATGCGCCACCAATTTCAACAACCATGAACCTCTGAAATTGGGAAGAAATCGGAAACCGATTTTCGACTTCTGCATACTGATGAAGTCATGGATGTGTTAATCAACCGTTTCCATATTGAGTATTCAGATTTAACCACTGCTTCCGTTGTATGTGAGCGGCATTAACATCATTCAACCTTTCGGGCCAACCGTTCGTAGGAGATTTTTTATGAGTAAGGACCTAAATTTATCAGACATAAACTACGAGGATTTATTCGATCGTAGTTATCAACGCTTACTCGGAAATGGATGCTACAACGTAAATCTGATCGACGCGTTTTACCGACTTTTTATGTCGAAATCCTGTGTTATTGCCGAGTTGTTTGCCGAAACCAATATGAGTGCACAAAAAACCATGTTGCACGACTCCCTTGATTCAATGGTGGAATTTTCGCGCACAAAAACCATTACCCCGTACCTGCAAAAACTCGCCGACATTCATGGTAAAGGCGGCAAGCAAGTTCCTTTATATCTATTTGATGTTTGGCTCGACAGCCTAATGGAAACCTTTTACCAGCAAGACCCACAGTTTACAAAATCCGAAGAGTTGTCGTGGCGACTGGTTTTATCGCCAGGAATTGTTTTTATTAAATTTATCTGCGCGAAGAAATAACCTTTAAAAGCCGCTGTGAAGGCGGCTTTTTTCAAGATTTAATATCAAATATTTACGTCTGACGGAAAATAAAACAGCAAAATAGACTAAAAACACCCTTGATTAACTCATCCAAGAATTAATCAAAGCCCCCTAAAACAAACCAATTTGCCGATCGGTAATCCCTGAGAAACTTTTCCCTAAAAATTGCAAAAGACTGTCGGCGACGGGTAGAAGTTGTTTTTCTACGTAATGATCGTAATCGATGGTAATTTTTTGCAGCTGCGTATCGGTTTCTGAATTGTAATTATGTAAAGGCTCGGGGCCATTGACGCTAATGACATAATCAACCCAATCGCCCTTTTTTAATACTTCGCCGCGACTGGCAAGTTTTCTGGCCGCCTGCACATGCGGTGGACTCGATTTATCGTATTCTTCAAGTTTGCGTCTAAGGCGTTTTCGATAAATCAGTTCGGAATCTTTATTGCCGTCGTAAACATCTTTTACCAACGCTTTAATAAACTCTTCAAAAGGCTCTTCGTTAAAGATTTTTGTGTAAAGTGTTTCTTGAAAATGTCTCGCTAAAGGCGTCCAATCACTGCGTACCGATTCTAAGCCGCGAAACAACACCTCAGTGGTATCGCCTTTTTTTACAACACCTGCATAACGTTTTTTACTACCAACATCGGCACCGCGAACGCTTGGCATAAAGAACTTGGTGAAGTGAGTTTCGAATTGAATTTCTAAATAAGACTCTAAATTAAAGTCTGATTTTATTTTCTCAGACCACAATTGATTTAATTTTTTTGCCAAACCTTTACCAATTGTGCCGATGTCGGCTTCATCTTGCTGAGGCCCCAATAAAACAAACACCGAATCGGTGTCGCCATAGATAACGCGTAACCCTTGTTGTTCTATCCACGCTTGCGTGGTGGTAATAATTTCGTGGCCGCGCAATGTAATTGAGCTGGAAATTCTAGGATCGTAAAACCGACAACCCGGCGAACCTAAAACACCGTAGAGAGAATTCATAATAATTTTTATGGCAAACGATAACACGCTGTCACCGTTCTTTTTGGCGATATCACGTTCTTGCCACAATCGCGCGACTATGTCGGGCAACAACGATTTCTCTCTAGAAAATCGCGCACCATTAAATCCGGGAACAACCGCGTCTTCGCTTAGGTGTTCGTGTTCGGCAACCCAAAACGCGTAGGGATCAATTTTGAAGGTTCGAATAATACTTGGGTACAGACTTTTAAAATCCAATAAAAGTACGTTTTCGTAAAGTCCTGGCTCAGAATCAAGAACGTAACCACCGGGACTGAGCAAATCCACAGATAATTCAGCCAAGTTCGGCGCAATATAACCTTGACGATGCAATACCGGTAAATAGGCGTATTCAAAGCTGGCCGCAGAACCACCAATTCGGTCGAGCGGCATTCCAGTCATGCGACTTTTTGTAGCCGCAAATTTTATGAGCTGGGTTTTCTCGAAGATATCCCAAACCAACTCACAGTCTTTTAAATTGTATAAAGCGAGTTGTATTTTATCTTGATAAAAGAGTTCGGTAATTTCTTCGCCGCGACCGGCGCCTTTCAATAATTTTCCTTCACCCAATAATTCACGAGCAACAAATTCTAGAGAAAAACTGGCAAAGGTGTAAAAAGCCGTGCGTAACAGCTCAATTCCGTCGAGTGCAATACGACCGTTAATCGAAATATAGCGTTTATCGTTATCTTCTGGATCAATTCGCCATGTGGGTCTCGTTCGGTTACGACCTAAACTAAAAGGAATATTTAATTTTTTCGAAATATTCGAAAGCACCCATAAATCGAAGTTGATAAAACTCCAACCAATTAAAATGTCGGGATCGTAACTTTCTACCCAATCTAAAAATGCGATAAAACACGCCTTTTCGTCGGCGCAAAGAATTAATTCAAAATTAAGATCACGCAATTCTTTGGCGTTTACCTCGGCTATATCACCCACCATAAAGACAATGCGCTGATCACTGGCATAAACACCAATGGAATAGAGCGTGTTTGCATCCATGGTTGTTTCAATATCCACAGACGCAACTTTAAAAGCTGGTTCGTAGAGAACGGGTTTTACGGTATTGGTTTTTACCGATCGATAATTCGGCGCTTCAGAAATCGCAACGGTGCTATTGTTTTGTGACGCCTCGGCTTGCACAAAGCGACATTCTTGCAGACTCTCATTTTGATAAAAAAACTCCACACCGGAGTTAATAAAACGCTCCATTAAAAAGCGTTCAGGCGGGCGAATATCGGCTTCCCAAACCTTAATATGTCGCTGTAGAAGATTTAACGCATCGCGAGAGCGCTTATGGCTTTGAAAATATACCGCGGCGACGGGTTGGTTTTGAAAGCTTGTAAGCGGTAAAGACTTTACTCGCCAGCCACGTTGAATTCCTAATAAAGGTGCAAGACGCGGCACGTCTTCTTGGGCGATAAAAAAAACCGATTCTTGGCCTTCGATTAACAATTGCAAAGGACCGGCATCGGTAACTAGCCAAAGTTCTAAACAGATTCCATCGTCAAGATCATGCCATTGACGCGTAAGAATAAAACCACGATCACTGTGCCAGCGCTGATCCACAAACGATTACTTCAACTACCCTTGCGCAAGCAATTCGCGCAAATCAATTATTCCAGCATTGGCTCTGGAAACGTACGACGCCATAACCAATGAATGATTTGCCCAAAGACCAAAGCCGCTGCCGTTTAAAATAATTGGGCTGTATATGACTTCTTGGGTGGCTTCTAATTCACGAATAATTTGCTGCAAACTCACGCGCGCATTTTTTCTCTCTAATACATCCGCAAAATCCACTTCAATTGCACGCAACAAATGCAGCAACGCCCAAGTACTACCACGCGCCTCAAAAAATACGTTATCAATTTCTAACCAAGGAGTTTTAACCTCAACCTCTTTTGCAGTCTGCGTCGATTGACGTGCGTCGGCATCTCCCGCTAAATCGGTATTGACGCGTCGTTGTCCTACACTTGCACTAAGGCGCTGGGACAAACTACCAAGGCGAGTTTCTACGGTGGTTAACCAATAGCGTAAGTTATCTGCCCGTGCGTAGAATTGTGTATTGGTCTGCTTATTGTCTGACAGGCGCTCAATATAATTATTAAGATATTTAAGCGCATCGCGATATTCAGATTCTGCCGCCGGTAAAATCCAGCTTTTATTATCGACATTAAATCTAGGCTCTGCCTTGGCGAGATCAACATCTTCTGTAGACTGGGATTGCGAGCGACTGAAGGACTCTCGCATCGCTTTCGACATATCCCGAATTTGAATCAATGCACCATATTCCCAGCTGGGTTGGTTATCTAACCAAATTCCCGGTGGCGAAATATCGTTTGTTAAAAAACCGCCCGGTTTATCCAGTAGGGTTTCAGTCAGAGCCATTAGCGTAGATGTGGTTACTGCACCGGTAACGAGATCGGAGGCGTTATTTGCCCCAGCAATGGTACTGATACGTTCGCGGGCTCTGTTTTCAACATCGAATTGCTCTGGAGCGTAACTCCAATAAATTCCCATACCACAAGCAATGGCTAAGTAAATGCCGACAATAACGGCCAACCACGTTACTAATGATTTGCTCTCTGTGCGTTGCTGAAAAAAGCGTTTCATTTTTCCACGCAAGCTGATAAACGGTTTTGTAATAAAATTAACTGCCATAATAATTCGCGTATTTTCGGGAGTTTACGTCACCACCGCATCAACAAGTTCTGACGGCCAAACTCAACTCAGGGTTGCATGGGGTATTTCTGGTAATGGTATATTGTTGGCAGACGGCGCTTAATTCGATCGCTTAATTAATGGGAGCTTGTAAGATAATTTTAGGCTCTTTTCCTAAGCGAATATCGCCGCGTAATCGATAACCTGGCAACGCTTCTTTCATTTGTGCATAGACCCAACGGCCTTCTGCATCGGTAGGTGTTACAATTAAAACAAACTGGTCGTTCTTCTTAACTTTTTGAGCAAGTTCGGCAAGCTGTTGGGATAATACGTCGGATCTAGTGCGCAGACTTTGTCTTGGCAAATCAATTTCATTATCTTGAGTAACGACAACCTGAACGTTAGGTTCTGGTTCGACCTGCTTCGAAACCCGCTTGGCTTTAGCGAGATAATCTTGGGATTCCCTCACAGATAAAGAGTTTGGCAATATTTGTCGAGCTTTTGCCAAGAACACACTGGCTTGTTCAAAGTGGTAGGCATCGGCAGACTGATTAGCCAGCTGGCAATAGCGATTTACTACTTTTTGTATGCCCGATTTAGCTTCCGAGTTACTTGGATCGACCAACAGCGCCGCTTGGTATTTATCGTACGCATTTTCATAGGCGGGCGTGGTTAGCTGATCCTTAGACAGTGCAACCTCAGCTTCGTACAGAAGTTGATTAGTTAGGTCTAGTTTGGTCAATTTTTTCGATGCCTGAGATATTGCAGGAGCGGTCTCTGCTTCAACCACCACTTTCTGAGCAAGAGCGGTTTTATCATCAGGTTTAGAAGGTGACGCCGACTGCGGCTTACTATTACCACCGCATGCCGAGAGTAAACCAACAATTGCGATGGATAAGGAAGTCACGGTTAATTTTCGTAAATTAAGAATAAACAACATATCGTTTAAAATGATTATTTAAAAATTTAAAACCAAGGCTCACGATCAGGTATTTATTTGTCTTAAAAATTCTGACGCAACCTCACACACCAACCACTTTTACAGCGTTATTTTCCATTCAACATTGATGAACAAAATCACTGTATCGAAAGATTAATTCAACACTTATTACTTAAAGTTACTTTTTTTACGCAATTACGATATCTAGGTTTTAACTGAAATTAAAGAATCGTAAACCTATGCTTTTCTTCTATTCTAAACAGTTTTGCCGATGCTAAGTTCTCTACTCAGCCTCAACCTGCCTACCGAGTTAGCAGAATTTTGATCGCTTATATTTTTCTGAATTGTTCAAAAACATATCAAAACCTGAACATAGAAAGGCGTTTTTACACTAAAAAAAAAGGTTTTTTTAAAACCTTAGACGAATATGTTTTTAGCAGCTTTTTTTCGTTGCGCTAGCCTAAATTATTGTGAGCTAATAACACTCAAAGATTCTACAACTCAATAACAACCATAAACTCACAAGATTATTTATTGGGTTACCGTATTTACTAATACAGGAACCCTTCTAAAAGCTTTGAGTCTTACCACAGACTCGTCTTGTGCCAGAGAGTTTATTGTGACGACTAACGGTTACTAATTCCGGCAATCGTCATCCAATTTACCATAAATTTCTCTAAACTAAGTGTCGCGCCTGCGAGACTTGATTATTGTGCAGCACTAACCTTACGGATAGTTCAATAACCAAGCAAATCGGACTTGCCAAAATTAATCGATAATTTGCGAAACACATACATTTAGAGCATTTACCGTGTTTAAAAACCGCTTTTTTAGCCACAAGTCACTATTGCTGACTTGTTTTTTTCTGTTGTTGAGCCCCGTATTCTCAGCGGCGGCACAGGCACAAGATCCATTTGCCAATAACGGCAACGGTCTATCGACATTAGGCGATGAGAGTGCCCCGGCATTTTTGCGCGTAGAAGAAGCCTACCAAGTGCAAGTTCATGTCCTTGATGATCACCTAGAACTGGCTTGGTACATTGAGCCAAATTACTACCTTTATCAATCAAAGTTCAAATTCAGAACCGATGGACAAACATTACCGGCGGAATTTGAAAAAGGTAAGGTTAAGTACGATGAATACTTTCAAGAATATGTCGAGGTTTTCTACGACTCTACGCTTGTAAAAGTTAATAATGCAGCCGACAAACCGTATAACCTAAAAGTTACCTCTCAAGGCTGTGCTGATGCCGGACTTTGTTATCCGCCCTATCACCAGTATTTCGAAATTGACCCAATCAACAAGACCGCCACAGAAGTAGGCCCACCGACTGATGGCTCTCTTTCTGTTGCTGACGAGACCGAAAGCCTAAATACCAGCTTTGACCAACAAACGCCTTTTAACATAACAACCTGGCTAACCAGTATTATCTTTGCCTTAATTGGCGGCATGATTCTAAACCTAATGCCTTGCGTATTCCCGGTTTTGTCGATCAAAGTCCTCAGTCTTGCCAACTCCAAAGAAAGCCAACACAAAATGCATTTGCATGGCTGGGCCTACAGCGTGGGTTGTGTTTTCACATTCGTAGTCATTGCTTCTATTATGCTGGCTTTGCGTGCCAGTGGCGAAGCGGTAGGCTGGGGCTTCCAGCTTCAGTCTCCAGCAGTTATCACTGCACTTTTATACGTATTCTTCTTGATGGGCCTGAGCTTCTCTGGCGTTATCAATCTTGGCAGTAGCTTAATGGGTGTGGGTCAAAACTCTACTCAAGGAAACAAGCTACATCATTCATGGATGACTGGGGCGCTCGCTTCTGTAGTGGCAAGTCCTTGTACCGCGCCCATGATGGGAGCCGCCCTTGGTTACGCCATCACACAACCTGCGTACGTGGCACTTTCAATTTTCGCTGCCCTAGGTTTTGGTATGGCATTACCCTTCCTACTACTAACCTATCTGCCAAAAGCCGCGTCCTTGTTGCCGCGCCCTGGCGCTTGGATGGATACGCTTAAGCAATTCTTAGCATTCCCTCTTTACCTGTCTTGCGTTTGGTTACTGTGGGTTTTAGCCAATCAAACGAACAATAACCACTTAGCGTTGGTAATTTGCGGCTTGGTAGCGATCGCATTCGCACTTTGGCTGGCGAAACTTACGCCATCAAAAGGTTTTGCCAAGTGGTTTAATCGATTTACTGCCGTAGCAAGCGTCGCCTTTGCCATATTTATTGGCTTGAACTTCACCCCGGCAAAACAAGATGAGCTTTGGTTAGCCTATTCTCCAGAGCGCCTAAGCGAACTTCGCGATCAAGACAAACCTGTATTTGTGAACTTGACGGCATCATGGTGTATTACTTGTTTGGCGAATGAGCGTGTTGCACTTGGAACCGACGCGGTTCGCGGTGCTATGGCTGAAAATGGCGTACAAGGCTTAAAGGGTGATTGGACTAATGCTGATCCACAAATTACGGATTTGCTAAAACAATACGGTCGTTCTGGTGTTCCGCTCTACTTGTATTACCCAGCAGATAAACAAGCGGAAGCCATTATTCTTCCGCAGTTACTAACAACAGATATTGTTTTACAGGCCATTACATCAAGCCAAGAATCAGAAGTAGCAGAGCTGTAATAAAAGTTAACAACATTTCGCCGAAGTTACTGCACTTATAAAGCAAGTTACCAACAACTTCTTGCTTTTTTCGCTAAATAGCCGCCATTGACCTCAAATGTGCGGCTATTTTTCTTTATATAGCACGAAAATATCCGATCACGATTCTTTAACGGTATTTAAAACGCGAAAACTCGGCCAAATTTCGCCTATCTTGTAGCGATCTTCCGTGAAATAACTAAAAACAAAACCAAGCCATAGACATAGGTATTAGATTCAGGCAAACTCCTGCACCGTTTACATACATATATCGACGTTTTTAACACTCGATCATCAAAAAGCAGGTTTTTTAGAGACATGCCTCAACCCAAAATTCTGGTTTTACACGGCCCGAACCTAAATTTGTTAGGTACCCGCGAACCAGAAATCTACGGCAGCTTGACGTTAGACGCCATCAACCAAGACCTCGTCGAAAAAGCGAGCGCTTGCGACATTGATTTGATGCACTTTCAATCGAACGCTGAATTCGAGTTGATCAACTGCATACATCAATCAAAACACAATGGTGTTGAATTTTTGATCTTTAATCCGGGCGCCTTTACTCACACCAGCGTTGCGCTTCGCGATGCCATACTCGGTGTAGGCCTACCATTTATTGAAGTTCATTTATCGAACGTATATAGCCGCGAGCCCTTCCGAAAACACTCGTACTTTTCGGATATCGCCGTAGGGGTTATCTGCGGTTTAGGAGCTAAAGGTTACTCTCTAGCGTTGCACTATGCTGTGGAACATTTAGCCAGCAAGACAGCCTAAACCAAAACTACCCGCAACCTTACACCAACTACACTTTTAGCGGAAAATACCGCCAAAAATAGAGAAAAGTTAATGGATATTCGCAAAATTAAAAAGCTTATAGAAATCCTAGAAGAATCTGATATCGGCGAGATCGAAATTAAGGAAGGCGAAGAATCGGTTCGAATCAGCCGTGGTAGCAGTGGCGCTCATGCGCAACCGGTTTTTGTTAACGCGCCTATGCCCGTTCAACATGCGCCAATGTCTGCACCTCAGCCAACCTACGCACCTGCCCCTGAAGCTGCGCCAGCATCAGCCCCAGAAATCAGTGGCCATGTTATTAAGTCCCCGATGGTAGGCACCTTCTACGCAGCACCAAGCCCAGGATCATCACCCTTCATAGCTGTTGGTCAATCGGTTTCTGCTGGCGATACCATTTGTATCGTTGAAGCGATGAAAATGATGAATCAAATCGAAACCGATAAATCCGGAGTCATCAAAGCTATTCTTGTTGACGATGGTCAAGCGGTCGAATTTGATCAACCTTTGATAATTATTGAATAAGCCCCGCATACGCGTTCTGTACTACAGCCCAACGGGAGCTAAAGACACATGATCAATAAAATTCTTATCGCAAATCGCGGTGAAATTGCCCTGCGCATCTTGCGCGCCTGTAAAGAACTGGGCATCCACACGGTCGCCGTGCATTCTACCGTCGACAAAGACCTCAAACACGTTCGCTTGGCAGACGAGTCTGTGTGCATCGGTCCAAATCCGTCGAACCAAAGTTATTTAAACATTCCATCAATTATTGCAGCGATGGAAATCACCGATGCAACCGGTGTTCATCCAGGCTACGGATTTCTGGCAGAAAACGCTGACTTTGCGGAACAAGTACAAAAAAGCGGCTTCGTTTTTATCGGCCCAAGTGCTGATGTGATTCGTCTAATGGGCGACAAGGTTTCCGCTATTCAGGCCATGAAAAAAGCAGGCGTACCAACTGTACCCGGCTCTGACGGCCCGTTACCGGAAGACAAAGAAGGCTGCCTAAAAATCGCTCGCGATATTGGTTACCCGGTTATCATCAAAGCTGCGGCTGGTGGTGGTGGTCGCGGTATGCGTGTAGTACACACTGAGTCTGCACTGCTCAACTCTATTCATGTAACTAAAAGTGAAGCAGGTGCCGCCTTTGGTGACGATACGGTGTACATGGAGAAATTCCTTGAAAACCCACGTCACGTAGAAGTACAAATTCTGGCCGATGGTCAAGGTAGTGCTATTCACTTGTTTGACCGCGACTGCTCATTGCAACGTCGCCATCAAAAAGTACTTGAAGAGGCGCCAGCTCCAGGAATTCCCGATGACGCCCGCCAAGCCGTTTACGATGCATGTACTCGCGCCTGTGTTGAGATTGGCTACCGCGGCGCAGGTACCTTTGAATTCTTATACGAAGACGGTAATTTCTATTTCATTGAAATGAACACTCGTATTCAGGTTGAGCATCCTGTTTCTGAAATGGTAACGGGTATCGATCTAATCAAAGAACAAATCCGAGTTTGTGCTGGCGAGAAGCTTTCTATTAAACAGGAAGACGTAAAGCTCAACGGCCATGCTTTTGAGTGTCGCATTAACGCTGAAGACGCCAGAACCTTCTTACCAAGCCCAGGTAAAGTGGTTAACTTCCATTCTCCGGGTGGTTTGGGTGTGCGTGTTGACTCTCATCTTTACAGTGGCTACACAGTTCCCGCCAACTATGATTCCATGATCGCCAAGGTAATTACTCACGCCGAAGATCGTGAATCCGCTTTGAACAAGATGCGTGTTGCACTTGATGAATTGGTTGTCGAAGGAATTCGCACCAATATCGCACTTCAGCAAGATCTAGTGAGAGACCAAGGCTTCCGTAAGGGTTGTGTCAATATTCACTACCTAGAGAAAAAGCTGAGCTCGTAAGATTGATGATTCGTTAATCTAAATAGAACGAACAGAAATCTGATCACACTTGCCATACATCGGTGATTACTACGGATGTATGGCTTGTCTAAAACATTTTTGATATCCGCCCATCTTATTTTACTGAGCGCCCATCATGCCTTGGCTTCAATTGTTAATTGCCACCGAAAAAGAACACGTTGAATCCTTCGAAGATGCACTTCTAGATCACGGAGCGTTAAGTATTACGTTACGCGATAACGCCGACCAGCCAATTTTAGAGCCAGCCTTAGGCGAGACTCCGCTGTGGAATAAAACTCAGCTTATGGCTCTTTATGAAGCCGATGTCGATACAGTTGCGATCAGTGAAGCAATCGACAAGTTCGTCGCAAGCACCGGAAGTTCTGCAAAGTGGGAACAACTAGAAGATAAAGATTGGATAAGAAGTTGGATGGAAGACTTCAAGCCCATTCGCTGTGGTGATCGCCTCTGGATTTGTCCAAGCTGGTGTGAACCGCCGGAACCTAATGCCATTAATTTAAAGCTAGACCCAGGTTTAGCATTCGGTACGGGCACACATCCAACCACATTCTTATGTGTCCAATGGCTCGATCAGGTGGATTGTACCGACAAAAGCGTCATAGATTTTGGCTGCGGGTCTGGCATTTTAGGTATCGCCGCTTTATTGCTTGGTGCAAATTCAGCCCAAGGTATCGATATAGATCCGCAAGCATTAATTGCCACTGCAGATAACACTGAAAAAAATGGACTCCCGAAAGAATCTTTTCCGGTATACCTGCCTAAAGACTTCAAGCCTCAGCAAGTTGATATCACTATCGCCAATATTTTAGCCGGACCTTTAGTAGAGCTGGCTGGCCAAATTAACGCGCTGGTCAAGCCCGGCGGCTTATTGTGTTTGTCAGGAATACTGGCCACACAAGCAGAAGCTGTAATGGCTGCCTACCCTGAAATAACCTTCGATCCGGTCTGTGAGAAAGAACAGTGGGTAAGACTTACCGGCCAAAAAGCCTTGAACCCTTAAATTTTGTGGCCTAAGTCTTGATAAAAACGCACAGAATAATTTACGAACAATCTCGAAACCACTAAAATTCTTGTCATTACAGCAGCTTACATACAAAGCTTAACAAAACAGGTTAATCTAGAAGCTGACTTTCGGACACCGAGCCTGGAAATATTCCCAAGCTCGGCGTAACGTCGTTACCGACTACCCTTCAGTTTGGTCCAAACAGGTCCCTAAACTATGACAAGCTCAATAACGCGCTGTCCAAAGTGCAGCACCTCGTTTCGAGTTACGCCCTTGCAGCTCAAATCCGCCAAAGGTGCCGTGCGTTGCGGATCTTGTCTACACATCTTTAATGCTGAAGAAAACTTCGTAACGGTAAAACCTGCAGCACAGAAAGCAGCGACACCCAAAGCACAGATCCAGACTGCGCCCGCAAAACCAAAACCTAAAGTAAACACGGCGCCCGCGCCACAGCAGCTCGCCTTCGATCAAAGTGCAATTGATGCCGAATCGGAGCTCGATGACATACTCATCAGCGACGATATGGAAAGCGGAGAATCGGACAGTGCCAAGTATCAAGGCACCATGGACGATCTCGCCGAGTTTCAGCTCAATCCGACCAAGCAGAATTGGTTAGATGACGGCAGTTCATTGTTTGACGCATCACCCAAGCAATCGTCTTTTCACCTCGTCGATGAAGACGAAGATGAGGACCAAGCCGACGAGAGCTGGGCGCTTAAAATGCTTGAGGAAGAAAGCCATACGCCTAGCAAGCCCGTCAAACAAACTCCATCGGCCGAGTTTAAAAAAGACACGACGCAAGATTTTTCGACCGAAAGTAGCGAAGATGATGACGACGAAGTCTTTCGTTTCGATGTTGATGAATCGCAACCATCTGAGGACGATGAGTTAAAAACTCTGCGTTTTGATGATCCTCTTGAAGATGATTTAGATGAAGACACCAGCCGCTTTGATGGCAGCAGAACCGGCAGTTTTGACGCTATTGGCGACGATTTCGACGATCTAGATAACTACGATAATTTTTCTGATTTTGATGAACCGCCGCAAAAATCTTCCAAAACCAGCGACAGTTTTGCCATCGAAGACGACGAACTGGCCAAGCTTAAGCGTGAGTTAGAGGGATTTGACGATCCAGATGAGGATCAGATGATTCCGGAGCCCGGCGACCGCCAAGAGTTTTTACACGCGCTAGCTCGCGAACCTGTAGAAATGACGGTTAAGCCCAAAAAGAGTAATCGAATTTGGATTAAAAGTGCGTTAATTTTGGGCAATGTAGTTCTTTTGCTTGCTGTAATCATTCAAATTGGTTACCTGAAGTTTGATACATGGAGTCGTGTTGAGCCCTACCGCCAATGGTATTCAATGGCTTGCCCGGTGTTTGGCTGCACCTTACCAACGCGATACGACTACAACAAAATCCGAATTACTTTGGTGGTAAGAACCCATCCTACACTCACCAACGCCCTGATTGCCGACGCGGTCTTGCTAAATACCGCAGGCTTTGAACAACCTTATCCGAGCCTTGCCCTGCGTTTTAGTGACCTCAACGACAATCCTCTTGCTGAGCGCGTATTTAATCCCAGAGAGTATCTTCGCGGTGAGCTTGCTGGGGAAACCATCATGCCGGTTAAACAACCCATTCACATCAGCCTAGAGATCGCTGATCCGGGTGAAGCCGCGGTGAATTATCGAGCATTCATACCCGACTCTAATCTGAATCTTTAAGGTAGATAATAAAAACCGCTTTAAAGACACTTTTTTTATTCTAAAAATATTTACCTCTACTCACCGATCGAGCTCGCTTGAACGGTGAGTATTGCCGTGCTCGTTAAAAGGGCCGAACTGATTCTATGGGAAAGTACACCTGAAAATTTTTGCGGCATTTATTCAAACTCAAAGACTGATCAAATTAACGCTATCGATTGCCAATCACGTCGAAATCCCTATAATCCGGCGCCTCGTTAGAGGCTTTGAAAATGAAGCGAAATCAGGCGCCAAGCTAGATATTTAATCAGGCGCAAAATTTCCACAATACGGTTAATTTCTGCTTTCCCATTTTCTCAAGATGCGGGTATGATGGGCGCCCTTTTTTGACCAGCGATGCATTTGTGATCAATTGAAGAATTTACTGTAATTCGGGTCGTAAGACTTCACTTTAGACTTATCGTGAATCTTTCGATTTTGAGCGAACTTTAATTTCACAAGCGACGGATCAGAATTTTGGCGTTTAACATAGGTAATCATTACATCGATGGTCGCACGGTTCTGGCACCTATGGCCGGGATCAGTGATTTGCCATTTCGACGGTTATGCAAAGCTTATGGAGCGGCACTGGCAGTTTCCGAGATGGTTACCAGCGACACCAAATTATGGAATAGCAGGAAATCAGCCTCTCGACTGAATCACAATGGCGAAACGGGTGTTAAGTCAGTGCAAATAGCGGGCACCTGCCCAATTGCTTTGGCTGACGCAGCAGTCGCCAACGAACAACTCGGCGCTGATATTATTGATATCAACATGGGTTGTCCGGCTAAGAAGGTCTGCAACAAGGCGGCGGGTTCTGCGCTCTTACGCGATGAACCCTTAGTTGAAAAAATACTCACAGCAGTGGTCGGTTCGGTCAAGATTCCTGTGACTTTGAAGATTCGTACCGGTTGGGATAAAACCCAAAGGAACGCACTAACCATTGCACAAATGGCCGAAAGCATCGGTGTACAGGCTCTAACCATTCACGGTAGAACCCGTGCCTGCCGGTTCAATGACGAAGCCGAATACGACACCATAGCTGAAGTATGCCAAGCAGTATCGATTCCGGTTATTGCTAACGGCGATATTACCAATGCCGTTAAAGCTAAAGAAGTACTAGACCATACCGGAGCAGCCGCGATCATGATTGGTCGAGCAGCTCAGGGTCGACCCTGGATTTTCAGGGAGATCAATCACTACCTCAAAACCGGCAATGCCGTTTCTGAACCCAGTAGTGATGAGATCAAAACCATTTTAATTAGTCACCTAAAAGAGCTGCATTCATTTTATGGGGACTACTTAGGGGTACGCATCGCTCGTAAACATGCGGGGTGGTACCTGAAAGGTTTCACCAACGGCGAAAACCTTCGAACAACATTCAACCAATTAGTAAGTGCGCAAAAACAAATTGAGTGCATTGAAGAAAATTTTAGTGCCTTGATACGTGATGGGGAAAAAGCGGCATGAGTCAAATTGAAACAGCACTAGCTGAACTGACCAACAACACAAACACAGCGACTGCACCAGAAGTTACCGGTGATCGTTTCCGTACCACCAACATCGAAGCTACCAGCAGCTCACTACGTGACTGTGTAAAGCAATCGATTGATAACTACTTCCAGCACTTAGACGGTCAAAACGTTTCTAACGTTTATGAGCTTGTGATGGCTGAAGTAGAAGCCCCGCTACTTGAAGTAGTTATGAAATACACTCGCCACAACCAAACCAAAGCCGCCGAGCTTTTAGGTTTAAATCGTGGCACCCTACGTAAAAAGCTTAAGCAGTACGGCCAGCTTTAATCATGACGCCCGGTTTAAATCCGGGCGTTATTTTCTGTACTAACAGACTCCGTAATTTTCGTTTTCGAACACACCCTACCCTTACTTCTCATATCGATAATTAAACCAACAAACGCACGAGAAGAGGCGGTAGTTATTCTATTCTTTTTCTAGTTCGATCAACTTTGTTGACGGACAAGTATTTCTGCAACATATCTTTTGGGAGAGAACACCGAATGTCATCATCAGAGGATTTCCTACCGATTAAACGTGCCTTAATCAGTGTCTCCGATAAATCCGGAATCGTGGAATTCGCTCGCGAATTACGGACTTACGGCATTGAACTACTATCCACAGGTGGTACGTTTAAGCTATTGAAAGAATCAGGCTTGGATGTAATCGAGGTTTCCGAACACACCGGATTCCCTGAAATGATGGACGGTCGAGTGAAAACTCTGCATCCCAAAATCCACGGTGGCATCCTCGCTCGTCGCGGTCAAGACGATCAAGTCATGGCTGAACATGACATTGCCGCCATTGATATGGTTGTAGTCAACCTATATCCGTTCGAAAAGACCGTTGCCAACCCAGATTGCTCACTAGAAGACGCAATTGAAAACATCGATATCGGCGGCCCGACTATGGTACGCGCTGCGGCGAAGAACCACGCCTTCGTAAACATCGTGGTTAACGCCAGCGATTACGAATCAGTACTTGCTGAAATGAAAGCAAACAATGGCGCAACCTGTAAAGCAACGCGCTTTAACCTTGCCATCAAAGCCTACGAACATACCGCAAAATACGATGGTGCCATTGCCAACTATTTTGGTCGCTTAGTCGAAGGCGGCAACAAAGACTTCCCGCGTACCTTTAACTTGCAATTCAACAAGCAGCAAGACATGCGTTACGGTGAAAACCCTCATCAAAAGAGCGCTTTTTACGTAGAAGGCACTGCCGTTGAAGGTTCAATAAGCTCTGCCAAACAACTGCAAGGTAAAGAGCTTTCTTACAATAATATCGCCGATACCGATGCAGCACTTGAGACCGTAAAACTCTTCGATGCACCGACCTGCGTTATCGTCAAGCACGCCAACCCTTGTGGTGTAGCGTCTAGCGACAATCTACTTGAAGCCTACAACAAAGCCTTTGCTACCGATCCAGAATCTGCCTTCGGTGGCATCATCGCCTTTAACCGCGAGTTAGACGCAACCACTGCACAATCAATTGTTGATAAACAATTCGTTGAAGTCATTATCGCGCCAAGTGTCGCTGCGGGTGTTTCTGAAATTATCGCCGCCAAGAAAAACATTCGCTTGCTCGTGTGTGGCGATTTAAGTGCCGATCAACCAAGCTTCGACTTCAAACGCGTGAACGGCGGACTTTTGGTGCAAGAACGTGATCTTGGCTTAATTACAGCCACTGACCTGAAAGTGGTTACCCAACGTCAACCAACAGACGCTGAAATTCGCGACCTACTATTCACATGGAAAGTCGCCAAAATGGTTAAGTCAAACGCCATTGTTTACGCTAAAGATCAGCGCACCATTGGAGTTGGTGCAGGCCAAATGAGTCGCGTTAACTCGGCACGCATTGCCGCTATCAAAGCGGAGCATGCAGGCCTTGAAGTTTCTGGCAGTTGCATGGCCAGCGACGCCTTCTTCCCATTCCGTGATGGTCTTGATAATGCTGCCTCCGTAGGTATTAGCTGTGTTATTCAGCCGGGTGGCTCAATTCGTGACGACGAAGTTATCGCCGCAGCCGATGAGCACAACATCGCCATGGTGTTTACCGGCATGCGTCACTTCCGCCACTAAATAACACCGTTTAATTCCAAACTCTCATTGGGCGGTCTCGAACTGCCCAATGTCTCAGGAGAAACTAATTCATGAATGTTTTAGTCATTGGCAGTGGCGGTCGTGAACACGCTTTAGCTTGGAAAGCCGCTCAATCCAACCAAGTAGACATCGTTTTTGTTGCCCCCGGCAACGCAGGCACCGCTCGCGAAGCAAAGCTCGAAAATATCGCTATTGGTGTTTCTGAATTCGAAAAGCTCGCTCAGTTTGCCAAAAACAACAACGTTGGTTTAACCATTGTTGGCCCAGAAGCACCACTGGTTGACGGCATTGTCGATTATTTCCGCGAGCAAGGCCTTGCCTGCTTTGGTCCGAGCAGAGGTGCCGCGCAGTTAGAAGGCTCTAAATCTTTTACCAAAGACTTTCTAGCCAGACACCAAATTCCAACCGCGCAATACCAAACCTTCACCGAAGTAGAACCGGCCATCGCTTATCTAAAAGAACGCGGTGCACCGATTGTTGTTAAGGCTGACGGCCTAGCCGCAGGTAAAGGTGTTATTGTTGCGCTGACTCTTGATGAAGCTATCGAAGCAGTCGAAGACATGCTTTCTGGTAATGCCTTTGGCGAAGCTGGTGCTCGTGTAGTTATCGAAGACTTCCTCGAAGGCGAAGAAGCCAGTTTTATCGTTATGGTTGACGGTAAAAACATTTTGCCAATGGCAACCAGCCAAGATCATAAACGCGTCGGCGAAGGCGATACAGGGCCAAACACCGGCGGTATGGGTGCCTATTCGCCAGCACCCGTGGTAACGGCCGAAGTTTTCGAGCGAATCATGGCAGAAGTCATCGAACCAACCGTTGCCGGCATGGCCGCCGAAGGCAATACCTACACCGGTTTCTTGTACGCAGGCTTGATGATTTCTCCGCAAGGCGAACCCAAAGTTATCGAATACAACTGTCGATTCGGTGATCCAGAAACCCAACCGATCATGATGCGCTTACAATCTGATCTGGTTGAGTTATGTAACGCAGCACTGGCCGGTGACTTGGATAAAACCGAAGCAAAATGGGATGACCGCCCATCCGTTGGCGTTGTTTTAGCGGCCGGTGGTTATCCTGCTGATTATGCTAAAGGCGACGTAATTTCTGGGCTTGATATTGAGTTTAACGAGAACAGCAAAGTCTTTCATGCGGGAACCACATTCAACGATAACGGCGATGTGGTTACCTCCGGCGGCCGCGTATTGTGTGCAACCGCCTTGGGTAACACCGTAAAAGAAGCCTGCGAAAATGCTTATCAAGCGGCCGAAGCCATCGATTGGACCGGTCGATTTTTCCGTAAAGATATCGGCTATCGCGCTATTGCACGTGAATCAGGTAAGTAACGAATTCATCTGTTGATAAACTCGTACCTATCAAAAAGCTCTGTCTGTTAAGAAGCTCTGTCTGTTAAGAAACTTCGCCTATCAAGAACCTCTGCCTACATCCTGAAAGATTAGGCGGAGGTTCTTGATAACCTTCTCGCTAAACTGCACACCTAAAAAACTGCTTTTTCCGTTTGTTTTCAGATCAAAAGTCCTTCAACAACAAACCCCTTTTTAGGCTTTTATCGTTCTTTCGCTTGCCCAAATTCTCAGACTGGCTATTTTTTCGGCCATAACCACGGATAAAGGCTTGGTTGCGTGTAACTGCTGCAAAATGAGCTGATCATCCACTTGGGTTTCTTGGGCGTTTGCAGCAAAGATGGCGGAGATAATCGCCTGTTCGATTTCGGCTCCACTAAAGCCAGCACTGGTTTGCACCAAAAGATCGAGATCGAAATCGATAGCAGCGATGTTACGTCGGTTTAAATGAATCACAAAAATGGCTCGTCGCGCCGCAGAATCCGGAAGGTCAACGAAAAAGATCTCATCAAACCGACCCTTTCGTAACAATTCCGGCGGTAATTGCGAGATATCGTTGCTGGTTGCCACCAAGAAGACTTTTTGTTTGCGTTCTGCCATCCAAGTAAGCAGGGTTCCTAAAACTCGTTTCGAGGTGCCATTGTCACTATCGCCGGTGGCGAGACCTTTTTCAATCTCATCGATCCACAGTACGCATGGTTCCATCACTTCGGCTTGATTCAACGACTGGCGCAAATTACGCTCGGTTTCACCAAAGAATTTGTTGTACAGAGCACCAAAGTCCAAGCGTAATAATGGCAGATTCCACAGCCCCGCAACGGCTTTTGCCGCTAAACTTTTGCCAGCACCCTGCACACCCACCATCAACACACCTTTCGGTGCATCGATTTCTTCAGGATTTAAAAACGCGGCTTTTCGCTGCCCAAGCCACGATTTTAAATTGTCGAGGCCGCCAACCTTATCCATTTGCTCAACGCCGAATTCGTAACTCAAGATGCCATCCATCGCGAGCAGTTCAAATTTCGCTTTGTTAATGGCAGGAACATCGCTGTGGTCTATAACGCCGTCGTCGAAAATAGCGGTTCTAACCAGATGGCGAACATCTTGATGCCCAACGCCTTTGACAGTGTTAACCAACATCCGCAGAGCTTCACGATCAACACTAATTCTGCCACCACGCTGTGAGGTCCAGCGATTGGCCTCTTCGCGGACGATTTTGGTGATGTCATTTTCGGTGGGCATGGCCAGACAAACACGCTGCGAAAAGGATCTTAACTCGGGGGGAATTTCAAATTTATGGCTGATAAATACCAGCGTATGAGCCGTTAAATCGTAATTGAGAGCGATGTCTTTAATCAGGCGAATGTGCAATGGTTCACCGTCGATAAACGGATGAAAATCACACAGAATAAAAACCGAAGGCGTCGGTTCTTGTTTAATTTTCTCCAGCACATGATTGGGTTTGGTGTACTCCGGCGCCTTAACGATCTGAAATTTATGATCAAACTCTTTCAAGCCATCGCTGAAGGTCCATTTGTAGCAAGGTCTACGCAAACCTCGGGCAATATCCTGCAATTGCTCACACGCTCGCTTTTCGTCATCGGTTTCGATCACCGCCAGCGGAATGTTTGCCGTAAGCACCGCCATTAGATCATCCATGTTTATCTCCCATCCAAATATGAAGTCACGCCGTAGAGTTTTGATGTAAAACTACAACATTACGGCTGTTTGTCGTAGCATTTAGCTTTGGTAACCCCGATTAGCTTTCCCATGATTTAATCAGTGGACGGAAATTGACAATGCGATTTCCAATTTCTTCACAATTTCAATTACTTACCGTTCTTGAAATTGGCGACACATCTTTGTGTCGCGGGAAACTCTAGGCTAATCCGTGTTTCCTTTAGATTTTAGCATTAGAGAAATACTATGCCGTTTCGTAGACTTAACCCAATCGATCACTTAATAACTCAAGCAGATCGTGCAATTCGCACCCTAACTCCCGGTAATAAGCCGGTTTTTCATGCTTCACCGGCCAGCACAACCGAAGATGTTGAAATGAACGAGCGCGACCGTAAGCATGCCGCAGCCTTAATGCGAATTAATCATTGTGGCGAAGTTTGCGCGCAGGGTTTGTATCAGGGCCAGGCGACAACCGCAAAACTGCCGAACGTCCGCGAAGAAATGGACAAGGCCGCTTTGGAAGAACTCGATCACTTAGCTTGGTGCGAGGAACGCATTAAAGAATTAGGTGGTAGAACCAGTGCGCTTAATCCGGTTTGGTACGCTATGTCGTTTGGCTTAGGCGCCGCGGCAGGACTGGTCAGCGATAAAATATCGTTAGGATTTGTGGCAGCCACAGAAGATCAAGTTTGCAAACATCTCAACGATCATCTTAAAAAGTTACCGCTAGAAGATACTAAAAGCCGCAAGATTGTTGAGCAAATGATAGAAGACGAGCAAGAACACGCCGATCGAGCGATCGATGCGGGGGGCTCTAAATTTCCAATGCCGGTAAAACTTGCCATGACTGCCGTCAGTAAGGTCATGACCAAAACGACTTACCGCGTCTGATTTTTAAATTTATCAACTCACGACTGGTAAATTTATTAACACATAACTGGCTTGCTCATATTCCAAAATTGGCAAACCAGTTTTCGCTTTTCCGAACTTACAAAAACCACTTACAACAATTTATCTACGATTCTACTACTTCGTAGTCGTGAGACACTTCAACACCTGCATTGGTCATCATCTTAGATGCCGAACAATATTTCGTCGCAGATAACTCCACCGCACGTGCAACCTGAGCTTCTTTAAGACCAGAACCTGTAACAACGAAATGCATATGAATTTTGGTAAATACCGAAGGAACTGTATCGGCGCGCTCAGCGGTTAATTCACATCGACAATCTTGCACCGGCTGGCGAGCTTTATTCAAAATGGTAATCACATCAAAAGAAGCGCAACCGCCAATACCCACCAAAATCATTTCCATGGGTCGAAAACCAGAGTTTCTTCCACCGTGGTCGGCAGCTCCATCCATAACGACACTGTGGCCGCTACCTGCTTCGCCCAAAAACTGAACACCGTCTACCCATTTGACCGTGGCTTGCATCGAAAAGACTCCTGAATGATTGCGAAATATATCTGCGAGATAGCTTAACACATGCGTCTAAGCTTCTGAAAAACGACGCAAAATAACAAAACCTTTTAATAGAATCTAATTGTCAGATAAGCACTTCACAAAATCGGCCAAGCTTTTGCGAAATGCTGGTGCAATCGCAATTGGAGAGCCATAATGTCAATTTGGGTGCACGAGTTATTGGTGTCATCAATTTGTTGAATTAAGTGGATTGACGTCTTGGGGCGCTGATCAAAAAGGGCCTGGGAAGTTCAGGATCTAAAGGCCGAAAGCCAGGGGGAAAGTTTGGTAGCCGTATCTCTCACTCCACATATTAATAATGTAGAGCAATTTTTAAGTCATTGTCATCGCAGACGTTATCCTGCCAAAAGTACGCTTATCTACGCAGGTGATAAGAGCGATTCTCTTTACTACATCATTCAAGGCTCGGTAACCGTCGTTATTGAGGACGACGAAGGCCATGAAATGATTGTTGCTTACCTAAACGACGGCGACTTCTTCGGTGAAATGGGTTTATTTGACCAGCATGATTCCCGAAGTGCGTGGGTCAGAGCAAAAACCGAGTGTGAAGTTGCTGAAATTAGTTACGCGAAATTTCAAGAATTAACAGCAAGCCATCCGGAGTTCCTATTCGCTTTGGGAACCCAAATGGCAAAACGTCTGCGCAATACCACCCGAAAAGTGGGTGACTTGGCATTCTTAGACGTAACCGGTCGGGTTGCTAGAACTCTGTTGGACTTGTGCAATGAACCCGACGCCATGACCCATCCAGATGGCATGCAGATTAAAATCACCCGTCAAGAAATCGGCAGAATTGTTGGTTGCTCGCGAGAAATGGTCGGACGAGTACTCAAAACTCTAGAAGATCAGGGTTTAGTTTCCGTCAAAGGTAAGACCATGGTTGTATTTGGCACCCGTTAAGGTGCCATTACTTTTAAAGCAGATATCTTCTGACTCTGCTTTTTAAACACCCCTCTCTAAAAATTTACATCTTTTTTGTCATTCATGTTCGAAATTTGACTCGACTCAACGAATCTGAAAACAAATTGAGTAAATATCTTATTAATCGGTGCGATTTCACCAACCTAATCTACACTAAAGATATTTAGCCGATCGGCGAAATAAAAAATTGTTCTAATAAAAATGAGAGCAATTTAAGAGCTAAGATAAACTATAGTTTTAAGCTCATAAGAGATTTTCTTATATTATTCAGCGATCCATGTAATTGGCGTTCAAATCATTTCTTTTTCCATGTAAACCTATGAGAAAATGACATCCTGCTTGTACACCACCATTGCTATCTAAACGTTTAGAAAAAAGCAGAGTATTGGAGAATCGGAAGTGAGTTTTGCTTTACCAAACGTTTTACTGTTGATTTCTAACCCGCATATTATTGTGGCGGTTAACGCTCAGCTTGCGACCTTAGACATACACTTATTTCAACAAACTGACCACGCTCAAGCACTTGGCGCAGTGCTTTCATTCAGGCCCGAAATTATTATCTGTGACGAGGAATTTTCGAAAGCTTCGGATTATTCGGTTTTTCATCGGCTGAAATCCGTACATCCGGCACCTATTCTAGAAATTCGTCCTTCAGAATCTGCACCATCTACCTCAAATGATAAACTGGGTATTCAGTCAGATCTTATTATCTCTGTGTCAGATTTTGACAAGCTTGACCAACACATACAGGATCTGATTACTCGATTCCCTCTGCCAAAGCCTAAGGTAGTGAAAAGTTATCTTAGAAACATTTCCGTCGGCAGCTTGAAGATCAATCGATACACCAAAGAAGTTTGGCTGGGCGACAAGTCCATTGCTTTAAACGAGCAAGAATATAATCTACTTATTTACTTGGTAATTAACGCTAATTGTGTAATGAATACCGATGAACTGGTTAATTACTTTAAAGAATCCAAATTAGATAAAGACGCTATTGATTGGCATATCGCTCGATTACGTAAAATTTTACGTGACGATAAAAAAGCCCCCAAAAAGATTCGTACGGTCGAAGGCGGTTATCTGTTTGAAAGAGAAGCTTGGACATAGATGCCCGAAGCCTTTTTGTTAAAGTCATTCTCAATAAACAATAAAAAAGCGAGGTAATAACCTCGCTTTTTTTATATAGAAACGCTACCACTTACTGCACGCCTAAGAATTTATTACTGTTCGGCCGACTCAGTGATCTCTTCAGGCTCTAAAGCGTCCCCATTTTCGGGTACTTTTTGTTGAAAGAATGGATTACCGAATTTAGGGTTGGTTAAAAATTCCTCGTCGGTTAAAGCCTTAAGAAAAGCCACCAAGTCTTTTCGATCTTGCTCAGACAACTCTACTTGCTTCACAAATTGACTCTTGAAGGGGTTTTCTCTTCCATCGCCCTTATGCGGACCTTCTTTAATGTCGCGACCGCCTTCGGCGTAAAAATCAACGACCTCTTCCAAGGTTTTCATGCTGCCATCGTGCATGTAGGGCGCCGAAACAGCTACGTTACGTAGAGTTGGTGCTCGGAATGCACCCATATCTTGTTTTTTGCGGGTGATTTCATAAACACCCATGTCTTCCTCGGGATATCCACCTTTGCCGTCAATATTGAACATACCAATATTATGGAAAGGTAAATGTTCGTCGATTTCCTCATCTTCGTTAATTGACTGTGTAAAGTTAAAACCGCCATGGCAATGGTGGCAATCAACCTCTTCTGAGAAAAACAAATCCATACCGCGAATTTCGCTTTCATTTAACGCAGAGTCATCACCGGCATTGGTATAACGATCAAAGCGACTGTTGAAAGAAACCAAACTTCGCACAAACGCCGATAACGACTTGGCGATACGATCCATAGTGACTTCGGAATCACCAAAGGCATCAGTGAACAGCGGGTTATACAGCTCGGAATTAAAACGCTGCATAATTTCTTGTTCGCGACCGGTGATACCCAGTTCCTCTGGGTCTTCATTGAACATGGGAATCAAAACTTGACGCTCTATTGAGCGAATGTACGGATGAGCCCACGTCAAACTGCGGTTATAACCAACATTCACCAATGAAGACGCATTTCTGCGCAACGAATGGCCGGTAGAGCCAATAGAAACGGATACAGGCTCTGCAAACGCAAGCGCTTGAATATGGCATGATGCGCAACTTTGTGTTTGATTTGCCGACAGTTTGACGTCGTAAAATAAATGTCGGCCCAGCTCCACGCGCGCATTGGTCATAGGGTTATCATGTGGAACTGTGGGTGCCGGATAACCCTTAGGCAAATCCCAAACAAAATCACTTTTAGGCTGCTTTTCTCCACAGCCAGCGACTAACACTGCAACAGCGGTTAAAAATATCTTGCGCATGATGATTTACATCGTTTGAGAAAAAATACGACCTCCCTGTGATTCCGCAGCCAAATTCTTGAGCAATGGAATACAGGCCTCATCGTCGGGATTACCCATACAATTATCTTTGGTTAACTGAGCGTTCTCGATTAACCGATCTACATGAATATACACAGGCGCATTGGGTTTAAAGTCATTGATCATGACCTCAAACGTATTTGCATGTGCGCAGCTCTCGGCTGGGGCACGCATCGAAGACGCAGAGTCACAACCAATAGAGCCTAAATGAAAGGCCCAATGTTCGGTTTTTTCTTCGCTAACTTCCGACCGAACATCCATTCGAATAAATTTGTGGCCTAGCTGCCAAGTCCAAAACATGTCGGAATGGTTCAAAGGTTCTTCGGCCAACAATGGATTTCCGTGATTCAACTCAAATGGAAGTCCTAGAAGAAAGCTCAAGTTAGTTTCACTTTCTAAGCTAACTGGCTTCATATTAACCACCCAACGACCTGATCCTTTACAGCGAGTACCTAACATTGCCGCTTGGGTTTCTTTGTCGGACTGGTTAATCAAACTCGCCTCTTTATCGGCAAAGCGAATCTGGGATACGTACATTTGCAGAGCATCAAGAACCCACTCCCGGCCATCCATCTCGAATGCTCTACTGCAATCAAGCGGTTGTGATCCATAGATCAATTGAAACTCTACGGTCGATACTTTCTCAGAGGAGCCGCAAGACGCTAAAACCGCTGAAAAGACACCAGCACTACTCAGCTTAAACAACTTGTTCATTCCACCTACTCCATTAATCGAACTGAGAATCGTAACTATACGTATAACTTATCAAATCAATAGTTTTATACAAAAATGGATTTTTAAAACTTTTGAATTATGAGCCTAAACAACTAAGTGCACTGCATCGACGCGCAGTGCCACAAAAGATTACAAACTTTTGTTAGCTAAGAGTTAAGCTTTACAGGAATAACATCTTATTGAACGGTCAAACCAAACATAATATAGACATAACTTCGTCAAATAATTCAACATTTAGCCTGAGATCTTGGAAGTTTTAACCTAGTAATTAGACCAGCCAGATTAATGAAAAGGGCGCCAATCTGCGCCCTTTTATAACGGATATTTGCTGCAATTAGATTGCAATGATATGACCGTATATACCGCCGCGCATCTTAAAAAGACAGCCTATTCGGATTATTAAGTATGCGATTTTCCTGCCAAGGATTTTTAACCAGAGGCGTACTTTTTTCGATCTTATCGGTGCTTTTAGAGCTGGTTCCGGCAGCGACAGTCGCACAGCGACCAAACTGCTGATATTGAAGTGCTTGAGCAAACATCGCTTCTTCTGGATCGCCAAGAGCATGATCAAAGTCATCATTTACCACACATCCCGGCAATAACACTGCACCAAGGGTTTGTGAATCTAGCGGGGCAAAGCCGTCGGCATAGTCGCCAAACCCTAGAGCATTGACCGACTGAAATTGCACTGAAAAATAGGTAGTGCCGCAGTTATCCGTTGCATAAAACCCATAGGGTTTACCACAGGTTGTGGTGCCGATTTGAATAACTTCAACGCCTATTCCGCGCAAGCTGTTCAAAATGGATTCACTAGCAGAACAAGTGCTATCGGTTGTTAACACAAACACTCGTGACAAATTCAAAGACGGCAAAGGCTGCCCAGGTGAAAGCGAAAAACCTACGGTTTCATCAAAGAACGGCAGCGGCTCATTAAGCTCCCCGGTGACTGGGTTAAACGTCGGATGCTTATCGTTAAATTGAAGTCGCTCGAATGTTCTGTTTGTGGTCGTTCTCGGGCCCGCAATCATGTAAGCCACCTGACTGGCAATGGCCAAGAAACCACCGCCGTTGTATCTAAGATCAAGAACCAGATCATCGACATTTTGACTGCTAAGCTGATTAAAAGCGGCCACCAGCTCCGCCTCGGAGGTGGCTATGTGATCGTTAAATAAGAAATAACCTACAGCACCCTGCTCGGTTTGATGAACCGACACATTCTGTACCGAAACATTATTGATGGTCTCGGCCGTTAGTTCTGCGGTGTATTGTCGACCATCGAGTGATTGCAACACAAAAACATGCTGCTCACCAATATCATTGGGAGCTAATCCTGCATTCAAGGTAGCAATGCCCGCACTGCTGTTCGTGTTGATATCAACACCATCAATAGATAAGACGCGATCACCTCGCGCTAATCCCGCAAAGCTGGCGGGAGTCTGGGGGTCAGTAAAAGCAACAACGATTTCTCTGGGTACTCGTGGCGACAAAACCGCCAATTGTGCGCCGTAGCTGACGGAAATTCCCGTTTGAGACAGGGCCTCCCACTCATCGGTGGGAACCGTGAAATGGAACTCATCTTTGTCTTTACCGGAGGCGGTTATCTCTTCGGTTCTCAGTAATTCAAAATATTCTGGCGTAGTGAATAATCCGGGATCAAGATCGACTACCTCTTCATACCAATAGTAGGTCTCATTGGTCCAAGAGCGCAGCCAAAAATTCTCATCCAGAGTCGAGCCGTCACGGTCATCAAACACAATACCGGTCACAGCACTGGAGCCAGAGCGGGGATTTTCGCACTGAGATTTAAAATTGTCTGAATTTGGAAAAACACCAGCTTCAAACATAGGTGTTGAAGCGCTGGCCACAGTATTGTTTGCACTTGAGGAGCCAGAACCTCCGCCGCCGCATGCCGCAATGGTTAGAGTCAATATTCCCAAACCGGCGCGTAAACTGTGTTTTAAGGTCAGCCTGGAATTCAAACTTTGCTTTTTCATAGCATCAATTTACCCGATACAAAAAGTACATTCACACCATCATTATTACTGATATGACATCACGCTTAGCGTACATCGGGCAATACTTGAACGCATCAGAAATTTTTGTTGCTGTTCCCGAAGATGAGCTCAATTAAGCTTCTGATCACATCATTTAGGCGACTGTTATAGGGTTAGTCTTGAAAAATATCTGCTGCCGGAGTTTTGATAGACCGCCCAGCACAACCAATTCCTGCAAAACGAGCTCTCGCTCGTTCATCCCTTTTTCTCGGCCTCTTCGGCAGTATTGCCACGATGTACTGCTTTCGGATAATCGATGTAACCTGCCGCTGCACCACCAAAGAAACGGGCCGAATCGGGCACCGCGAGTGGCCAACCGTGGAGTAGACGCGCGGGCAGATCGGGGTTGGCGACAAACGGACGACCAAAACCAATCAAATCGGCCCAGCCGTCACGCAACGCGGCCTCTGCACGCTCCAGCGTGTATTTTCCAGCATAGATCAGCGTACCCCCGTAAATCATCCGCAACGCCTCCTTGAAGGCGACGGGCATATTGGGAGCATCCTCCCAGTCGGCCTCGGCGATGTGAATGTAGGCCACATCTAGGTCGTCGAGCACCTTGGCTGCGCCGAGATAGCTCGCTTGGGGGGTGTCATCTACAGCTCCTTGGAGTGTCGTGAGAGGTGCCAATCGTACGCCCAGGCGCTGCGACCCGGTGACGTTAATAATTGCCTCGACCACTTCGCGCAGCAAGCGCAGTCGGTTGTGTAACGAGCCACCATAAGCATCAGTCCGCGTATTGGCTTGTGAGTCGATGAATTGGTTGATTAGGTAGCCGTTAGCGCCATGCAGCTCTACACCATCAAAACCTGCCTCCAGCGCATTGCGAGCGGCCGCAGCAAAATCTTGCACCACCCAAGCGATTTCTGCTTTGGTCAGGGCTCGTGGCGCCGAGTGCTGCACCATCTCACCGACTCCCAATCTCGGCCCTTTCCCTTCGGGATCAATGAAGACCTTGACGCCGTTAGCAATAAGCGGCGATGACGAAACCGGTGCAGCACCACCGGGTTGCAAAGAGACATGAGAGACGCGCCCTACATGCCAGAGCTGCGCAAAAATGCGTCCCCCTGCCGCATGCACGGCGATGGTGACACCACGCCAACCTGAGACTTGCTCGGGTGTGTGGATGCCGGGTGTCCAAGCGTAACCTTGGCCTTGCTGGCTGATCTGTGTACCTTCGCTGACGATCAGACCCGCCGAAGCGCGTTGGGCGTAATATTCGGCCATCAAAGTCGTGGGCACATTGTCGGCTCCAGCGCGTGCACGGGTCATCGGCGGCATGATGATGCGATTAGGCAGCTCCAAGCTTCCTAAACGGTACGGTGTAAAAAGCATGATTCAACGCTCCTGTAGGGTCTTAGCTGCAACATCATCCGAAACGGTACCCAGTCCCGATAGCAGAGCATCGAGATCGACGGCTTCAGCCATCGCGCGATTGCCTTCATCACCGGGGTGCAGATGGTCACCGGAGTCGTAGCGTTCAGCTATTTTGGACGGATGCGCCGGATCGCGCAGGACAGCATCGAAATCGATCACCGCGTCGAACACGTCGCTGTCGCGAATCCAGCCATTCACTTGTCGACGCAGGTCATCTTTATAGGGTTGGTAGTAATCGTCTAGCGGCGTGCCGGGCAAGGCGCCCTCGAACGGCGTCAGCGTAGTGCCGATCACACGAATACCACGACTGTGGGCCTGAGTAACTAACTGCCGATAACCTGCTATCAGCGAGTCTAATGTCGGCCGCTGTGCCTCAGGTGCGAACGCTGTACCCGGCCAGGCGATATCGTTGATACCCAACATCACGATGACACTCTGCACACCGGGCTGAGCTAACACATCGCGCTCCAGCCGTGCGAGCGCGTTGACATCCATGCCATTCGTCAACAGACGTGCGCCAGAAATACCAGCATTAACGACAGCAACACCCTGGTGTGCCAATCGGGCAGCCAAGAAATCGGGCCAGCGACTGTCTGCATCCAAACTGGCACTGGCACCGTCGGTAATCGAATCTCCCATCACCACTACTGTACGCGCAGACTGTTCTGTTTCGACTTGAATTCCGGTCAACAGCGGTCGGGCCGCAGTGCTTTGTACGACGCGATCGGTATTCTTCAGTGTTACGCTCACCGTCTGATCACCCGGAGCAATCCAGGCGGTCTGGCGTCCATCCCAATGAAACGTGCTCACAGGAGTGACGTCCGGTAAATGGAAGCTAACAACTACCTGCGAAAGATCCGGCGCCATCAGTTTAACCGGGTCACTGACTAACGAAGCACCGGGAAGAATTGTCGCCATTGCCAGTCCTCCAAACGTCACCGGACGCAGGCTGTCGGCGACCAGCATGCCGTCAGCGGCCGGCCGTGCAAGAGTGGCCTTACCCACAACGACTGGCTCACGGCCATAGGTGTTAGACAGCACGATGCGTAAACGCTGGCCACCCAAACTGATACGCGCTACCTGGCGCACTGTCTGATCATGCATTACCGGTGGTACGTTGGTAGGGAACAGAAAGTCTGAACTCCAAACGGGTTGCGGACTGGCCTGCCAAGTCGCCACCCAGGTTGGCGCAGCCGCCACCGTAGGTCCGATAGCGACAACACCTCCAACGGCAAGCAACAAGGTCAGCATGGCCGAAGCCAATGTTTTGTGGAGTGATTTCATGGATTGCTCCTCTCGATGATTTCAAAGTCTTTTGATGAAATAATTATGAGTTCAAAGACTATTTTGAAATAGACTGCCCAAAGGAATATCATTTGTGAGTTGAACTCACCAAAGAGGTGATCATGGCCCGTCTGGAAGTCAATCGATCCGGCGAACTGGAAGTTTTTGTCCGAGTCATCGAACTGGGTGGATTCTCTGCGGCTGCTCGTGCCTGCGGTATGACTCCCTCGGCCGTCAGCAAACTGGTCGCTCGTCTAGAACAGCGTCTTGGTACGCGGCTGATCAACCGCTCCACCCGCCAACTGCAGCTCACCGCCGAAGGCTGTGCCTTTTACGAACGCGGCGTGAGGATTTTGGCCGATCTAGAAGAAGCCGAACGCTGTGCCAGCGAGCACACCGCACCGCGCGGTCGATTGCGGGTGAATGCCAATGTGCCATTCGGGCACCACTTTCTGTTACCACTGGCCTCAGAGTTTCTCGATCGTTACCCCGATGTGACACTAGACATAACTCTGACCGATGACGTCATCGACATCCTAGAGCAACGTACCGATGTTGCCGTACGTACCGGCCCATTGAAAAGCTCGAATCTGGTCGCGCGCAGACTCGGAGGTACACGGATGGTGATCGTTGGCGCACCCAACTATTTGGCGCGCTGTGGCATACCGACTACACCGGAAGAACTGTTGGCTCACAACCGTCTGGGCGCTAACTATGTGCGTGCACAACCCGGATGGCCATTACGATATGCTGGGGAAGATATGGTGCTTCCGGTGACTGGCAACGCCCAAGCCAGCGATGGCGAAGCGTTGCGCCGACTGGCTCTGGCCGGTCTTGGCTTGGCGCGGTTAGCTGCCTTTCAGGTTCGTGAAGACATCGCGGACGGACGGCTGCAGCCGGTACTCGAAGATGCTAATCCCGGTGATATCGAGGAGATCCACGCAGTCTACGTGGGGCAAGGTGGCCACCTGCCGCTGCGAGTACGGGTTTTTCTGGATTTTCTAGCCGAACGAGTGGATATAAGTCAGGGTTAGGTAGGCGTCTAACATTGAACTCGCCTAAACTGTTGAACAATCCGTTATCAGCCCCAGCCCTGCATGCAGTCTAGTTAAACGCTAGAATCACAGTGGAATAAAAAGCTCCGACTTTCCGGGAAAAGTCTGTTTTGTAATCGCTTGCTTGACTGGATCTTCCTTGATCACAGCAGCAACTAGACGTTACGAGATTTTTGCAGTTGATTTTCCAGCTCGGCCATGGCCCCCGGAACGTCAACAGCGACACCCAAATCTTTAAAGGTAGAGCCGAAGGCGTGTAGCGCTCTGAATAGGTTATGGGTACGACACTGTTCGCCCATCTGACCAATCCTTACGATTGGCGGGCCAAAAGAGCCAGCAATTTCGACGCGATAATGAGCAGAGATGTGGGCGCAAATCTGCGAGGAAGTAAGCTGGGCAGGCAGTCGGATGCCAATTACCGAGTTTAGTCGGCTATCAGGTTCTACGAAAAGCTCTAGCCCCATTGTCTCAATACCCGCTTGCAACGCCTTGGAGCAAACCTCGTGGCGGTGAAAACGCTTTTCTAAAGTTTCGTCAATAACCAAGCGCATGGCTTCGTGAAGGGCGAGCAGCCCAGAAACAGGAGCTGTGTAGTGATAAGAGGCTTTGTGCCAAAAGTTAGTCGCTAGATTAGCGTCTAACGTCCAATGACTCATCGGAGCCTTACGGTTTTGCACCCGAGCCCAGGCCTTTTCCGAAAAAGCAATTAACGATACACCAGGAATAGAGCTTAATCCCTTCTGACCGCCAGTGATCACCGCATCAACGCCCCACTCATCCATCGGCAGCGCCATGGTACTCAAGGTGCAAACGGCATCAACGATCACCAAACAGTCGTGCTCGCGGGCAATCTTTGCAACTTCGGGAAGCTGTCGGTTAAAGGTGGTGTTTGAGGTTTCCCCCTGAACCATCGTGACCACTTGCGGTTTGAACCGAGCCATAACCTCACGAACCGCATCGGGATCAACGCTCTGTCCGTCGGGAACATATAAACGTTCACATTCGGCAGAAGTTCTTAGTGACATCTCAGCAAGTCGAGCAGAAAAGAAACCATTGCAAATGTTTAGAACGCGAGTGCCCGGCCAAATCAAATTAACTACAGCCATTTCCATTGCCGCAGAACCTGGCCCCGCGACCCCAAGTATCCATGGTGACTGAGTTTGAAAAATATAACCGGCCATCGATTTAACCTGTTCGACAACTTTCGCCATGGTCGAACCAAGGTGGTTAATAACGATACCGTTTGCCGCAGAAACCGCTTCAGGAATAGGTACAGGGCCTGCGCCCATCATCAGCAAAGGTTCATCGGGCAGAATTTGGTGAAGTTGGTTGATACTGGGGGGTTTTACAATCATGTTTGCAAAATCTTAAATTACGGGGGTTTTTATTTTCAAAAATCTTTAGCTCGAACACAACAAAAATAGCATTTAAACAATAATTGAACTGAAAATAACGAAATTAAATGAGCACTCTAATCACAGAAATAACAGGAAATTTCGCAGTGGAATAACTCTAGAAAGCGATTGAAACTGCTCAGCAAAACTACAGTTAACTGGGTAAATTGCAGCTTAGAAGAACGCCATAGTCAAAATAGAGCGCGAATTTATCAAAAGAATTATTGAAGATGGGAGTGTAATTGGAAGAGATAAGGAGAGGCGGCTCTAATCGCTAAGACCGAGCCGCATCGCAATTAACTGTAAGCGGTTTGTCGAAGGTAGGTTGCCGTACTTGGCGCAAGACCAACGGTTCTGTCAACGTCAAAACCAAGTTGACCGGCGACCATTTTAGCGTATGCCAAATGGTGAACCGTGTGATTAATTAAGTAACAGAACTCACGGCTTAGCGAAGATGTAACCACCATATTTTGGGTATGGCTCACAGATACTTCTGTTTCTACCCAAACCTTCTCGTTTTGAATATTTGAGTTATTCATCCAATCGATCAAGTCATCAATTAAAGCAACCGCTTCGGCTGGCTCGTCTTCTAAACGACTGTTGCGAGAGCGTTTGTTGTAATTGATCGTACGCGCTTCCATACCTTCGCGAACGGTTACAAAATGATCCAAAATATGTCTTACGTGACGACCAACACCAGAAAGCGAATGTTCACAAGGAATGTTGTAAGACTCACCCTGACAGATCAATACCAGGGACTTTAGCTGTTCTAAAGTTTCAATAGTTGCGTCAAGCAGCTGTTTCATGTTGATTCCATAATTGCAAAAATTTCTCAGCACCATCTTTACCGAGGTAGCGCTTAATGTACTTGTCTGGAGATTTTCGTAAGTCAACCAAGATCAAACCATCGAGAGAATCGTTAAATCCGGTGTTTACAGAGAAACATACAAACTTACCGTTTAACGCCAAATAATGTCGAAGCAGGATTGGTACCGACTTACCCGGATCGCAGCGCCCCAAAAGCTTATTGATGGCAGAAATATTGGAAATAGACGCAAGAGCTTCTAAAGTCCACACTTTTCCGCGCACTTTAAGTGGCACAACCGGACGAATATCCATTAAAAACTCTTGTTCAGCACGAAAACCGGCCAACATAGAATCCGATAAAAACGCCCGCGCTAAAATCGAATGTTCTTTGGAAATACTTACACAACCAAATAGCGTGTGATACTCCGGGTGGCGAGCGATGTAGGCGCCTATACCCTTCCAAAGTAAATCCAGTGCACGAGGATGACGCTGATAAGCCGGTGTCACAAAGGATCGACCCATTTCTAGCGCACTACCCACTCGCTGCAAGTAACGTTCATCGTAATGATAATGCGAGCGGCTGTACAAACCCTTAAGACCGTGCTTGGCAACGATCTCGTCGGTTCGACCAATTCGGTAACCACCCACTAGCGCTTTGGCATCACGATCCCACAAAAATAAATGTAGGTAGTGCGGATCATAGTGATCGAAGTCTTTCTCGCGACCAGTACCTTCGCCCGCAGCCCTAAAAGTTACCTCTCTAGAAGTCGCGATGGCATCCATGATTTTGCCGAGGCGATCATAGGGTGCACAATAAACTTCAAACTCGCCACTCTCGACCATCAAACAATCTTGGATCTTTTCGAGCTGTTCTTCGATCTCGTCACTCTTAGATGACTCAGCGATTGTTGCACCTGAGATAATGACGGATTCTTTACTACTTTGGTTTCGTGAATTTGGTAACAAATCCGTCGCAATTCGTAAATAATTCGTAATCGCCTGTTCGGTTTCAAGACTTGTTAGCTCATCCGGGGAAATTGGCTTACCCACATAAAGGTCAAAGTTCTTGCCTTCTTTGTTAGCCAACTCACGGGGCAGCATCAGTGTTCGCAGACGTTTATGGATTAAACCTGCGGTATAAAACGCCTTACTATTTTTGCCATCAACAAAGAACGGCACACAGGTCGCTTTATATTTTTTCGCCAAACGCCCAACCAAATTATCCCATTCTGAATCACGAATCTGCCAAGTGCCGGTGTCAATGGCAGATACGGTACCGGCTGGATAAATCAGCAAGGCACCGCCCTGGCTGAGCTGTTTACAGGCGGCACGAATACCTTTTGCATTTGCTGCAGCCGCATTTTTTGAAAGTACATCAACACCAATAAATAGCCCACTCAACTCAGGAATTCGAGTGAGCAATTGATTTGTTAACACTTTTAAGTCGGGACGAACCTTCAGCAAAAGATCCGTCATGGCAACACCTTCCAGTCCACCTAAGGGATGGTTAGCAACAAAAATTACCGGACCTTCTTTTGGAATTTCGTTGAGGTGATCACCGCCAACCGGGGTTAACCCCATTCCAAGAACTTCAAGTGTGTACTTTAAAAAACGTTCGTAATTTTCGGCGCCGGTCGCGTCGCTGGGGCGATTATCGTACCCGCGAATCAATTTTTTCAGGCCGAGCATGCTTTCCACCGAGCCCGCTAAAAAACGGTTTTTTACAGGCACCCTGAATGGATTGAATTCGGATTTCATACGATAAACCTTTGAACTTACTTCCCTAGCTGAACAAAAATCAGTCATCAGCTTTTTAGCGGGTGCAACCTTACCATTTGAAGGCGTGCGAAACCATGTACAAATCAAAACTTGTCATGGAAATTCTATAGTTTTGTGAACTTTAAAATCTCGATCAAAGTTCTATGAATATTTATCTGACTTTTAAGCTAGAAATAATGCTTTAGCCCAAAAGCCGTCAAGAACAGAAAGCGTCAACATTAGTCAGTTTCTGGATAGAATTCCTTCAAACGACGCTCTTTCAACCAATGCTTATAGAATTCGCCAACACCCGGTGTTCGGTAACCACGCTTACGATTTTGGCTACCCAGCGTGAACAATGTTTTGTATTGATAAAGCAGAGATTTTAACGCATACGAAAAGGAAGTATCACTGTCCCAAATATGGAGTGACTCGGAGCTTGCCGTGTTAATTTCTACAATTTCAATGCCTTTACCGGCTTGCAGCTCTTCTAAGGAAGGGAATTTAATATCAAGACGTCCGTAATAAAATTCGGGCAAGTCAGACATGATTTCGTTAATACGTGCATTTAATTCTGGCGTAACGTATTTGTTAGCATCTTTAAACACTGCGCCGCGGCAGTGGCTGGCCGAAAATACCAAACGATAAGGTTCGCCATTTGGAATAATGTCATTTAAACGATCTTTGTGCCGCTCAAGGTATAAATGTTGTAGTTGATTAGCGCGCTCGTCTTGAGCAATTAACGTTGCCAAAGAATCTTTGCCATTACCAACCACATAGGGCATGTATTTAAGTGCAAGCGAAACTATTTTGCCGTACTGGTCTTTTGGTTCACGAACGAAAAACACCCCAGCTTCTGCCTCATGACTGGCAAGTTTTTGCACCATAACACCGGCATCTTTTGGATAAGCCGACAAATAGTTAATTAACTGTTCTGGGGATTTAACCAATTTAACGCCAGAGCCTCTACAGCCAATATCTGGCTTGCACACAACCGGAAAATCCAAACCTAATTGTGACATTTCTTTCAGAATATCTTCGGCTTGTTCCGACAGCGGACGAGTATCAATTTTATGAACAAACCACGTCAGTATGGATTGTGCACATTGGCCGGTAGCCTGGGCTAGCAATTCACTTTTAGGAACGCCAACCATACCGGAAAGTTTTAAATTAGGATTTGCAACCAAAGGCAGTGTTAATGATCTGTGGCGGATGCTCAACAACAGCCACTGGCACACAACCGGCAAATACATTAACCAAGTTGGCCAAAACTCAAAAAAAGAAACCTTGTTCTTAGAAAAAGTTAATGGTGGCATGCCTGGCGATACAAAAGGCTGGTTGCCTTGGTCTGCAGCGCTAATCGGATTGGAACCTGAAGTGTCTGTACTCATTTGGCGATTCAACTAAAACCTAACAATAAAAATAACGCACTGAAAATCTTGTCGAATACCAACAATATAACCGACAGCTGACAAACTTAATGCAAGTTCTAGATGTTGGGCAATTCAGGATTTTTCAATGTCACATACAAACCGGTAATCTTACCTGAGTTATGCGCGACTGGCGAGATTGGTGAAAACTCATGCGAATTGACGCACAACACTGAAAAAAGCTCAGAAAACGAGCAATCAATTCGCGCGCTAGAGCCAATTCAAAGACGAGGCCTATGGACAAACTCTCTGGTTATTTGTTCATTCACTTCGATAAGGCTCGCCTAGAATAAACAATCAACCATCCTAAAATGGTAGTTTGAGCAAAGATATACTCGCAAAACGAATCATTCTAGAGAAAGATTGTTGCTGAATTATCACAAAATTCGAATTTAATAGGAGACCAACCATGTACGTTGCCATGAACCGTTTTAAAATTGCGCTGGGCAAAGAGCAGGAATTTATAGATGTATGGAAATCCCGAGAAACTTTTTTAGAAACGGTGCCGGGATTTAAATCGTTTAACCTGCTGCAAGGTATCACTCAACTGGATCACACTTTATTTGCATCACATTCGATTTGGGAAGACGAGCAAGCTTTTATCGACTGGACGAAATCGGAAGCCTTTCGTAAGGCACACGCCAATGCAGGCGCAGGAAATCGAGACCTGTATTTAGGCCCACCCAAATTTGAAGGTTTTTCCTCTGTTTTATAAAAGCGTTTCAGTGACAGAAAATGCTTGCGCACAAGGATGTGACATTAATCACAATAACCATTCACTGAAATTTTAAAAAGTCGCTTGAGTATTTTGTTAATCGCCGAATCCTATTCTTTCGAACATTCATTCGATGACTACCATCAATATACTTATGCTGTAGATACACCGGCTCGGGCCTTTTTGGGAATTTCGGTATTTTTGATATACGCCGAAGCCAAGGCAACCAATAACCACAACAGCTTGCCTAAAAAGCTAAAAGAGCTGGTGGTAATGATAAAGACTGCCATGCCCAAAACCGACCCTAGTAAAACAATACCGGCTTCATACCTTGGATCTTTACGGCGCTCAAGTTCGCTAACTCGCTTAGCAATACCGTTAATAGCTTCCCACCAAATCCATAAGTAAATAACAAAACCGACCAACCCATACCGCAACACCACGGCCAGATAAGAGTTGACGATATCAACGATACCTTGTCCTTGCAGCATGGTGGCTCGCAAAACGGGATCATCGCGGAAAAACGGCGACCCCAATAAGGGGTTAGCCTTAAACGCATGTTCGGAATTAATCACCAGATTGTAGCGATAAAGCCAAGAGCCAGAAGTATCGTGCTGAACCAAGGTGCCTAAATTTAAAAACAAAATAACGACCGCAGTTAGTGTTGTGTATTTATAAAATGAACGCATGCCACCGGGTTTTATCCAGTAATACACAACCACCATCATGCCGACAATAAATACTAAGTAAGCACCGCGAGAATCGGTAAACAATAATGCTGCAAATAAACACGCACAAATCAGATAACTGCGCCAGCCAGCTTTCACCCCCAGACGGCCAATTTGGCTGACAATAAACAGATTCAGCGCCATAAAGGAACCGAAGGCGATTGGGTCAAACCAGGAGGTAGAAATACGCAATCCTAATCCGCGAAAATAGTACGCCGTAGCAATGGGCGAAACATAAATGCCGTCCGTATGGCGCGCCAACGGGCCGTACATTTTCCAACTGAAAAACCATTCAGCGATACCACCGAGGGCCAGAATAATTCCGCCAAACGACAACGCAATCAGGTAATTCTTTATGTTGCCCGGCGAGTTGCTCACCACGTAATAAGGCAGCCACACGTACAGTAAGGTTTGAAGAACCGACTTACCCCAGAAGGTAACTGATATGTCGTAACGGAAGCCGAGTACGGTGGAAATAATGCAGTAGGTGATGACCAGACGATCTAACAGAATTGTCTTGGGTTTGTTTTTTCGCTGGGCAATATAAATGGGCAGCAATAAGAAAATTGCCAAGACTGTCGGCTGATCGAGGCGAATTAGGTTATTAATACCCGGAAAAGGCACCCAAAATTCGAGTAATGGAAGCGCTGAAAATAAGGCAAAAAACGCCAAAATACGGTCTTCGCGCTCTTGTTCAACGAGCTTTATACAAACAAAAGCTGTGGCGAGATAAATAATCCAAATATTGCCGAAGACGGCAATAACACCAATTAAAATTAGGGAACATTTTCCCCAAGTAATGGCTCGCGGATCACGGACGATGGCATGAAATAAATAAGAGCCAGCAATGATAGTGGCGCCGAGGACAATAAATATCTTGATAAAGTAGATCATGCTTTATTTATTGCCCAACAACCTATACACCACAAAAAGAATACGCCAGCAGCGCGACTGCTAAAGGTTACAAATTAATCGCCAACCCTAGCGAATGTTTTGATCATGTTCTCAGAGCCTACTTAAAGCAACACAAGCCTTAGGTACTTACCACCTTACCCTTGCATCATGACAAGAGTTTAGCGGCAGAGGCTCTTAAACCTTGTTAAGCATATGCTCTGATAAGCGCAACGCAAGTTGCAACAATGGCAAGGTTGGATTGTGAGCTCCGCCTCGTGGAAAAATACTAGAGCCCGCAACGAATAAATTTTCGGTACCAAACACTTTGCAATTGGTATCGACAACGCCGTCTTTTTCAGTAAGAGCCATACGAGTACCACCCATGTGGTGAGCGTGCCCGTGCACTTGGTAGCCATTGCCATAAAACGGTAACTTAACACTTTCTTCAAAGAGAAAATCAGGTACTTTTACTCGGGCAAGGTCGCCATCTAAACATTGCACAGCAAACTCTTCGGCCACGGCCTTGATGGTTTTCTTATCAAAGTCTGATAAATACCAGTCGATCTGTGCTTTACGAAGACCAATATCGTCAACTTCTTGGGACAAATAAATACGATTACGCTTGGCAGGATCTTGCTCAGTTAGCGAACTTAAACGGCCCTCATCGGGACATTTAAATTGAAACAACTTCGACAATTGATCTTCCATACCCCAAGAACAAGCTCGCTCAACCAAGAAATTTTTAACGGCTTTACCTCGGCCATCAACCTCTGCCGATGCAGAAAAATGCATGGTGACATTTGAAGAGCCAATTTTAGATTCGCGCACAAACTCTTCAGACGTATAAAACGCCATGGAATCAACGCCATCCCATGCATCACCCAGCGGGATAAACTTGCCCAGACGCACATTAAAGTGCTCCATAAAACATCGGCCAAGCATATCACCACCGTTGCCCAAACCACCGCTAACCTGTGAATCGCAATTGAGTAAGACACGCGCATTTTCTACGGCACCAAGGGCAACAATAAATTGCTGGGCCGAAGCATTTGCTTGCACACCTTCGTAATTGCGAATGACAAACCCCGAAATTGTTTTTAAGTCGTCGTCGAGACGAATATCAACCAGGTTAGCGTTGATGTACAAATCGATGGCATCAGATGCCTTGATCGTTTCGAGATATTTCTGTCCAAAACGCGTCGGTGAACTCAACTGCTCGGGGTCGGGATAAAAACTTTCGGGTAGATCCTGGGTGCCGGGTTTTCCGGCAAAGGTGCCATTTAGCTCTAAAAGCTCCTTGGCGGGATCAAGGTATTGATTCAGCTCTTCTAAAGAGATCGGCCAGCCACTTTCTTCGTAGATTTCTGAGCGTTCTTCAAAATCAATTGGCTCGGGAAGGCGACAACGACCCGCCCAGTGGTTTGAGGTACCACCAAAATAACGTAAGCGCGTGTAAGAGAAATAATTGTCGGTATCGTCGACGAGGGTATACAAACCCTGTGACTTTTGATCGTAGGTTAAGCCACCGCCTTCAAACAGGGCGACTTTTTTCCCAGCTTTGGCAAATTCCAGCGCCAGAGTAATTCCAGCCGGACCTGCACCAGCAATGGCTACATCGTAGTTCTTATCAACAAAAGGAAAAGAGCTTAGACCGGATAAATCAATCAACATGCCCAGCCTCCTTGAGCTTAATCAGCTCCTGCTCGGAAACCAACCAGCCATCAACGGTGTAATAACCCTTGCGAACAAATTTTGCTTTTACAGCAAGTGGTGATTGTTTCGAATCAGCCTGAACAGAAGCCGTGCCTAAACTAAACACAGAGCCAAGACCTAAGCCAACGCCTCTACCAATAAAACTTCTTCGATTCATATCCATTTCCACTTGAAAACTTTTTGTTGTGTTAATGAGCAAGGTGCTGTGCATCGGGAGCAGACAACTCTGGAACGAACACCGGATTTTCCACCGCAAACGGATTAAAATCGACCGCCCACCACATGAGTGCAACACAGGCGCCAGCGCCAATCATCAGTGCAATATCAAAGAGCGTGGTTCTAATTCCATACTTGCGCACGTAAAAGGTCAACACAACTTGATTAACCATAGGAGAGACCACAATCGCCAGAATAATTCCGACTAAACCGGCATAAATACCTCCGATAATCATGGCGATGATATAGGTAATACCCTTGCCAAATTCGTAAATCATGCCGGTAAACGAATCATTATTGGCAATAAACACCGGTTTTAACGTTGAATCCATGGCCCGATACATAGAGGCAACAATGAGTAACTGCAGCATCCAACCGGCTGCGTCGTATCTGGGATCATAAAGCAGCTGTACCAGCCAATCACCAAAACCCACGACCGGCAAACAAATCAATACGCTGCCAACCACACCGAAAAAGCGCATTTTTTTGGTAACACCATCCAGCTCGCCACCTTCTGCTACCACTCGCCGATATTTGGGATACAACAACTTTTTACCGACTTTTTCAGCCGCCTCTATCACCATGGATGATAAGGCGATAGCTATGCTGTATATACCGAGCAGTTCTACACTGGTGAAATACCGGGCAACAAATCGATCACCCTGCAACACTAAAAACGTGCCCGCAGTGGAAATTAAAATCCAACGACCAAGCTTAAATACTTCCCAAACGGCGTCTTTGTCCCAGTGGAATTTGTTGCGCGGCCCCGGCAACAAAAACATGTAGGAGCTCATTAATATAGAAGTTGTAATGATGGTTCCCACGGCGAGCGCCCACACACTTTGCCACCACCAGGCAAGGCCGATCATAATGATCATGCCGATAAACTGAGCGCCAATCTCCAACAGAGAAATCATCTTTAAATCGATGTCTCTTTCGGCACTGAACACCTTGGTGCTCATGCACGAATAGGCAATCAGCGATAAGCCCGACACAGCAATCACCGGCCAAATACCTTCAACGCCCAGTAATATTTCAAAGGGATAAGCAAGAATTAGCACCACTGCAAAAACGATAAAACCGCGAATAACGCTGAGCGTCCACGCGGTATTAACAAAGTTTTTGTCTTGGTGGCGATGACTGTTTATTACCGCGTCGCGTACACCGACGTCGGCGAACATATTAATGCCGAGAATAACGGCATTCACCAAAGCGATGGTCCCGAACATTTCGGGATGAAGAAGACGGGTTAATATCAAGTTGCCAATAACTCGAATTCCAACCAAGCTTCCGTAGGTGGCAATTACCCAAAATAATCCTGAATTCATTGGTAAGCTAACAACCTTTTACGAGTAAATTGCCTAATTCAAAAGCTCACGATCTACTTAATTAGTCATGAAGATTAGTCATGAAGATTAGTCATGCAGATAGTAGTCGTGCAGGCCTCGATATTATTTGTATTCAATAATACTGAACGCGGTTTTTTTGCGTTTACGCGAGTAATACTCTAAAACCCCTGAAAACTCAGGGAGCTTTGCGATAACCAGAGACGCCGCATAAGGCAGAGCCTGTGAAAAAGGCAAACGCTTACCGCGCCATGCGTATTTTAAAACTTTTAAAAACAACAGGCAGGGCAATAGCCAAACGCCCAACACCCACCAAAAAGGTACCAACAAAGTACTCACAAGGCTAACTAGCAATAGCGCGGGAATAACGCCGCCCCAAACAATTGCGCTTTTTACTTCTCGACGATAATACTGTTCTGGGCTATCGCCATGCATATCTGCACCCTGTGCATAAGCATGACCGCAACGTTTGGCACGCATCCACCACTGTTTGAAGCGATGCATTTGTGCATCGTGGTGTGTCATTGCGTGGTCGAGACGAAAAACTTTCCAGCCTTGCTCACGCAAGCGAAAACACATTTCAGGCTCTTCACCGGCAATGACTGAAGGATTAAAACCGCCGACAGCTTGTAAGGCTTCTACACGCCCTAAAAAATCACCGCCACAAGCACCGGCTTCACCGACGGGAGTATTCCACTCGATATCGCAAAAAAGATTATAAAGACTCGCGTTTGGAAACTTCTCCATACGCTGGCCGCAAACAATGGCTCGCTCGGGATTTTCAACCAAAGATTGATAAGCGAATTCGATCCAGTTGTCGGCGACTTGGCAGTCGCCATCAACAAACTGCACGAATTTAATTTCGGGATACAAAGACGTCAGTTGTTGCAAACCTTCATTACGCGCACGCGCAGCACTAAAGGGAATGCTGGTATCTAGGTCAACGACATCAACGTTAATACTTTTGGAAAAAGCAACGCTGTCGTCGGTAGAGCCAGAATCCACATAAACAATTTTGGTAATTTTGGATTTGAGTGAATTGAGACAGGCCTTTAAGCGCTCACCTTCATTTCTGCCAATTACCACGGCACCTATTAAGTCTGTGTCGAAATTCATATCCGCGACTGCCTGTCTTACCTATCGATACACCGAAAATAGCGCGTTAATCTTCAATAAAGATTACATTTCAGAGAAATATAATGAGTTATCCAGCTGGGCTTTTACTGCGTGTTACAGAGAACCTAGAAATTGAGCAACACGATCACCCACACCATCGACATTAGGATTGCGAGGCTTAGGTATGAACGAGGTTACTTTTTGAAGTTTTTCTGTGAGGTTATTTTCGTCAAACGAGAGTACGTGACCAAGCTCTTCGAATTTATTGGCCGTAGAAACCTGATGATCATTAACGTGCTCACCAAATTCGCTTAAGCGAGCCATTACCAACAAGGGCGTTTTTGAATCTAGCGCTTGGGTAATAACACCAATTCCGGCATGACCAATCACTAAGTTTGCCTCTAACACGTAACGGTCGAAATCATTTTTATCGACAAAACGTTCGTATTTAAAATGCTGGGGCGTGTACTTGCCTTCGCCAATTTGACCGAACACGGTATCGGTTATGATGCCATCGGCTACAGCTTTATCGATGGTTTTAAATAATCGATCGAACGGCAGCATACTGCCGGAGGTTACAAAGATCATTGCAACTCTCCAACGTATTCTGCCTTGGGATATTTCGCGGCGACCTCCGGCCACTGGGTCAGCAATAAATCTGCGTATTTCAACATTAGGCGACCACTCATGGATAAATCTTCGAGTTGCGCGACGCTGTCGATCCAGACGATTTTTGCCTTGCACAGTTTTTTAGCCAACACGCAAACAATCGCGATGGGCAAGCTGCCGGTAGTCACCACAACGTCCGGCTTTTCTTTCATAACAAACCAGAACGACTTCCAAATGGTAATCAGCAGCTTGAGAGGTTTGTTGCGGTCGCATTCACCCACTATGTAAGTTGGGCCTTTTTCTTCGAGTTTTTTTGCCCAAATTTCACGGGTTGTGACATAAACCGAGGGTTGAATCGGCCAGCGAGTTACCGTGGTCAACAAACCCAAGAGTTCGGTCATGTGTCCGCCCGAAGAGGCGCCAACACACAGTTTTAGCGACCGCTTCGCCATAATTACAGATTCCAGAGTTCGTCGATTAGCGTTTTGGTTTGAACAATATTGCTTTTGGAAGACGCGCCAAAAACGATCGAATCCAAACCTTCTAATCCACAAACCCACTCGATAGCTTCTTTGGGTGGAATTGCACCAGAAGCCAATACCGACATAGCAATAACGCGAGCATCGTTACGAGCGATGGTTTCCACGTACTTATCAACGCCACCACACATACGGAAACCAATTTTGTTAACGTTTGCACAGACGATTGGGTTTTCGATACCTTGCTCGTGTAACACATCAATCAACAACGGCAGGTTCATGGTGATAAATCCCGCTTCGGCGTTGTATTTTTCTTTCACGTACTTATGGAATTCACCGAGGAATTTGTAGCCTTTTAAACCCAAAATTAAATCGGTAATAACGTTCTGCAAAAAGATGATGGGCGTTTTTACACCTTCAAAGCGCTTCATTTCGGCATCAACCAACATGCGTAACATCTTATTTACGTCTTGGGTAATGGCAGACATAGCACCGGTTAACAAGGTGCTCATGACACCTTGTGGTGAGAAGCGTTTTAAGGTTTCAAGAATACCCACTTCACCCACGGAGTTTGCGTACTTGTGCGCGTAAGGCATACACGGATAAAACTCAAAATCGGGATAGCGCGTTGGATTCGCTTTTACGATTTCGGCAATCTCACCCACGCGGTCGTAGGTGGTACACATAAAAACTTTAATGCCTGCGTCGTAGGCATCATCAAGCACTTTCATAATGGATTGAGCATCGCGAAAACGCATAGATTGCGCACGAGCTTTATCCTCGGACATGTGGTTAACACCAAAAAATTGGTTATCTCCAAACAAAACCCTTTGTAAGCTCATAATCAACCTTTCCCTAAATTTGCAATTTGTTCGATAACTTCATCGGTCGCGGTGGCGGTTTGGAAAGTCGATTCGACCTTCACGTCTCGCCCGAGAATGTTGTCAATGAATTGATCGATTTGAGCCGAATACTCTTCGCCACGCATATAAAAATTTACCGGCGCTTGAAGCTCGGTAATGTATTTTGATTTCCAGCCATCTTCGTAATCTTCGAAGGTGGTACCGGGGGTTAAATACACACGCATTTCTTGCCGATCGGTAATGATCTTACCTTGCTTACCGTAAGCGGTGATGGTGGTACTCATCTTACGAACCGATTGATCACTCCAGTTTGCTTCTAAATAACCAGTCGCGCCTGAGGCGTATTCAAAATTCGCAAAAACCGCGTCTTCAATATCGGCAGAAAAAATAGACTGCAACTGTGCAGAGCGAACCTTGCTTGGTGTTTCGCCAATGTAGTTCATTAAATCCACAACGTGACAGGCGTAATCGTGTAAGCAGCCGCCACCTTCGGATTTTTTAGAGCGCCAAGTTGACGCACTTTTTGAAGGACGAATAACCACCTGTCCATAAGCCTTACCTTCTAAGTGATAAACCTCGCCAATGGCGCCAGCGGCGATTAAACGCTTCATCTCTTGGAAGGTACCAATGAATCGGTTGTGATAACCAACTTGGTTTACCAGATTCTTGGCAGAGGCGATTTCAAATAGGGTTCGACCTTGAGCGGGATCTAAGCACAATGGTTTCTCTAGGAATACGTGAGCGCCCTGCTCCAACGCAAATTTAGCGAGATCAAAGTGTGTAGAGTTGGGAGTAGAGATGATTACCGCATCTGGGCGGGCCTCTTTGAACATCTTTTTGTAGTCACTGTAAGTGCTGAAACCAAGATGCTTGCTGATAACAGAGGTGAGATAGGTCGCGTTATCACACACACCCACAATTTCCACATCTGGGTGGGCGGAGCTGATTGCAAAATGGGAAAGCCCCATTTTACCCGCCCCGATCAAAGCTAATTTAACCATTCAGGATTTCCCTTTATTTTGCTACACGAATTACTGTTTACCCAATGCGCAAGCGCTCACCCAAAGGTCGGCTTCGCAACCCGACATTCAAGTTATCTCTCAAACATCGTGGCTTGTCCTTGTTAATACTGTGTGACCAATACGCGGAAAGATCGCGCGTCTACTGTTTGTATGAAATCTCTTTTCTCGACTAGGCGGCAAACCTACAAAGTTTTAGCCCACCATTAATGAGTGTTACGAATAGATTTCGCCGGAATACCGACCACGGTATCGCCTGCATCAACATCGGCCAACACCACAGCATTAGCACCCACTGATGAGTCATCGCCGAGGCGAACCTTACCCATGATCGCAGCACCTGCACCAACGTTAACTCGCTGCCCTAAACAAGGTGCATCAAAGGGTTTCGCTAAATGACGATTCCCCAATGTGACGCCTTGGCGAATGATGCTGTCGTCGCCAATTTCACTATAGCCGTGAATAACAATGCCACCTTGATGCTCAATAATGACTCGGCGGCCAAGCTTTACAGTATAGGGAAGTTCAATTCCATAGACGTTACGGCAATGACGGTACAAAAAACCATAAATAATCGTCATGGGAGCACGCAGTAATTTTGGTTGGATCGTCATTCTCCAAACACCAAAACGGTGCACGGCAACGGCGCGAAAACCTGGTTTCGTCCAATCTCGACCATGGGCCTGCCAATCTTCTTTGATTTGCTCGAACAAACTCAAGTGATACGCCTTAACGTTTAAAATATTTAATAAGACTTTAGAAGTCTCTGATTAACTCTTCCATGATTTATTCAGAAGATAGAAATTGACTATGCGATTTCTAATTTCTACACAATTTCAATCACTTACCGTTCTTGACGTTGGCGACACATCCTCAGTGCCGCGGGACGCTCTAAATTAATCAGAGTTTCTTTTAACTAAAACAGGTTTTTCATTGAATATTCAATTTATATTTCATCAAATCAATAAACTGTAAAAAAATTGAAAAATGCAAAATCATCGGTTTAGAGACCAACACAGCTGATTCTAGTTATCGTTTCGTTAATAACTCGCATCTTTAACTGAGCTTATTTTAAAAAAACGTGACGAGACATCAAGGATATCAAACAACACACATCACTGGTGCTACTGACAACGAGGAGGGCTTAGAATACTCGTAATTAAGCAAGACTTTTACCTTGCAAGTCAAACGACAAACACCAACATCCCTGCTTTCCTTGTGCTTTGCAATTAATTCAACGCTAAGCCAATAAATGAATTAACATTAATACAAGCTAATTACTTTGTTAAACAATGACATTGTGCATTGTTAATTTTATAAATCTACCACAAACCCACACCAATTATTACTTGCCAGAATTACTCAAATGCAATTCAAACGATGCGGTTTTTACAAGCATTTTGTACGTCCGCTACACTATCTATTCAAGAAATAACGCCCGATGCACATTAACATTCTTTTTCACGCATTTGACTTGATTGTAACCCGGCGGTGAGTTAATTATGTTCATCAAATAATGATCGATTGCCGATAAAATCTTGAATGCTAGGGTTTATCTCATGAACCGATTTTCACCAACCTAACACGCTCGATTATGAGAAGTTTTTACTAACAACCTCACTAACATCGTACAAATTGTTGTAATCGTTTATTTTGATCTGCAAAAGTCTTACCGAAAATCGAAGGTTTTTATGCTTGCCCAGATCTCGGTAATAAAAACCAGATTGCCAATGTTGAAGCCAACCCTAACGAAGTTGAATCACTTATGTTTACCTGCTCTATTAAAACCATCAAAATTTCTACCTTGCACTCACGTTTAATGAGCTTTTTGGTCATTGCCTCTGCGATACTCATTAGCGCCTGCGCAAGTAAATCAGAATTTCCTACGCCCCCAATCAGTGAAACAACAAAAACACTGGTCGATTATCAAATCGGTATCGGCGATCAACTGTCTGTCAGTGTATGGCGAAACCCAGATCTTTCTGTTTCGGTACCCGTACGTCCAGATGGAAAAATTTCAGTTCCACTGGCAGGGGATTTAGTAGCCTCAGATAAAACTCCGTCACAACTCGCCCAAGACATCACCGATCAATTGACAAATTATCTGAAAAATCCTCAAGTAACCGTCATAGTCTCTGACCCAAGTTCGGTTGATTTCCAACGCCGTGTTCGCATAACGGGCGCGGTGAACTCACCCTTGTCGATTCCTTACCGGGACGGCATGACAGTTCTTGATATTGTATTATTAGCTAATGGTTTGAATGACTTTGCCGCACCGAAAAAAGCTAAGTTGTATCGACGAACAGAACAAGGCGTACAAACCTACCCAGTTAACTTAGATGACCTATTATTTAAGGGTAAGCTTGAAACTAATTATTTCTTGCAACCTTCTGACGTATTATCAGTACCAGAACGTCTGTTCTAACCTTTATACTGTGTAACTTTTTTAGTGTGATATGGTCAGTAACCGTCGCCAACAGATTTATGAAGAGTATTGCGCATGGATTTAAAAGCAATCTTCGCGATGATTCGCTACGCGTTGAAGGAACTAATGGCTCGGCGGATTCCAGCTACCCTGTTGTTCATTTTTATTGCCTTTGCAGTTTTATTGGTAGGTGTAAGCCTGCCACAAAATTACACCGCTACCGCCCTTATACAGGCTGAGCGTAAAAACATAATCGAACCCTTATTATTACGCGGCCGCGCGCAGGTAACCGAAATCACACCGGTTAGCTTGGTTATAGAAACCATTCGCTCAGAACGCTTACTGGTTCACGCTGCATTAGAGTTAGGCATTATTAGTGAATCGTCTGACGACGAAGCTGTGGGCAATGCCATTCGCAAATTAAGTCGTGAACTGTATCACCAAATTCGCGACGATAATGTGGTGCGTCTGTTTTACACCGCATCTTCAGCCGAAGAATCATTCACTAATCTCAATGCCATAATTTCGGCGTTTCGCAAAGATGCCAATCAACAACAGCGTGACGAGAGCAGCGAAGCTTACGAATTCATTAGCACCCAGGTTGAAAAATACAAGCAACAGTTATCTGATGCCGAAAAGCGATTATCCGACTATAAAATTAATAATATGGACGGCACCGAGACCGAGGCGCTAGATCGGATCTTAGAATTGCGTGGCGAAATTGAAAACCTAGAGCTAAACATCGACGAGAATTTAGCAAAAGCCTCAAGCTTAAAAACTCAAATCGATGTTGAAGGTAAAATTCAGCAAGCCAGAAACAAACTCAACACGCTGCAAACTCAAAAACGAGAGCTGGAGAGTCGCCTACAAGGTCTTCAGTTAGCATTCCAAGATGATTATCCCGATGTTGTTTCGGCCAAAAATCAAATTAGCATCGTCAGCCAAGAAATTGCAGAAGTACAAGCTGCTAACCCTTCGCTACCAGCGGAAGTGTCTGGTGATGAAGTTTCTTTGTTTGAAGAGCTTCGCTCGAATCTGTCAAACATCGAACTACAAACCGAAAGCATGCAACGCCGCAAGGCTTCGCTAGAAAAAATCTTAGAGCGTGAAAATTCGAAAGCAGACAGTTTAGCGGTGCATCAAACCGAACTGGCCGAGCTAACCCGTGACTACGACAAAACCAAGCAAATTTACGAAGAGTTATTACAGCGCCGCGAAAACGCCAGCATATCGCTAACTATTGATGAAGCCGGACAAGGCATGAGTTATAAGTTTCGAGAAATGCCGTCAATCCCAACTTCTTCGGAAGGCCCACCGCCGGTAATATTCGTGGCTGCGGCTCCATTTTTGGGTATTTTCACTTTGCTGGGCCTGAGCTTCGCGTACGTTTTCTTGGATCCAAGATTGCGTTACGGAATGGTTCCCAAGTCCAAATTACCGGAAGGTATCGACATCATTGTTAACATTCCTTCCTATACGCCAGAACCTATAGCGGAAAAGCAATCAAAAACCACCTGGGTGTTAATTGCAGTTGTTTTGCTGTCTGCTGTACTTTATGGTTACTTAGCTTACGGATTTTTAGCATTGGAGTGGCTGAGCGCCAAATAACGAATCAGCGTGGACAAACTTAAGCAAATTATCACTCAGAAACGCACTTCAACTCAGAGTACTGTTTCCCTAGAGGAACAAACTCCAAACAGTCACGACCTTGTGAACCGTTTTATCGCTGGTGACATGGTGTTGTCTGACGAAGAACGAGCGCTGTTATGGTCGCCGGAAACTAGAGCTGAAAAACATATCATCTACCAAGGAATGGATAACGTTGACGTGCTCAATGCTTACAGGGAATTAAGAACAAAGCTGCTGCGTAAAAGTGGCGGTTCAAGTGCCATTATTTTAGTAACAAGTGCCGGTTACAAAACTCACCATAATTCTGAAGTGGCTTTCAACCTGGCCACCAGCTTTGCGATGGACACCAGCAAATCGTCCATTTACGTCGATTGCGATCCCTATACCGATGACCGACAAGATCTATCCATTCGCGAATTTGGTTTTGGCTTAACAGACCACCTCCACGATCCACAAATATCGTTAGTTGACGCGACCTATCCTTCCGGCGTTGAGCATTTAAAAATTATTCCAACCGGCGGCCAAAAAGACACCGCCGCCGAATATTTTAACCATCCAAGATTGGGTGGAATCTTCAACGAAATTAAATATTCGCTGCCGCACGTATTTATCTTTATTCATACACCACCGGTACTGCATTATTCGGAAGCATCGATTTTGGCAGATATCGCTGATATGGTTGTGCTTGTGGTGCCATCTAAACAAACCACCCAAAGTCAAATCTTCGAGTCAATTGAGCTACTTGGCGAAAACAAGGTTGCAGGCATTATCATTCAAGAGTAAAAAATACCTAAATATTTTACTCCTCTGGCCCATCAAACTTTGAATCGCCAGTCAATTGTTCACACCCGGGAAGAATCATGCGCACCAATCTTGTAAGATCGATAATCGGTCTATGCGCTTTCACAGCAATTCATACTAACGCCGAATTTAAAGCCGCCGTTTTTCACTCCAGTGAATTTACCAACAACGCCGATTTATCCGATACCGACGAGCCCAGCGAGCGCGAAGATCGCACCGGTTTAGAAGTCGAATATACCCATCAAGCGCAAAATTGGCTGTTCAATTTTGATTACCAATTTGAAAAGGTTAACTTCGACAGTAACGCTCAAATTCCCGAAGAAGATACCGAAGAATACGAAGGCACCACTGGTTTTGATGGCTTGTTTTTTCGTCAAAGATTAGGACTGCGCACCAGCTATCGTCGCGAAAACTTACTTACCGATCCCGCTGAGCTTTCGGTTCAAAATAACATTACCGCTCGCGACACTTTTGTTTTTGAACCGACGTTAAATTTTTATCGTAACGATGCCGACAATCTTTCACTAACGGGGTTTTTCCACAAAATTCGCTTTGATGACGATTTTCTGCAAACACGTTCCATTGGCAGTGAGACCAAAGGATTACGTTTAGGATGGACTCGCAAAGTCAGCTCTGTTGATAACTTTATTGCGCAGATCGAAAACAGCGAAACCGAATACGACCAAAACGGCGTTGATACCTTAGATTATCAAAACATACAGCTCGGCTATGCGGCGCAGCTACGCAAACTGAATTACACCGTGCTGGTTGGTTACAACCGATCAAGCTCTTCGTCGACACAAGATTTGGAGTCACCAAGCGCATTAATTCAAGCACTCTATCAATCTGGTCCAACGCAAATTAACTTCTTTGCCAACTACCTCATTACCGATACTTCACGCGGTAATCAAAACGGCATTACCGGTTCGCTCTCAGAATCAAACAATCAACAGCTCGGTAATGGTGATACCTCGATTATCGACTCCTACGAATTGCTTTCTGGACAGCTGAAAGTCTCTAACCGCTGGTGTCGCCGGTGTTTGGCGGAGTTTGAAGTTGGCTTTGCCGATGAAGATTACAGTGTCGACGATACCGAAAGCCTGCAACAGCTGGATATCTCGGGAAGTCTAGGCTACGAACTTACCTCCAAGCTGTCGGTTGAGTTCGAAGTTGGCTACCAAACTCAGTCTCGCGAGATACCTCAGCCAACGCTTGAGTATGATGAAGATATCTATATCCTCTCGGCCGAGTATTACCACAGTGAGAAACTAAGCACCGGCGTGAGCGCTCTCTACCGAGATAGAGACGCCGAAGACGATGCCCGATCGTATCAAGAAGCTAGCTTAACCCTAGATATTCGCTACGAATTTTGACCAAAGCGCGGTTGTATTCAACGAATGTTTGCATACAGCCGTATTTGTTAAAATTTTGTTCAACAGCCGCCTGCAAATCCTGTATACTGCGCGCGATTTTCACTCCCGACTTGGCGAACTGCATCTGACTGGGCTCAGAACTCTGCAGTCTCAGGAAATCATCGAACAGCCGCGCGACAACGGGCGTGTAACAAACTAGCGGCACAATTTCGCTCTTGCTTGAAGGAGGACGCAGACAGCATACGCTGACTGCGACACTCTAGTCATTGAGCAATGTGATCACCCGGAAACCGGTCTGTAGTCGCAGACCGGTGGCCCTGTAATTATGAAATGAGTAACCCAATGACAGATTTAGCTTTATATCGAAATATTGGTATTTTTGCCCACGTGGACGCGGGTAAAACCACCAGTACCGAACGTATTCTCAAACTTACCGGTAAAATTCATAAAACCGGTGAAGTACACGATGGTGCCGCGACCACTGACTTCATGGTACAAGAAGCTGAGCGTGGTATTACCATTCAGTCAGCTGCTACTACTTGCTTTTGGAATAACCACCGTTTAAACATCATTGACACCCCTGGACACGTTGACTTTACTGTTGAAGTATACCGTTCACTAAAAGTACTTGATGGTGGTATTGGTGTTTTCTGTGGTTCTGGTGGTGTTGAGCCACAATCAGAAACCAACTGGCGTTACGCGAACGAATCAGAAGTTTCTCGCATCATTTTCATCAACAAGCTAGACCGTATGGGTGCTGACTTCTACCGCGTTGTTGAGCAGGTGAAAAAAGTACTTGGTGCAAATCCATTGGTTATGACTTTGCCAATCGGTATCGAAGACGAATTTAAAGGCGTCGTTGATGTTCTTACTCAAAAAGCCTACATCTGGGACGACTCTGGCCTTCCAGAAAACTACGAAGTCGTTGATATTCCAGAAGATTTGGTTGAAAAAGCAGCCGAGTACCGTGAAAAGCTCATCGAAAGTGCGGTTGAGCAAGACGACGATCTAATGATGGCGTACATGGAAGGCGAAGAACCTTCTATCGAAGACATCAAGCGTTGTATCCGTAAAGGTACTCGCGACCTAGTATTCTTCCCAACTTACTGTGGTTCTGCGTTCAAAAACAAAGGTATCCAATTAGTATTGGATGCGGTTGTTGATTACCTACCAGCACCAACCGAAGTTACTCCTCAAGATTTGACCGACAAAGAAACCGGTGAGCCAACGGGTCAAGTTGCAACCGTTTCTGCCGAAGAACCGCTACGCGCGCTTGCGTTCAAAATCATGGATGACCGTTTCGGTGCACTAACCTTTATCCGTATCTACTCAGGTGTTATGGAAAAAGGTATGACCGTATTGAACTCATACACCGGTAAAACCGAGCGTATCGGCCGTATGGTTGAGATGCACGCAGACGAGCGTACCGAGATCGATCGCGCGCAAGCGGGTGACATCATCGCGGTTGTTGGTATGAAGAACGTTCAAACCGGTCACACTCTTTGTGATCCAGACCATGAATGTACTCTTGAACCAATGATCTTCCCAGAGCCAGTAATTTCTATTGCTGTTAAGCCAAAAGACAAAGGCGGCTCTGAGAAAATGGGTATCGCGATTGGTAAACTGGTTGCAGAAGATCCATCTTTCCAAGTTGAAACCGATGAAGAATCCGGTGAAACCATCCTTAAAGGTATGGGTGAACTTCACTTAGATATTAAAGTGGATATCTTGAAGCGTACTTACGGTGTTGAGCTTATTGTAGGTCAACCTCAGGTAGCTTACCGTGAAACCATCACTCGTGAAGTTGAAGACAGCTACACCCATAAGAAACAATCGGGTGGTTCTGGTCAATACGGTAAGATCGATTACCGCATTCGTCCTGCCGAAGTTGGTACCGGCTTCAAGTTCATATCCAGTGTTGTTGGTGGTAACGTACCTAAAGAATACTTCCCTGCCATTGAGAAAGGTTTCAAAGGCATGATGGGTCAAGGTACTCTTGCCGGTTTCCCTGTGTTAGACGTTGAAGTTGAGCTATTTGACGGTGGCTTCCACGCCGTTGACTCGTCAGCAATCGCGTTCGAAATCGCAGCGAAAGGTGCATTCCGTCAATCAATTCCTAAGGCTGCGCCTCAGTTGATTGAACCAATCATGAAGGTTGACGTGTTTACCCCAGAAGATCACGTAGGTGATGTTATTGGTGACCTTAACCGTCGTCGCGGTATGATTAAAGACCAAGAGCCTGGCGCTACCGGAGTACGTATTAAAGCAGACGTTCCTCTTTCAGAAATGTTTGGTTACATCGGCCAGCTACGTACCATGACTTCTGGTCGTGGTCAGTTCTCAATGGAATTCTCTCACTACTTGCCATGTCCTTCACAAGTAGCAGAAAAAGTCATTGCAGAAGCAAAAGCGAAAAAAGAAGCCAAGTAGTTACTTGCTTTCTTTTACGCAAAAAAAGCCACCTTCGGGTGGCTTTTTTTATCTCTATTGGATACGTAAAAACTTATTATCAACCAGACTTAATCGTTGTTTATGACAACCAATAGATAAATATCATCCCACTTCAACAACAACTCTACAGCGTAATAGTCGCGAAACATTTATTAATACGCATTATTTGCCGCACAAAAAAATCTCGACGATTATTCGATTCGATATCTCACCATTTAAAACATTTCTAGCGATCAAAACAACGTACTTTTGAGCAACTCGTAAATTATAAGAAGCTCTGATTAACCTAGAGTTTCTCGCGACACAAGGATGTGTCGCCAATTTCAAGAACTGTAAGTGATGGAAATTGTGAAGAAATTGGAAATCACATTTTCAATTTCTTCCCTCTGATTAAATCATGGATGAGTTAATCAGAGGTTCCTATAAAGTTTAAATAACTAAGAACATTTAACGTCACAAAAACCTACGAGCTCAAAAGACTATTGGCACCTCTGATTAGCGAAAAATATTCTTCAAAGACCAACCCACTAAATCTATCAGGTTACTAGATCACTTATAAATATCGAGGAAACACTTAATTCTAAAAATAACTCTAAAACAACTTTATCACTTCATACTTTCATCAAAGTTGTCTTAAAAAGGACTTATTATCAAGAAAATTATTCACTTCCAGAGTAAGCAAAACTGTTTTTATGTAGAAAAATAATTCGAAAAATTTCCAAGCTCGCTCGCTGAATCTTACCTTTAGCAATGTAATCAACTGTAATTTACCAATACCAAAATTACTACCATACTGAAAACACAATTCAGAACACGCCGTACTCTAAAACAACAATAACTTATAAAATAACAATAACTACTGATCCAAATTCTATTTGAAATTTACAACGCATTTTTCAGAAAATTAATTCATTAAACAGCTTCAAAAATTCAGCACTCACTAACCCAATAAAAACAATATATTGAATTTTCGAAAAATATGAACTTACCTATTTAATTTCTAAGGCCTGAGAATTATCGCCAGCTGAATTAGAAATTCAGAGACACCGTATTAAAAACACGTTGCCGCTTGCAAGGCTTCGTCCAAAACCAGATTTTAAACAACATCTGTAAAAATGAATAAATACACTACCAACCAAGGTAAATAACAATACTCTCAGGAGAGCAAGATGAATTTATCACGAAGCAGTGCAATAACTTGCATTGCAATCAGTGCATTATTCTCCACACCCAGCCTATCCGATACCAATCAAAAAAGCATTAAAGGCTCTGATTGCTTTGCACCCAGCTCCTGGTTTCCGGTAACAGAAACGACCGAACCTTCCCCCCAAGGTAATTTTAATAGCAATTGCGCCTTTCACTTATGGTCTTGGCAGGCTTTTTTATGGTTAACAGAAGTAGAAGAAAATGGATTATTGAGATTTGTTAACTTCCCAACAAAAGAAGCTGTATTTAACGATGACCTTAGCAATAGCACAGGTTTGAATTTAAAGGTTCGTACCGCCAAGTCTACCGGCATTGAAACTGAAACACCTTTAAATGAAATAAATCAAGCAGGTACCGGCGGAGTTTTAGTTGATCACAATGGTCGAGCGATTTATTTCTCTCAACATTTCAACCCGCAAATGACAGCAAGAATTATTGCCTCAGATTGGAATTCTCCAGAAGAACTTAACAGTCTTGATCCGAATGCCGTCGATCATAACGGTCGATTAATTAATATTTTTCGTGAAGGAGACATAGAATTAAAAGCTGCCTGGAAAATTGTTGCTCCTGGAGAAGACACTGCTGGATTTTTTACTCAGCCCGCCACCATACAAAAATTAAAAAATAGAAATGGCAAAATAATAACGTCAAACCGAACAGAAAAAGTAACAGTGGCGTTGGTAGGCTTGCACGTTGTTGGTTGGATTGAGGGTCACACCGAAGCCGTCTGGGCAAGCTTTGAACATGTTAAAAACGCACCAGATTATCAAGTCAACCAAGGTTACAAATCGGCTGTTAGCAATCAAAACTTCACCTTTTATACCGCCAACACCACACCACAAGATTGCAACCAAAACTCGGTAGACAGCTTAACGCTAAATGAAAAAACCCAGATCTTATCGCCCATTACTCAAGTGTGCCGACAATATCCTTCTGGCGAAGTAGCAGGATCAACCTCCGATAATGTTACGGCGATTAACACATTAAATACGTCAGTTTGGCAGCAAGCTCAAGCCACCGACATGGTTCAGAATTATTTTGAAGTTGGCGCTATTTGGCAAACTTCAAATTCAGAGTTTTTAGATCAAAACCCTTTACCGCTGAACAGTACCTTGCAAACAAACATTCTAGGCTCACCGCTATTATCAAACGCGACCATAGAAACCTTCACGCAGAACGTACAGAGCCTAAATAACTGTTTTTCGTGTCACAACACCACACAATTCCAGCCTGAAGATCCACGCATTAAACCCATGCAAGCAAGTCGATTGAGTGTTAGTCATTTAATTAAAGAAGCTTATATAGCGAACCAACCAAAAACCACCAAAGATTAATCCATGGCGATACAGACACTTTGATTTAAAAATCAGGAGACTATTATGTCCAACACAGTATTACGTATTCATCCAGCCATTGGTATGTCTCGGGTTGGTAACAGTGACGAATATATATTATCGCCAGAGACGGCAGCTGGTGTAACCGATGTGAACGGCCAAACCGGCGGACTCGCAATTAATCCCACAACCAATGCGTTGATTAATGACACCGACCTACGCGACGCAAACGGTGCTTTAAAAAGACAAGCTCAACGTTACCGAATTTATCAGTATCTATCACCCGAGAGCGCGCAATCTTATCCGTATCAAGGTGAAGTTGCTGAAATTGTTATTGGCAGCGCACTGAACAATTCCGTGGTAAAAGACATTGTCTGGCAGGTGCATTTAGCCAATAAAAAGGCCAACTGGTGTATTATTCCAGAACAGGGGCCAACCACCAAACAAGGTAAACCCACCGGTGAAACCAGCGGTTTAAACGCCTATGGCAATGGCGGCATGCCCTATCCACGCAATCCCGATTTCGGCAGCCAGAAGCCTTCTGAAGGCCCAGATAACACATCCAGTAATACTTGGCCTTCAACAATTCCCGCTCAAGAATGCTTGAATGTTCTATCAGACAATAAACGCCTTACCGAACTGGTTGTTGATGCTGGTCCAAGAACCATTAAAGGTACCGATAGTGCACGCATAAATTTTGATGCAAGCACAACACCATCGTTCTACCAACCGGCGTCCGGCACTTGTGCAGGATCTATTGTGGCTCTGCCCAATTATCCGGTCTCTTTTCCGAATATGCATTTTAATAAACTCAATATTCCCTCAGGCACCGATGTTACACAATTGGGCGCTTTAGAAACCGACTGCCAAGGTCGCTTAATCGTCATCGGCGGACAAGGTGCCGCATGCGGACTATTCAAAGACGACAAAACACCGTACCCACTTGGCAATGATATCGACAACGATGGTTGGTTTGACGACACCGCCGATGGTCCGGTACAAGCTATTATTTTGCTTGAAAATGGCGATGAAATTGTTTTGGAAAATACCGCTTGGGCAGTATCGACCGATCCCTCATACGCGCCGCAAATTAGAAATGTAATTACCGTATGGGACGAAGTTTACGATACTTGGATCAGAAAATTAGGACTGGATACCAACATCTACAACGGCACAGAAAACGAATCAGCACCAACTAATTTTGTCACCAGTTACAAACCATCTTTCGATGACGATATTTTACCGCTGTTTAGTGCCGCACATTTGTCACAGTTTATTGGTGCATTAAATCAAACCGCAATCGGTGCTCATGCTCGATTAAATAATGTAAGTGCAGACGATAATCCATCGGATTATTTACAGGTACAAACCTTTATTAGAAGCCCCTACGCCAGCGACGATGAATTGGATATTGGTGCACCAAGAATGCCATTGGCATTAGGCGATACAGGAGCCTCTTTTTTAACACTAACACGTACGCAGTTCTTTTTTATGAATCAATGGTTTAATAAAAATTACAGCGCCAACGTAGAAAAACCCTTAACAGCTGGAGAGCAAATCGATAAAAATGTTCTTGCCAATTGTTTAGGGGGCCGATTCAGTCCCGGAATCGATTTAACATTTATTGTTCGAGACGTGAATCTGTATAACACCAACTGGACTCAGGCGGATATAGGCCCATTTCGAATTAATTACACACCCTTAAATTACAGCCAAGCCAGTAAAACAAATCCATTTTTAAGCATTGGTTATGTACCCCTAAATTCAAACCATCACAATGTGGAACCCGGCGATCTCTGTAAATTTATGTCGCTACCTTGGCATACCGATTACAACTCATGCGCAACACATTTACCCTCACCCAATCCCGGCAGTAATTACGATACCTTAACCGAAGACGATATGCTGACTAACATCAATATCACCACATTTTGGTCGTGGCCCGCGCAGCGTCCGGTATCTATTTATAATTACGACGACTTCAAAAATAATGGCTACAACTTAGCGCGCATTAATCAACGATATTCCGTTAGAGGTGAAGGCACACAAGCCATTGCCGGTCCCGATGGATCAATTTCTCCGGTACAAAGCGTTGGTCGTTATCAAGAAAGAGTTAATATTGTGCGCAAATGGCCAGAAATAGGTACTGTTGTGCAATCTAAAAATATCAACGGCTATGAATCTGACAAACCGAAAGATATTTTCTTAGAAGTTGCGAGCCAATTGGATAACTCCGGTAATAAGGTCGCAACTTGGCCGCAGCAACTCACTGATCAAGTACAAGTTATTAGCGATAAAGATTGATTTTTTCTCTTTGCTTTTAATTGATCAACTTTTTAGGTGCTGTAATTACAGCACCTACATTAAAACACCGCACACCATTAAATTATTTATTATGAAAAATAAAACATTAGATGTTGTTATTATTGGCGGCGGACCGGCAGGTACTAGCGCGGCAATAAAGTTAAAACAGCTGGGTGTTGAAAACGTTTTACTCTTAGAATCGACAAACTACAGCACGATTCGCATGGGCGAAAGCTTACCGGCTGAAGCTAAAATAGTGTTTGAAAAGCTGGGAATTTTAAATAACTTTTTGCAAGAACATCACTCACCCTGTTTGGGTAACTGCTCTGCTTGGGGAAGTGATCAGCTAGGGTTTAACGATGGCTTTTTTAACATCTCTGGCACTGGCTGGCATCTAGATAGAAATCGTTTTGACTCTTTTATTTTAAATGAGGCCCAAAAAATAGGCGCTCGGTGCTTACTTGACAGCCAGTTTATCAATGCTTATCAAGAAAAAAATTACCTTGTTGTTAAATACAAAAACACAAATGGTGAGTTAAAGACGATTAACACTCGCTATGCAATTGATGCTTCCGGTAAAAGGTCACTCTTAGCCAAAACCTTCAACATTAAATCCCACTATGTTGATCGATTAGTTACCATCGCCGGAAGATTTCAACCCATTAACAATAGTCAATTTTCACAGTTAACGCTCTTAGAATCGCAACCTCAAGGTTGGTGGTATGCTGCTAAATTACCAAATAACTCAATAATCGCTTCAGTGACAACCGATGCAGAAACACTCAAGCTGTCCGACTTTAAAAACCCAGATACCTGGATAAAACAACTCAATCAAACCAAACATTTATCACAGCAATTAAAACACTTTGAGTTCGATTTAAAATCTTTACAAGCTTACGCCACACCGTCTTTTAAACTCGCGAAAATATCGGGCAATAATTGGCTTGCGGTTGGCGACGCGGCGATGACCTTCGACACAATCACATCGCAAGGTATCATGAAAGGTTTGTTGTCGGGCAGTTTAGCAGCGAAGGCAATCGCTAAAAATATTAACGGCGAAACCAGGGATTTATCTCTCTACGAATCAACGCTGAATGTTGCATTTGATAACTTTATAGAACTACGTAAGAACTTATATCGTAGCGAACAGCGCTGGTTAAGCAGTCCATTTTGGTTAAACAGAGAGCGAATTCACACTCAACTTTCTAACCAGCTGGCAAGTTAGAATTACTATAAAAATCTGAATTTATGTGACGATAATAATTAAACTCAAAGCTCTTATTATTTTCTATTTTTTCAGGATCAAACCATAACCACGCTTTTAATAAACCGGCTAATTCTCCTACAACGATCTTCGCCGATTGGCTTTCCTGCCACCAACCCTCTAATTTACTTTGCACACCAAGTGCCGAATAGACGCCAAACTGTGTATTTTTTTCTGTATGATTTGACGCGTATTTAAATGCTGTTTGATATAAATACCGCGTTCGATATCCATGAGCGTAGCCAGAATACACATTAACTACTGAAAAATCGTAATTATTTCTAACTAGCCAGTCTCGCACTAAAACCGCTGAATAATAAGTACGATCAACCTTCGCATAAGGCGCTGGCAGCGCTACAACATGTTTCGCGTCAATTCCGGATGCAATCAAATACTGCTTAGTACGCTCGGCAAATGACTTTTCATCGATATTATAAAAGCTTTCTTCTATGCCACCTCCGGTAGTGACAATTAGCTCATAATTTTTTCGCTTAATATCAGCGGTAACCTTGCTTAGCATGGCGGGCTGGAGCCAACCTTCGACAACGGCTATACGCGCGTCTTTTAAATCATTAGGACTTAAAAATATTGCGAGATTTTTGCCGATAAGAAAACAAATTACTGTAAGTACGATAAGCGACAACAACATTGTCGCGAAGGAAGGCAAAGGCAAATATCGAGGTTTTAGCCAAAAATTTAGAAATGATTTCATCGATATCCTTTCGATTAAATTAGAGAAATACTTTAGGAATCCTTGATTAACTCATCCATGATTTAATCAGACGGAAGAAATTGAAAATACGATTTCCAATTTCTTCACAATTTCAATCACTTACCGTTCTTGAAATTGGCAACACATCCATGTGCCGCTGGAAACTCTGGGTTAATCAGAGTTTCCTTTAATTAAAACTCTTTATTTATCGCTCTTTACTTAAAGATTTAGCATTACCTGCCAGAGTAAAAATATTTTACTCTAAGTTTAACAAGCTCTTTTTCCATCTCCGGATCAAAATCCGACTGACGCTGTTCAATTAAATAATGCCAAGGGTATTCGGAATTTTTCTCTTTTAATTTCTCTACGTATTCAGAGAGCTTAGCAACAGGTTTTGCTGGCGAGCCAGCGACTATCGTATCGGGCGGAACATCTCTGGAAACCACTGCACCGGCAGCAATAATCGCATTTGGCCCAATGGTAACCCCCGGTAAAATAATAGCGCCGTGACCGACAAACACATTATCTTTAAACTCAACCTTACCCACTTTATCAAGCTTTAAACCAAAGGCGCGATTAATCATATTGACCGAACCATCGTGACCGAACACACAACAATTCGATAAACGCACATTATTCCCCATACTCACATAGGCAGGGTCAGAAATATTGGCATAGGTAGGAATCGAGCAATTTTCACCAATATGATAAAAACCACCCCATTTTTTAAGAAACTCAGCGTACTCTAAGCTATCGGGTTTACAGAGCTTTAAATACCAAGAACGGAGTTTTCCGGTTTTAAACGCAAGCTTTCTAACAATCTTTTTCAACATAACCACAACTCTTAAACCGCCTTTAATCGAAGCTTTCGTTTATTAGATTGTGGATAAGCTTAACAGAGAAGTGTTATTAAGATCGATGCATAAACCGAGAGCGGAAACCTGAGTAAATTAACAAAAGGTTTGTAATCAGAGCAAAAAAGCCCGCATATGCGGGCTTTTTGAATCATTGAGAGTTGTAACTATTACTCGATAATTTTAGCAACAACACCGGCATTAACGACCATCATGAATGGTGGAAGTCCAGGTTTTGCCAGAAGCAAAAACCTGTCGGTACGGCCACGTTAACTCCGGGCATCCATGCCCTCCGCCCTTTGGGCACCCTTACGGGTGTTCAAAATTGCTCCTGCAATTTTGTCACGGAGAGCAATCCGCTCAGATGGCCGTACTAATGACGTTGTAGCAGCTATGTCGATTACAATTTCGGGCATCCTGCCCTTCACCCCTTCGGGGTCAGCCTCCGGCTGCTCTAATTTGATCCAGTCAAATTACTCGATAATTTTAGCAACAACACCGGCACCAACGGTACGGCCACCTTCGCGGATTGCGAAGCGTAGACCTTCGTCCATCGCGATTGGGCAGATTAGGGTAACGGTCATTTGAATGTTGTCACCTGGCATTACCATTTCTACGCCTTCTGGAAGCTCGCAAGCGCCCGTTACGTCGGTAGTACGGAAGTAGAATTGTGGACGGTAGCCTTTGAAGAATGGCGTGTGACGACCACCTTCATCTTTTGACAATACGTACACTTCGCCTTCGAACTTGGTGTGCGGAGTGATTGAACCTGGTTTCGCCAATACTTGGCCACGCTCAACTTCTTCACGCTTGGTACCACGTAGAAGAACACCAACGTTCTCACCTGCACGACCTTCGTCTAGCAGCTTGCGGAACATCTCTACACCGGTACAGGTGGTTTTGATGGTGTCTTTGATACCAATAATGGCAACTTCTTCACCCACTTTCACGATGCCGCGCTCAACACGACCGGTAACAACGGTACCACGGCCTTGGATTGAGAATACGTCTTCGATTGGCATAATGAATGCGCCGTCGATCGCACGCTCTGGCTCAGGAATGTATGAGTCTAGAGTTTCAACCAGTTTCTTAACGGCTGAGGTACCAAGGCTGTCGGTGTCTTCGCCATTAAGAGCCATCAATGCAGAACCGGCAATGATTGGGGTGTCGTCGCCTGGGAATTCGTAAGTGTCTAGAAGCTCACGCAATTCCATTTCAACCAATTCCAACATTTCGTTGTATTCTTCGGTACCGAAGCCGCCACAGTCTTCTGCAAGAAGGTCTGCTTTGTTTAGGAATACCACGATGTAAGGTACACCTACTTGGCGAGACAACAAGATGTGCTCACGAGTTTGTGGCATTGGACCGTCGGTTGCGCCACAAACAAGGATAGCGCCATCCATTTGTGCCGCACCGGTAATCATGTTTTTAACGTAGTCGGCGTGCCCTGGGCAGTCAACGTGCGCGTAGTGACGGTTTGGAGAATCGTATTCAACGTGTGAAGTTGCGATGGTGATACCGCGCTCACGTTCTTCTGGAGCATTATCGATACCGTCGAAAGCAACAGCGGTACCGCCCCATACTTCTGCACATACGCGTGTCAAAGCTGCTGTCAAAGTGGTTTTACCATGGTCAACGTGACCGATGGTGCCCACGTTTACGTGGGGTTTACTACGTTCAAATGTCGCCTTAGCCACTGGGAATATCCTCTATCTTTTAGCTAGTTAATTTAAAAATGTGTGGCTTTAATCAGCCAGTTGTGTTTTTAGCAACAATTTCGTCAGAGACATTTTTTGGAGCTTCTGCATACTTCGAGAATTCCATAGTAAATGTCGCACGACCTTGAGTTGCCGAACGCAGGTCAGTCGCATAGCCAAACATTTCTGCCAGTGGCACTTCAGCTTTTACAACTTTACCTGAGGGATTTTCTTCCATACTTAAAATCATGCCGCGACGTCGGTTAAGGTCACCGACTACGTCACCCATGTTTTCTTCCGGTGTAACAACTTCTACGTCCATGATGGGCTCAAGAAGCACTGCGCCACCAAATTTAGCGAGATCTTTGGTCGCCATAGATGCAGCGATTTTAAACGCCATTTCGCTGGAATCGACATCGTGGTAAGAACCGTCGTACACAGTTGCTTTTAACCCCAACAATGGATAGCCAGCAAGTACACCGTTGCGAATCTGTTCGGAAATACCTTTTTCAACTGCCGGGATGTATTCTTTAGGAACCACACCACCAACAATTTCGTTAACAAATTCTAGACCTTCTGCACCTTCGTCTTCAGCCGGTTCGAATCGAATCCAAACGTGACCAAACTGACCACGACCGCCAGATTGACGAACAAACTTGCCTTCAATTTCACAAGTATTGGTAATACGCTCGCGATACGCTACCTGAGGTTTACCAATATTTGCTTCAACACTGAATTCACGGCGCATACGATCAACAATGATATCGAGATGTAATTCACCCATACCAGAAATGATGGTTTGTCCGGTTTCTTCATCAGTGTTAACACGGAATGAAGGATCTTCTTGAGCAAGTTTGCCCAATGCCACACCCATTTTTTCTTGGTCGGCTTTGGTTCTTGGCTCAACAGCAACAGAAATTACGGGTTCTGGGAACTCCATACGCTCAAGAACAATTTTGCTGTTCTCGGCACAAAGGGTATCACCGGTAGTTACGTCTTTAAGACCAATTGCAGCGGCAATATCACCGGCTAATACTTCTTTGATTTCTTCGCGTGAGTTCGCATGCATTTGCACCATACGACCAATGCGCTCGCGCTTGCCTTTTACAGAATTGTAAACCGCAGAGCCGCTTTCTAACTTACCCGAGTACACTCGGAAGAACGTTAAGGTACCAACAAACGGGTCGGTAGCAATTTTAAAAGCAAGTGCTGCAAAGGGTGCGTTGTCGTCGGCTTCGCGAGTTTCAACGTCTTCGCTATCTTCGCGATGACCTTCAATGGCTTTAACTTCTGTGGGTGACGGCAAGTACTCTACAACGGCGTCAAGCATGGCTTGCACACCTTTGTTTTTAAACGCCGAGCCACCAATAACCGGTACAATTTCATTCGCCAAAGTACGAGCACGAATTCCGGCTTTAATTTCTTCTTCCGAAAGCTCTTCGCCTTCTAAGTATTTATTCATTAACGCATCGTTGGATTCAGCGGCAGCTTCAACCAATTCTTCGCGCATAGACTGACATTCATCGAGTATTTCTTCCGGGATTTCACCGTACTCGAAGGTCATGCCCATATCTGCTTCGTTCCAGAGAATGGACTTCATTTTAACGAGGTCAACAACGCCTTTGAATTCGTCCTCGGCGCCGATGGTCATTTGCAAGGGCACTGGAGTCGCCCCCAAACGCGATTTTAATTGATCAACCACACTTCGGAAGTTAGCACCGGCGCGATCCATTTTATTCACAAAGACAATGCGCGGAACTTCGTATTTGTTGGCTTGACGCCAAACAGTTTCAGTTTGTGGTTGCACACCCGAAGAGCCACACAAAACCACAACGGCCCCATCTAATACTCGTAAAGAGCGTTCTACTTCGATGGTGAAATCAACGTGTCCGGGTGTATCAATAATATTAATTCGGTGCTGATCGAACTGTTGCTGCATTCCAGCCCAGAAACAAGTTGTCGCAGCTGAAGTAATGGTGATACCTCGCTCCTGCTCCTGTTCCATCCAGTCCATGGTGGCTGCACCATCGTGCACCTCACCAATCTTATGAGACATACCTGTATAGAAGAGTACGCGTTCTGTGGTTGTAGTCTTACCTGCATCCACATGGGCACAAATTCCTATATTACGATAGCGTGCAATCGGCGTTTTACGAGCCACTGGCTACCTCCTCTAAAATATTTATGTTCTTATAAACCACAAAAGGCAGCGAGTATCGCTGCCTTTTCTAAAACCATGTGAACGTGGAGTCATTAAGAAGGCGTATTAATTACGCAAAAAGTACTTATGTCATTTATACGCAGCCATTAAACTGCTTTCACTACTTAATACCGTCACAGGTGTTCTCGCCAAACTTTCTCAGGCTAGAAAGAATCATAGATATATGCGAAGCCTGAACTTCGCGATGCTTGACGAGCTGAATACTAACCAAAACTAAAGGGTGCGAAATTTTAAGCACTCGTCCATAGAGCGTCAAGCCATATTCTAAGAGGAATTTCAAGTCTGACACGGGTTTGGCGTAATTTGATGGAAAATTACAGGATCACTTAGCGTGAAAAAAACAAGTTCTTACAAATACAAAATCTGCTCACTGAAACTCAACGATTGTCGCGCCAAGTTGTCAGCCTTTAGCATGTTTTGGCTCAGGTGTTGATCAACAATTTTACTGAGCACTCATCCTAATACTTAATTTGCCTCCCTACCGCCAGCTTACTCAGGGTTCCGAATACGTTTAGCTCGACGCAATATAGGAAAATAGTTGTTAACCGGTAGGTTCTGAAAAGGTCTGAACTAATTCTTTTCAATAAAAAGAAAACGTCAAAACAAGCGATGAATATTTTCTAAGAAATCGCTTTGTGAATGGATGAGGAAACACCATGCAATCGATCAGTGAAGCATAAAAAAAAGGCAGCTTAACGCTGCCTTTTTTAGCTCTAGTTTAACAATGACATTAAACTTAGAAGCGGTAGTGCGAGAACGCTTTGTTCGCTTCGGCCATACGGTGAACGTCTTCACGCTTCTTAACCGCAGAGCCTTTGCTTTGTGATGCGTCAACGATTTCACCAGCTAAACGCTGAACCATTGACTTCTCACCACGACCACGAGCGTATTCAACCAACCAACGCATTGCTAACGCATTACGACGAGCTGGACGAACATCAACAGGGACTTGGTAAGTAGCACCACCAACACGGCGTGACTTAACTTCTACCAACGGTGCAACATTTTCGAGTGCTTCTTCGAAAATTTCTAGCGGATTCTTGTTAAGCTTTTGCTCAACGATATCCAACGCACCGTATACGATTCGCTCTGCAACAGCTTTTTTGCCGCTGACCATCACGATATTCATAAATTTCGCCAAAGTAACATTGCCGTACTTAGGATCTGGCAATACTTCACGCTTGGCGACTACGCGTCTTCTTGGCATTTTTAGCCTCTCTTCAGGGATTTCTAAGACAACGCTCTCACAACTTATTTCTGCATTCGCCGACGTACACTATGAGCGCGCTTAGCCTTACTCGGTTCAACCGAAAAAACAGAGTGTTTCCACTCAAGCAATTACTTAGGTCGCTTGGTACCGTACTTAGAACGGCCTTGCTTACGATTATTAACACCTGATGTATCAAGTGCGCCGCGAACGGTGTGGTAACGCACACCCGGCAAATCTTTTACACGTCCACCACGAATCAAAACCACGCTATGCTCTTGAAGGTTATGGCCTTCACCGCCGATGTATGAGGAAACCTCAAAACCGTTGGTTAAACGAACACGGCACACTTTACGAAGTGCTGAGTTAGGTTTTTTCGGGGTAGTCGTATAAACGCGAGTACAAACGCCACGCCGTTGTGGACAGGCTTCTAGCGCACGAACGTCGCTTGCAACTGCTTTACGTTTTCTCGGCTTACGAACCAACTGGTTGATCGTTGCCATGAAAAATAACTCCAAATAAATGAACGCTTTGATTAGAAGCGTATAGTCTTTAGGCCCAATTTTTTGTATTTATTGACCTTTTTGTAAGGCCCACAAAAAATGGGTGCGCAATTATATTGATCTACTGTTCGCATTTCAAGCAAAGCAACGAGATATTTCTAAAATATTTCTAGATGCCTTTGAATACCGAATATTAATGAGCCAAGCCCTTCTCTTGGCATCGGCTAATCGAACTGCTTTCTTCGAAAAAACACACAGTGCGCTCGCAAATTTTCATCAAAGGTGTTCCACTTTGCAGGAATGCTTTTCAAAGTCATTGGATCTGAGTTTAAACTGTCAATCATTCCGATTAATTGCTGTGACTACCGCTCACGATTCATTAAGCTTGTTCAAATGCTCTCGAAGATAAATCTCACTAAAACATCTGTTACTCGCTCACTGTTACGACCACTAAGACGTGTCGCCGCCCTTTCGGCTCTTCTTGCTTTGACGGCTTGTTTCAGCACCGAACCACAAATTGAACCTAATAAACACGCTCAACCGCCCGTCGAAGACACCGATGTAGGTGTTATCACCAATCCAACAGTTGATGAAAAATCCTCTGAATCCAGTAATCCAACGGAAATCCAAGCTCACTTAGACACGGCGAATTTTGAAGACTCCGAGGTATCTGCAATAGAAGAATCGGATCATGCGGCTAACCAATCAGCCCCTCTCACTAGCGAGCAGAGCAAGGCAATTGAGCCTGTTGATGATGTTTCGAGTATCGAAGAAAGCGACATAAAAACCGGTAACACAGGCATTGCAAGCCAAGCGCAAGATTCAACCTCTGCGGTACTCAACAATTCTTTGAATACGGAGCATGAACAAGAAGTTACAAAGCCAACCTCAAATGGTTCGGTGGAATTTCTCTGTGAAGAGATCGGTAAAAAGCTCGGCAGTGTCAGCATAGGGGACTGCCTAGACGTCGGCCTTATCGATTCTGGCGGTCGTTCACGGGAAAATCGTGCGATTGTCTTCAAAAACTTTGACTCAATTCCCGAGCAAACCTCTTTAGGAAAGGTTCTCTTGATGGGGGGCATTCATGGCGATGAATACTCATCGGTATCAATTGTCTTTAAATGGCTTTCAACGCTAGATAAACATCATTCAGGACTGTTTGAGTGGACGGTAGTCCCCTTGTTAAATCCAGACGGATTGTTAATGGCGCAATCGCAACGCCAAAACAGCGCCGGTGTGGATTTGAATCGAAATTTTCCCACTCCCGATTGGTCGTCGGATGCGCACGATTATTGGCGCAATCGCACCTACGAAAATCCCAGACGTTATCCCGGCCCCGAAGCAGCAAGTGAACCCGAAACACGCTGGTTTATGGAGCAGATCGAATTAATAAATCCAGACGCGATTGTTGCGGTTCACGCGCCACATCGATTGGTCGATTACGACGGCCCACAAAAACCACCGCATAAATTGGGCAAGCTGTATTTTCAGGAGTTGGGAATCTACCCCGGATCTCTCGGTAATTACGCCGGTGTCAGCAAAAATATTCCCGTGGTTACCATCGAACTGGCCTCCGCCGGAATTATGCCTTCGGATTCGGAAATATCGGCGATGTGGACCGACTTGGTTCAGTGGTTAAAAACCGAAGTGCCAAAACAACGCTTGGCGAGAAGTGAAGAATCTCAATAAGGCCAATACTGAGATTCCATCAAAAAGAACGGGCATTAAGAAATATTGGAGACGCTTAAAGATTATTAAGAGTCGGATTGATTTTCGATGGCATGAATTGCAGTACGAGTCATCGAATGACCCAATTCTAATCGTGCGCCAAAACTAAGCTGCAATCGCGCACAAATCACAAAGCAAAGAACAATTCCGATAATAGGTATGAATTCAATACCGTTTGAATTTTTCGTAAAAAGTAATAATACACACACGCAGTATATGCCAAGGCCAATTGCGTAATAAAATTTGGCAGAAAGACAAATCACTTGTTTATTAAGCGTTTTAATTACCATCGCCCAGAGATAAAACACTGTGTAAATAGACGCAACGTTTGCGGATAAAAGTAGAAGAAAATCGCTATTTAAAACAGAAAAAAAGTCGCCCCCGGCGAATACGTCGCTCAGTCTTATCAACCATTCAAAACCGTTGAAAATTGAGGCTAACACCAGCGCGCAGGTTATTGGCGCTAGCACCACAAAGGTTAACAGCAGTAGAAGTGGCCGTAGATAAATCACGAATTATGTTTAACCACCGGCTTCATAAATAATTTTCCAGCCATTTTGCTCTTCTTTCCACAGCTGTTTTTTCCAGCCGTTGGATTTGTAATCATTACTTTTGTAGCTTTGGTAAAACTCAACCATCACTAGGTTATCAACACCGGGATATTCAAAAATTGCGAGGTCAGAAATTCCGATATTAATGAATTTCTTTTTACCATTAACGCGTTTTTTATAGGTGTCCCAAGCAGCTTTGTCGTAATCGAAATTATTAAATTCGGTGCTGTAAAAATCGAGATATTGTTTATGACTGAGCGATTCCCAAGAACTTTTCCAAGCCATCAACTGATTTGTTAATAATTCACGCTTTTGAGAAATCACGGAAGGATCAACACGTTGGTTACTATCGGTCATAACTATGCGTGTTCGACCGACGTCCAAATAGGGTTTTAATACGTCGATTTGTTCGTTGTTAATTACTAGGCAACCATCGCTGTCAAGTGGCGGTCGACTGGTTACACCTTCGGGCATGGCGTGCAGCCATATTCCACTGCCGGTACGGTTTTGCAACCGATCCCAAACGTTGGGGTAATCCACCGGATAAGCTGCTCGACCGTAAAAGGCATCGAGCTGGTTGTCATTTAAGAAACTCGTAATTCGGTACACACCAACTGGTGTCTTTTTGTCGCCTTCGATTTGTTTACCAAAACCCGCTTTACCAATAGACATCGGAAATTCGAGTACTAAATCTAGAGAGTTACCGGTGTTTTCGAACAACTGTAGGGTACCGTCGGTTAGCGCAGCAACCAGTATGTATTTATCTCGCTCGGATAAATCGATAACCGCCGATGGCCATAAATGCTTTTGAGCAACCTCGGGAGAATGCAACATTGCCAACTCGGTTTCAGAGTAGGAAAAGTTCGAAAAACAAAAACAGCTAAAACACAAAAAAGCGATTATTTTTTTTAACTTAATCAACAAAATCGAAAATCCACGTCGGCGTTTAAGCAAAAAATGGTTAAAATTAATGCGTTAATTCTATAGCGAGTGATGTTAAAACAACACGGCCAATTGGTTATTTTAGCGAGATGAGGCAACAACACTGATAAATACTTTTTATTACAGCGTAGAATTTTCCAGAATAAAGTCTACAAACGCTTGATTGGCTTTTGAGAGATAACCGTCTTTACGCCAGGCAATACACAACTCCAGCATGATAGGCGGTTCGAATGATAGAGTTCTTAGATCGGGATCGTTTTCAACCGCCATCTTCAGTAGCGTCGAAATACCAAATCCTTGCTTCACAATTGCGCGAATCAACGGCAACAAGTTGGTCTCAAAGCTTATTTTAGGTTCGATACCAGCACGCTCGGCGATTTGATCCAATATCCTGCGGTGAAAATAACCGGGTCTGAAAATCACCAGTTCTTCTGAAAAAAACTCTTCGGCGTTAACAGTGGGTTTTTCCGCAAAGGGATGCTCTGACCCCACCACAACGAGCATTTCTTCTCTTAGAATGGGTCTTGCCTCTAAGCTTGAGGGAATATCTCCAGACTCAATGATCGCAAGATCTAACTCGCCACGCTCTAGCATTTGTTGAAGCTGCCAGGCACCACCTTCGTGAACCGACAGATTCAAACTGGGGTAGCGATGTTTAAAGGCCATGATCAGTGGTGGGAAGTGATAAGAGCCCAGCATGCTTGGTGTTCCCAACTGTACAACGCCTTTTTCTAAACCACGTAACTCTGCCATTTCCAATTCGGCGTCGGCCATAGTTTGCAGAATCTTCTGGGCTTGCTCGTACAAACGACTACCTTCATCGGTAAGCGTGATTTGTCGATCTCGACGGTGAAACAGCATTAATCCTAAGTCTTGCTCTAGACGCTTAATGGCCATACTCACCGCTGGCTGGGCAATCTTCAAGGATTCAGCTGCGCGGGTGAAGCTTTGCAGCTTGGCAACTTCGTGAAAATATTTAAGAGCTTTGTAATCCACAACAACGTCCAAATGGTGCTTCTTAGCATCAATAAAAATTATGAGTTAGATACTACATATATATTTTTATTATTCATAGCCTGGATTTAGCATTGTTTTATATCTGTACGTATCGAGTTGATTATGATTTCTTATGGCTCTGCAAGTTGGTGGAAAATCACTCTAGCGCTGTGCTTGGGTTCGTTTATGATTTTCTCAAATCTTTATGTCACCCAGCCTCTGTTACCTACCCTCGCTGCTGAATTTTCGGTCAGCCCACTTCAGGCCAGCTACACATTAACCATCAGCACCTTGACCCTAGGAATTGCGTTAATTTTTTATGGCTCGATTTCTGACGCGATTGGACGACGCGCACTCATTCTTCTGAGCATGTGTGGTGTTGTAGCCGTTGGTTTTGCCTTGTCGTTTGTGAGCGACTACAGCACGCTGCTTATTTTAAGAGCTTTGCAGGGTATTTTATTAGCTGGCCTTCCTGCCATTGCAGTTGCCTATATGGCAGACGAATTTACGCCCGAAGCACTGATGTCTGCGGTAGGTTTGTATATTGCCGCCAACTCTTTAGGGGGAATCTCTGGTCGCTTGATTAGCGGAATTACCGCCGAGCAACTCGGCTGGGAAAAATCGTTTCTGGTGGTGGCGATATTAAGCGCCGTACTCACTTTGGTTGTGTTTGTACTGCTGCCAAAACAACAATACTTTCTACCCAGAAGTCTCAACTTTAACGAAATTGCCAAAAGCATGGTCGGCCATCTTGGTAATCGCAAATTAATTCCGGCCTATCTTTTGGGTGGTTTGAATTTTTTCGCCTTCGTTAATCAATACAGCTATATCACCTTTGTATTAGAAGCTGAACCTTATTCGCTCACCCCTAAGTTTCTTGGTTTGCTGTTTTTAACCTATTTAACCGGAACATTAGGCTCTACGTTTTCTGGGAAATTCGGTAAAAAATTTGGTCAGCCACAATGCATGATGGCAGGATCAATCATTCTTATTTTTGGCACTTTGGTTACCTTGTTCGACTCTTTAATACTGATCGTATTGGGCTTTTTTATAAATGCTTTCGGATTCTTCTTGGCACATTCAAGTGCCAGCAGTTGGGTAAGTCGCAATGCACAACATTCCAAAGGTGCGGCCAGCTCTTTATATTTGCTGTTCTATTATGTTGGGGCCAGTACCGGCGGTATTTATTTGAGTTATTTCTGGGAATGGCGGTTCTGGGAAGGCGTTGTCTTTGGTTCTATACTCGTTTTTATTACAACTTTCGCTCTCGCCTTGTACTTAAAAAAACCTTCGTCTCGTCACACTGAAGAGGCAAACCTACAAAAGGCCTAACTCATTCGCGGATCAAACCTGCTATTGAGCAAACGGCAAGCATAAAAAAAGCCTCCCAAGGGAGGCTTTTTTCTTGAAGTAATTAATCTTAGCTTGCGCTAGATTTAAGAGCTTCGGTAAGTGCCGCTTCAACTTCTGCTGCACTTGGCCCTTCTACTTCAACGGTTTCTTTGGCGCGCTTACGACGACGATCATCGTGATAAGCAAGGCCGGTACCGGCTGGGATCAAACGACCCACAACAACGTTTTCTTTCAGACCACGTAAAGTATCGACTTTACCAGTAACCGCCGCTTCGGTAAGAACACGAGTGGTTTCCTGGAACGACGCAGCTGAAATAAACGATTCAGTAGCCAATGATGCTTTAGTGATACCCAGCAATTGACGCTCGTAGGTTGCAGGCTGCAAACCTTCGGCACGTAAACGCTCGTTCTCTTCAAGCACCGCGGTGTATTCGACTTGTTCGCCCTTCACGAATGAAGAGTCGCCCATTTCGAGAATTTCAACTTTACGCAACATTTGACGAACAATGGTCTCAATGTGCTTATCGTTGATTTTTACACCTTGTAAACGGTAAACGTCTTGAATCTCTGCGGTGATGTAGCGAGCTAACATCTCCACACCTTGAAGACGAAGAATGTCGTGCGGGTTACTTGGGCCGTCGGAAACAACCTCACCCTTAGCCACACTCTCACCTTCGAACACAGTCAATTGACGGTGTTTTGGAATCAACTCTTCGTAGTGTGTCTCACCATTTGGCAGAACTTGACCATCTTTTGGTGTGATGATCAGGCGACGCTTGCCTTTTGTTTCTTTACCAAACGAAATCGTACCGCTGATTTCTGCAAGAATTGACGGCTCTTTTGGCTTACGGGCTTCGAACAAGTCAGCAACTCGTGGAAGACCACCGGTAATATCCTTAGTACCACCAGATTCTTGAGGAATACGCGCGATTACATCACCCGCTTTAACGACCTCATTATCATTCATGCTCAACAAGGCCTTTGGTGGCAACATGTAATGAGCTGGCTGATTAGAGTTCGGTAATAAAACTTCGTTACCTTGTGCGTCGTAAAGCGTAATGGCTGGTTTCAAATCTTTACCTGCCGCAGGACGCTCTGCTGGGTCTAGAACTTCGATAGAAGTCAAACCAGTAAGATCGTCTGTTTGGCGACGGATTGAAAGACCATCTTCCATGCCCGAAAATCTTGCTGTACCACCCACTTCAGTAATAATTGGGTGCGTATGCGGATCCCATTTCGCTACGATCTGACCGCCATTAACTTTATTGCCATCAGATACAGTAATGTTGGCGCCGTATGGAATCTTATAGCGCTCACGCTCACGGCCATTGGCATCTGCAACAGCAAGTTCACCGGAACGAGAAGCCGCTACCAGTACGCCGTCTTCACGCTCAACCACCTTCACATTGTGTAGACGAACAGTACCTTCTTGCTTAACTTGAATACTGTCGGCCGCAGACGCACGGCTCGCCGCACCACCGATGTGGAAAGTACGCATGGTAAGCTGAGTACCAGGCTCACCAATAGACTGTGCCGCAATAACACCCACGGATTCGCCTTTGTTAGCACGGTGACCACGAGCCAAATCACGGCCGTAACACTGAGCACAAATACCATGACGAGTTTCACAGGTAATTGGCGAGCGAACCAAAATTTCGTCGATACCAAGCTCTTCGATGCGAACGATCCACGCTTCGTCCATCATGGTACCCGCTGGAATCAATATCTCGTCGGCGCCTTCACGCAATACATCCTGCGCAACTACACGACCGAGAATACGATCACCCAGAGATTCAATAATGTCACCACCTTCGATCACCGGAGACATGGTCAAGCCATTGTCTGTACCACAGTCGACCTCGGTAATTACCACGTCTTGCGCAACGTCCACCAAACGACGAGTTAGATAACCCGAGTTCGCAGTTTTCAATGCGGTGTCCGCAAGACCTTTACGCGCACCGTGGGTTGAGATGAAGTACTGACCAACGTTCAAACCTTCACGGAAGTTTGCGGTAATCGGCGTCTCGATGATCGAGCCGTCAGGCTTGGCCATCAAACCACGCATACCCGCAAGCTGGCGAATCTGCGCCGGGCTACCACGAGCACCGGAATCGGCGTACATGTAAACTGAGTTAAATGACGCTTGTTGTTCTTCAACACCATCGCGGTTGATAACGGTTTCTTTAGAAATACCTTCCATCATCGATTTCGCAACCAAGTCGTTGGCGCGAGACCAAATATCGATAACCTTGTTGTATTTCTCACCTTGAGTTACCAAACCAGAAGCGTATTGCGCTTCAATTTCAGCAACTTCAGATTCGGCCTTACCTACAATGATGGCCTTCTCAGCAGGAATTTCGAAATCGTTTACACCGATAGATGAACCTGAACGCGTTGAGTACGCATAACCGGTGTACATCAATTTGTCGGCGAAAATAACACTCGCTTTCAAACCAACAGCGCGGTAACAGTGGTTAATCAAACCAGAAATGGCTTTTTTAACCATTGAGCGGTTAACAGACTCAAATGGCATACCTTCTGGAACGATTTCCCAAAGAAGTACACGACCAACGGTGGTATCAGCGATGAATGTTGTGTATTCCTTTTCGCCATCTTCGCGAATGGACGCTTCTGTGATACGGCACTTAATGCGCGCTTGCAAATCTACTTTGCCAGCGTTGTAAGCACGGTTCACTTCTGAAGCATCGGCGAAGATCATGCCTTCACCTTCGGCGTTAATACGCTCACGCGACATCCAGTAAAGACCCAATACCACGTCCTGAGATGGAACGATGATCGGCTCACCAGAGGCAGGCGATAAGATGTTGTTGGTTGACATCATTAAAGCACGAGCTTCAAGCTGAGCTTCGATAGTCAATGGAACGTGCACCGCCATCTGGTCACCGTCGAAGTCGGCGTTGTACGCCGCACAAACCAACGGGTGAAGCTGAATGGCCTTACCTTCAATCAATACAGGTTCAAACGCTTGAATACCCAAACGGTGAAGGGTTGGAGCACGGTTAAGTAAAACGGGATGCTCGCGAATAACGTCGTCTAGGATATCCCAAACCACTGGTTCTTCACGCTCGACCATTTTTTTAGCGGCTTTAATGGTGGTCGCTAAACCACGCAATTCAAGCTTGCTGAAAATAAACGGTTTGAACAGTTCCAACGCCATTTTCTTAGGCAAACCACATTGATGCAGTTTTAACGTTGGACCGGTCACAATCACCGAACGACCCGAGTAGTCAACGCGCTTACCCAAAAGGTTTTGACGGAAACGACCTTGCTTACCTTTGATCATATCTGCCAAAGATTTTAGAGGACGCTTGTTAGAACCGGTAATCGCACGACCACGACGACCGTTATCAAGTAACGCATCAACAGATTCTTGAAGCATACGCTTCTCATTACGCACAATAATATCTGGCGCATTTAAGTCGAGAAGACGCTTCAAACGGTTGTTACGGTTGATAACGCGACGGTATAAATCGTTGAGGTCAGACGTTGCGAAGCGACCACCTTCAAGTGGCACCAAAGGACGCAAATCTGGCGGCAATACTGGTAGAGCTTCCAACACCATCCACTCAGGCTTGTTACCTGAGTTGTAGAAAGCCTCTAACAATTTCAAGCGCTTAGAAAGCTTCTTAACTTTGGTTTCAGAGTTGGTGGTTGGAATCTCTTCACGCAACGTTTGCACTTCTTGCTCGATGTCGATATCGCGCATGAGTTCCTGAATTGCTTCAGCACCCATCTTCGCGTCGAACTCGTCACCGAACTCTTCCATCGCTTCGAAGTATTGCTCGTCGGTCAACAGCTGACCACGCTCAAGGGTGGTCATACCTGGATCGGTTACGACATATGATTCAAAGTACAAAACGCGCTCGATGTTACGCAAAGTCATATCAAGCAACAAACCGATACGACTTGGTAGCGATTTTAAGAACCAAATATGCGCAACAGGACTGGCAAGCTCGATGTGACCCATACGCTCACGACGAACTTTTGCCAAGGTAACTTCAACGCCGCATTTTTCGCAGATAATGCCGCGGTGTTTCATGCGCTTGTATTTGCCACACAAGCATTCGTAATCTTTTACTGGGCCGAAAATCTTCGCACAGAACAAGCCTTCGCGTTCTGGTTTGAAAGTTCGGTAGTTGATGGTCTCTGGCTTTTTCACTTCGCCAAACGACCAAGACCGGATCATGTCTGGCGACGCCAAACCGATGCGAATCGAGTCAAATTCTTCACTTTGACCCTGGGACTTAAGTAAATTGAGTAAGTCTTTCAAGTTTTCCTCCAGCGCGTCCGCGAGTTACGCTTTTTGCACCTGTTACAAGCTGATGCTTGTCGCTCGTGGTGGAGGCGAACCTCCACCTGGGAACCCAGTTACTAGGCGTCGTGATCCAATTCCATATTGATACCGAGTGAGCGAATCTCTTTTAACAATACGTTAAAGGATTCTGGCATTCCCGGCTCCATACGGTGGTCACCGTCAACGATGTTTTTATACAGTTTGGTACGACCGGCAACGTCATCGGATTTAACGGTAAGCATTTCTTGAAGTGTGTATGCAGCACCGTATGCTTCAAGTGCCCACACCTCCATCTCACCGAATCGCTGACCACCGAACTGAGCTTTACCACCCAGCGGCTGTTGCGTAACTAGACTGTAAGAACCGGTCGAACGAGCATGCATTTTGTCATCAACCAAGTGGTTGAGTTTGAGCATGTACATGTAACCAACAGTCACAGGACGCTGGAAGGCATCACCGGTACGGCCGTCATGTAAAGTTCTTTGACCAGAGTCGTCGAGATCAGCAAGTCTTAATAGCGCCTTGATTTCACTTTCTTTCGCACCGTCGAATACCTGTGTTGCCATAGGCACACCATCGCGAAGATTGTTAGCGAGATCGATGATTTCTTGATCAGAGAAAGTATCAAGTGCTTCTTTGTTATAAGACTCACCGGTAACGTTGTAGACTTCTTCAAGGAAGTTACGCAATTCTGCAACGGCTTTTTGCTGTTTCATCATTGCGTCGATCTTGTCGCCAAGACCTTTCGCAGCCATACCCAAGTGCATTTCAAGGATCTGACCTACGTTCATCCGCGAAGGTACGCCCAATGGGTTTAGTACGATATCTACAGGCTCGCCGTTGTCGTCGTATGGCATATCTTCAACAGGCATAATTACGGAAATTACACCCTTGTTACCGTGACGACCCGCCATCTTGTCACCTGGCTGGATACGACGTTTGATCGCTAGATAGACCTTAACAATCTTAAGAACACCAGGAGCCAAATCGTCGCCAGTTTGTAACTTGCGTTTTTTGTCTTCAAAGCGCTCATCAAGCTCTTTACGACGTTCAATCAATTGAGTTTCAGCGGCGTCGATCTGTTCGTTAAGGGCATCGATATCCATACGAATTTTGAACCAATCGCCCTTGTCGAGCTCGTCCAGAATCTCGTTGGTAATTACCTCGCCTTTCTTAACGGCCTTGCCACCCGAAACAACTTGACCAACCAACGCATGACGTAAACGCTCGAAGGTAGCGGTTTCAACGATACGGAACTCTTCGTTAAGGTCTTTACGAACTTGGTTAAGTTGTTCAGTTTCAATTTCACGTGAACGTTGATCTTTTTCAAGACCATCGCGAGTGAACACCTGAACGTCGATAACCGTCCCCTTGGTGCTGGTCGGTACGCGTAAAGAAGTATCTTTAACGTCAGACGCTTTTTCACCAAAGATAGCGCGAAGCAATTTTTCTTCTGGAGTTAATTGGGTTTCACCTTTCGGAGTTACCTTACCAACCAGAATGTCACCGGGACCAACTTCGGCGCCAATGTACACAATGCCCGACTCATCCAATTTAGAAAGAGCACTTTCACCTACGTTCGGGATGTCCGCACTGATTTCTTCGCTACCTAACTTAGTATCACGAGCGATGCAGGTTAGCTCTTGAATGTGGATGGTGGTGAAACGGTCTTCTTGTACAACACGTTCAGAAACAAGGATCGAGTCTTCGAAGTTATAACCATTCCAAGGCATAAAGGCGATGCGCATATTTTGACCAAGCGCAAGTTCGCCCAAATCAACCGATGGGCCATCCGCTAGGATATCACCACGTTGAATTTTTGCTCCAGGAGTCACAATTGGACGCTGGTTAATACAGGTATTTTGGTTAGAACGGGTGTATTTGATGAGGTTGTAAATATCCACACCAGCTTCACCAGCAACCACTTCATCGTTACTGACTTTAACAACGATGCGGCCTGCGTCAACGCGATCAACAACACCACCGCGGGTAGCAACCACACACACGCCGGAGTCGCGCGCAACAAAACGCTCCATACCAGTACCTACGAGCGGCTTTTGAGCACGCAAGGTTGGTACGGCCTGTCGTTGCATGTTCGATCCCATCAATGCACGGTTAGCGTCATCGTGCTCAAGGAATGGAATCAAAGAAGCTGCAACCGATACAACTTGGCGAGGCGAAACGTCCATGTACTGAACGTCTTCTTTTGGCTTCAATGTAAAGTCGCCACCGGCTCGAACCGAAACTAGATCTTCGGTTAACTCACCGTTGTCACCTACTTTGGCCGCTGCCTGTGCAATGATGTGTTGCGATTCATTAATTGCAGACAAGTATTCGATTTGATCAGTAACCTTACCGTCGATAACTCTTCGATATGGGCTCTCTAGGAAACCGTAGCTGTTAGTACGAGCGTAGGTTGCTAGTGAGTTAATCAAACCAATGTTTGGACCTTCAGGCGTTTCGATAGGACATACGCGACCGTAATGTGTCGGATGCACGTCTCGAACCTCGAAACCTGCACGCTCACGGGTTAAACCGCCTGGGCCTAATGCAGAAACACGACGCTTGTGAGTTACCTCAGAAAGCGGGTTGTTTTGATCCATAAACTGAGAAAGCTGAGATGAACCGAAGAACTCTTTAACCGCCGCCGCAACAGGCTTAGCGTTAATCAAGTCTTGAGGCATCAAACCTTCACTTTCTGCCATCGATAGGCGTTCTTTTACTGCACGCTCAACACGAACCAAGCCCACACGGAATTGGTTTTCTGCCATTTCACCCACGGAACGAATACGGCGGTTACCCAAGTGGTCGATATCATCGACGACACCATTACCGTTTCGAATATCAATCAATGTTTTTAATACATCAACGATATCTTCTGGAGAAAGAGTGCCTTCGCCAGTATCTTCATCACGACCTAAACGACGGTTGAACTTCATGCGGCCAACTGCAGAAAGATCGTAACGTTCTTGGCTGAAGAACAAGTTCTGGAATAGACCTTCCGCAGACTCTTTGGTTGGCGGTTCACCAGGACGCATCATGCGATAAATTTCAACAAGCGCCTCAAGTTCGGTGCGAGTTGGATCGGCACGTAGAGTGTCAGAAACGAATGCACCACAGTCTAGTTCGTTGGTGTAAAGCGTCGTGAAATCAGAGATTTTGTTCTCAGCTAACTTGGTTAAAACTTCAGCTGTAATCTCGGTATTACATTCAAAAATGATTTCGCCGGTGATCTCATTAACAATATCAGTCGCTAACGAACGTCCCATTAAATATTCTGCTGGAACGGTCAACTCTTCAACGTTAGCTTTTTCCAATTGTCGAATGTGACGAGCGGTAATACGACGACCTTCTTCAACAATAACTTTGCCGCTAGCGTCTTTAATGTCGAATGAAGAAATATCACCACGCAGACGTGAAGGGATCAGCTTCAGCTTGTACTGACCATCGTAAAGCATGGAGAACATGTCGGTGTCAAAGAACATCGACAACATTTCTTGTGAGCTATAGCCTAACGCGCGAAGCAAAATGGTCGCAGGTAATTTACGACGACGATCGATACGTACGTATACCAAGTCTTTTGGATCGAATTCGAAATCCAACCATGAACCACGGTAAGGAATAACTCGAGCAGAATAAAGTAGCTTACCGGAAGAGTGCGTTTTACCTTTGTCATGATCAAAGAACACACCAGGTGAACGGTGTAACTGAGACACGATAACCCGCTCGGTACCGTTGATAACAAATGTACCGTTGTCGGTCATGAGCGGAATTTCGCCCATGTAAACTTCTTGTTCTTTAATATCTTTAATCGTTTTGTTCGATGATTCTTTATCGTAAATAATCAACCGAACTTTCACACGTAGGGGTACCGCATAGGTAACACCACGCAGAATACATTCATTTACATCAAATACAGCTTTACCTAATTGGTAGCTCACGTACTCTAAAGCTGCGTTTCCAGAGTAGCTTACAATCGGAAATACCGATTTAAATGCCGCATGAAGGCCCATATCCAAACGGTCTTCTGGCGATTTATTCGCTTGTGTAAACTTCTGATAGGAATCTAGTTGGATTGCTAGAAGATAAGGTACATCCATTACCTGCGGCAGCTTGCTAAAATCCTTACGGATGCGTTTTTTCTCAGTATATGAGTAAGCCATCTATATACCCCAGCTTGTCTTCGGAGAGGGCAGTCTCAGCCTTTACGCACGGGACGCGCTCTTGCGTGTGGTTCACGAAATTTCGTTTCACCCATCGATCGGGTCGGTTTTATCAGAGCGGCCTCTGCCAGCCTTGTAGATACAACTGTGCGAATAACGACTCGCACAAGCAGATATTGTTCCGTCAACCGAAAACGGAAAAAGGCCGGCGAGTTAAACCCGCCAGCCTTGCATCAACTATTGCTAGTTGATTGCGAAGTTTTGCAAGTAAGTAATTACTTAACTTCGACAATAGCACCAGCTTCTTCAAGCTGCTTCTTAAGATCTTCAGCTTCGTCTTTAGCAACGCCTTCTTTGATTGCTTTAGGAGCGCTTTCAACCAATTCTTTAGCTTCTTTCAAGCCAAGACCAGTGATTGCACGAACAACCTTGATTACGTTAACTTTCTTGTCGCCAGCACTGCTTAAGATAACGTCGAAATCAGTTTTCTCTTCAGCAGCTGGGCCTGCATCGCCAGCAGGAGCAGCAACAGCTACTGCAGCAGCGGCAGAAACGCCAAATTTTTCTTCCATTGCTTCAACAAGTGCAACAACATCCATTACACTCATTTCTGCGATTGCATTTAAAATGTCTTCGTTAGACAGAGCCATGACTCAAATCTCCAATAAAATAAATCTTTAAAAAACCACTAATTACGCAGCTAAGAACGAGCTTAATATTAAGCTGCGTCTTGCTTTTGATCGCGAACTGCAGCAACCACACGAGTAACTTTTGTCGGAATCTCGTTGAAAGTACGAGCCAACTTGGTAACAGGTGCGATAAGAGTTGCCGCCAAAGTCGCCAATGCTTGGTCGCGAGTTGGCAATTTCGCCAATACGTCTAACTGAGAAGCAGCAAGCTGTTTTCCACCTACAGACAGCACTTTCACTTCAAATTTATCATTTGCCTTAGCAAAATCTTTGAAGATTCGTGCTGCTGCGCCTGGATCTTCCATAGAAAATCCAAACAAAGAAGGACCAACAAGCGAATCGTTAACACACTCATACTCAGTACCTTGAAAGGCACGACGAGCTAAGGTGTTTCGAACAACTCTCAGGCTGACATTATTTTCGCGGGCCAATTTACGCAAAGCTGTCATGCTCGCTACATCTACACCACGTGCATCTGCAACAACCAAAGACAGGGCGCTCATAGCGGTCTCGTTAACATCGGCAACAATAGCCTTTTTGTCTTCGAGTCCTAATGCCACGATATATCTCCTGGATTAGAAAGAGAGCGAACTCAACTTTCTTGGTTTCGATATTTTCGGATTAATCACCGAGGTGAAGAAATTCCGAAAACTTTTCGGTGACCGAACCAGGCTTGCCTAACACGAAGTTAAATAAGCGATTCAGGAGTCACCATCTGCGTAGGTCTCAGAATTAAATTAATATCTAACTCTGAAATTAAACCCGTCATCCTGAAACGACAAAGTACCTACGGTCTTTGATAGCCAAGGTTTTACCCAAGACTCCAAAGTTTTTTATTGGGTACTAAAATCAGCACCCAATAAAAGGAATTAAATGTCTAGAGTAGACTGATCCAAAGTAATACCAGGACCCATAGTGGTGCTCAAAGAAATTTTCTTCAAGTAAACACCTTTAGAAGTAGATGGTTTGGCCTTTTTAAGGTCAGCCACTAATGCTTCTAGGTTCTCTTTAATTGCATTTGGTTCAAAAGAAATACGACCGATGCCGCCATGAATGATACCGCCTTTGTCGGCACGGTAACGAACCTGACCAGCTTTAGCATTGCGAACGGCAGTTGCAACGTCTGGAGTCACAGTACCAGTCTTAGGGTTTGGCATAAGACCACGTGGACCAAGAATTTGACCCAATTGGCCAACAACGCGCATTGCTGCAGGATCTGCAATAACTACATCGAAGTCCATCTTGCCAGCTTTTACTTCAGCGGCTAGATCTTCCATACCAACGATATCTGCACCGGCTTCTTTAGCCGCTTCTGCAGCAGCACCTTGTGTAAATACTGCGACGCGTACATCTTTACCAGTACCATGGGGCAAACTTGAAGCACCACGAACCGCTTGATCAGATTTACGAGGATCGATACCTAAGTTAATAGCAGCATCTACAGTCTCTGGAAACTTAACAGTAGACAATTCTTTCAACAAAGCAATAGCTTCATCAATTGAGTATGCTTTTGTGCTATCTACTTTTTCACGAATTAATTTTTGACGCTTAGATAATTTTGCCATTGCCTTAGATCTCCGTCTCAAGTCCCATTGCTCGAGCAGAGCCCGCAATTGTTCTAACCGCAGCATCCATATCGGCCGCTGTTAAGTCTGGCATTTTAACTGTCGCAATTTCTTCTAATTGCTCACGAGTCAATTTACCAACCTTTTGAGTATTTGGACGCGCACTACCAGACTTGATTTTCGCAGCTTTCTTCAACAAGAAAGAAGCTGGAGGAGTTTTCATCGTGAAAGTAAAGCTACGGTCACTGTATACAGAAATCACAACTGGTACCGGTGAACCTGGCTCCATACCCTGAGTTTGGGCATTAAACGCTTTACAGAATTCCATGATGTTAACACCACGTTGACCCAAAGCTGGACCAACTGGAGGACTTGGGTTTGCCTGACCGGCAGAAACCTGTAGCTTTACATAAGCTTCTATTTTCTTAGCCATGATTGACTCCGATTATGGGTACAAACGCCTCACGCACATATGCGATCACAGGCTCCCCGAGATTACTATTTGTTAGAAACACTAACGGGTATATAAGTAGAAACCGGCGATGAGCAAACAAAGCCGGTTTCGTAAAACTTTAATGTCTGTATGACGTTAAAGATTAAATCTTTTCGACTTGACCGAACTCTAACTCAACCGGAGTAGAACGACCAAAAATCAACACTGCGACCTGAAGACGATTCTTATCGTAATCAACTGACTCAACGACACCATTAAAGTCATTGAATGGACCGTCCACAACTCGAACCATTTCACCTGGCTCAAACACTGTTTTTGGTTTCGGTTTTTCAGTTGAATCATCAACTCGCTGTAAAATAGCTTGAGCTTCTTTCTCTGTAATTGGGGCCGGCTTATCTGCCTTGCCTCCGATAAAGCCCATCACACGAGGTGTGTCTTTAACCAAGTGCCAAGTATCGTCATTAAGTTCCATTTGAACCAGAACGTAACCTGGGAAAAATTTTCTTTCACTCTTACGTTTTTGCCCGGCTCTCATTTCAACAACTTCTTCAGTTGGAACCAAGATCTCACCGAACAAATCTTGCATCTGGTGAAGCTCAACTCGCTCTCTTAGAGAGTTAGCAACCTTCTTTTCATAACCAGAATAGGCATGTACAACATACCATCGCTTAGCCATGCTTGACCCCTAGCCAATTATTAGAGATGCAATCCAACCAAATAATGAATCCAATCCCCATAATACAAGAGACATGATTAGCACCACTGCAACTACGATCAAAGTCGTCTGATTTGTCTCTTTTGGTGTCGGCCAGACAACTTTCTTAACTTCTGTTTGAGCGTCTTTCAATAAACCCCAAATCGCAGCTCCCTTTTCAGTCTGTACGGCAACAAATACTGCAATAGCAGCCGCAACAGAAATAGCTACGACCCTTAATAATAGGGAAGCTTCTGAATAGTAAGAATTTCCTACCACACAAAGAGCAACGATAGCTATAACAACTATCCACTTGAGCGCATCAAAACGAGGTTCTTGCGCTTCCGCCTTGCTGCTCATAAACACGCCTTGCTCTAATTGAGAGAATAATGGCAGGCCAGGAGGGACTCGAACCCCCAACTTTCGGTTTTGGAGACCGATGCTCTACCAATTGAACTACTGGCCTAAATCTGGAGAGATAAACACAAACGCCTCGCAACAGCGAGGCGCACTACAAAAAATTACAAATTACTCGATAATTTTAGCAACAACACCGGCACCAACGGTACGGCCACCTTCGCGGATTGCGAAGCGTAGACCTTCGTCCATCGCGATTGGGCAGATTAGGGTAACGGTCATTTGAATGTTGTCACCTGGCATTACCATTTCTACGCCTTCTGGAAGCTCACAAGCGCCAGTTACGTCGGTAGTGCGGAAGTAGAATTGTGGACGGTAGCCTTTGAAGAATGGTGTGTGACGACCACCTTCGTCTTTTGACAATACGTACACTTCGCCTTCGAACTTGGTGTGCGGAGTGATTGAACCTGGTTTCGCCAATACTTGACCACGCTCTACTTCTTCACGCTTGGTACCACGTAGAAGAACACCAACGTTCTCACCTGCACGACCTTCGTCTAGAAGCTTACGGAACATTTCTACACCGGTACAGGTGGTTTTGATGGTGTCTTTGATACCAATAATGGCAACTTCTTCACCCACTTTCACGATACCGCGCTCAACACGACCGGTAACAACGGTACCACGGCCTTGAATTGAGAATACGTCTTCGATTGGCATAATGAATGCGCCGTCGATTGCACGCTCTGGCTCAGGGATGTATGAGTCTAGAGTTTCAACCAATTTCTTAACAGCTGAAGTACCAAGACCGTCGGTGTCAACGCCATTAAGAGCCATCAATGCAGAACCGGCAATGATTGGGGTGTCGTCGCCTGGGAATTCGTAAGTGTCTAGAAGCTCACGCAATTCCATTTCAACCAATTCCAACATTTCGTTGTATTCTTCGGTACCGAAGCCGCCACAGTCTTCTGCAAGAAGGTCTGCTTTGTTTAGGAATACGACGATGTAAGGTACACCTACTTGGCGTGACAACAAGATGTGCTCACGAGTTTGTGGCATTGGACCGTCGGTTGCGCCACAAACAAGGATAGCGCCATCCATTTGTGCCGCACCGGTAATCATGTTTTTAACGTAGTCGGCGTGCCCTGGGCAGTCAACGTGCGCGTAGTGACGGTTTGGAGAATCGTACTCAACGTGTGAAGTTGCGATGGTGATACCGCGCTCACGTTCTTCTGGAGCGTTATCGATACCGTCGAAAGCAACAGCGGTACCGCCCCATACTTCTGCACATACGCGTGTCAAAGCTGCTGTCAAAGTGGTTTTACCATGGTCAACGTGACCGATGGTGCCCACGTTTACGTGGGGTTTACTACGTTCAAATGTCGCCTTTGCCATTGCAAACTCTCCTAAACAGGGACGTGGGACAGATCATTTCAAGGTAACAACCTTGACACCTACCGCATTAACGAGCCCCAAGTACAATTACTTAGATCTCAAATACAACCTCTACTAAATAGAGGCCAAAAAAATGGAGCTCAAGAGCAGACTTGAACTGCCGACCTCACCCTTACCAAGGGTGTGCTCTACCAACTGAGCTACTTGAGCGAAATAAACATGGAGCGGGCAGCGGGAATCGAACCCGCATCATCAGCTTGGAAGGCTGAGGTTCTACCATTGAACTATGCCCGCAAAAACAGGCTATAACTCAATACAGCAAACCACCTATTCTATAGCGAGGTTAGTGAGACTAATTACTCACCAGAGAAGCTTGAGTCACGCCCAGATACCTTGATGACAACACAATCAAGACATCAGAATTTTTCTCTTCAGACAAACATTGTCGAGAGCATGGTGCAGGGGGGTGGATTCGAACCACCGAAGCTTGCGCGTCAGATTTACAGTCTGATCCCTTTGGCCACTCGGGAACCCCTGCCCTAATTTTGAGGCGCGTATTTTCCACCTCAAATAATTTAATGTCAATCAAAACCACTAACTTTACTGTAAATATGGAGCTGGCGAGAGGAATTGAACCCCCGACCGGCTGATTACAAGTCAGCTGCTCTACCTACTGAGCTACGCCAGCTTTACGATTACAGGTAATTATTACTACCTGTGTCAGTGGAGGCGCGATTCTAGAGAAACTATTCGCGAGATGCAACATCTGGACAGAAATTTTGTTGATAAACAATGCCTTCTTGGTCACCAATTAAACTATTCCATCGCTCAGAACTGATTTTGGATGCATTTTGTGCGGATGCCACGACCCAATTTTGAGATATTTTTCTAACTTCCTCGTGGATTTTTACTTCGTAGCCTTTGGCTGCGAGCTCTTTTTGCTTAATCTCAGCGCCATTTTTTTCATTGAACAACCCTAATGAAATTCCATACTGCAGATTTCCGTTTGGAATTACATAGCTGTCTATCGATTTCGCCTGTAGCTCTTTCAACTTCCTGAAAGCGGCATCACTAGAGCCCAATGACGGTAAGTAAACCCAATACGAGGTCTTTCCTGGGACAAGAACTTCTCTGAGACTAGCACTCACATCCAGAGCGGCTAACTTTTCAACCAAAATATCTGCCCGTGCCAAATTTTTATAAGGGCCAATAAGAGAACATAAATCTGCATTCGTATTTTGAGGTTGAGATGTTTTTTGAATTTGACTCACAACAGGAGAGTTATCGTCATCATTTACCGTTGACAATTCATTAAGCAATTTCAGTCGAGGCAAATCACTGCCATGAACCTTACCTATAGGTGTAGTAGCCGTGGAATTGTTTTTATTTCCGTAGGCAGCTAAGACATTTAAAGAAAGAAAAACTGCATTGATAATCAATAGCAAAATAAAAATTGCTTTCATAGTCACTCCAGCTTGTCGTGAGCTGAATATTTACCGGTCGATTCTATTAAACTCCCCGACCATTAATCGCGGAGTTTTGCCACAAATAAAGCCCATCGAAAACCAGATTTTCTTCTTTCTCGGCGATATCGATATTGCTCTCTATTAAAGCTACATCACCACCCGTCAATAGTACCCGGGTTGGACTGTTTGGGCTTAGTTCAACTAATTGTGCTACTGATCGATGAATAATTCCCACGACTGCATTCAAAATCCCGCTACTAACGCAAGACGCCGTGTTTTTACCGGGATTTAAATTTTGCTGAGCAGTTAAGTTTGGTACTTTAACTTGCGCAGTATCAGCAAATAAGCTTTTCAACATCATTTGCATTCCGGGAATAATATATCCGCCTTCGTGTGCGCCGTTTGCGTTAATTAACTCTACGGTAATTGCACTACCTAGATCTACAACTACACAATTTTCTGCACGACAGTAATCCGCTGCAGCAATTGTTGCCAACCAGCGATCAACTCCCATTTGACTAACTTCAGTGTAGCTGTTTGTTACAACCTTATGGACCAGATCAAATGATTTACCTGTTACCGCGAAATCGATTTTTACGTCGGGAATGAAAGTCTGTAAGAAGGAAGTTAACCATAACTTATTGGCTGTGTTCGCGACACTGGCAATCACGATGCGAGATATATTTTTCAGATTATCGCTAAAACGTGCCTCTGGGATCTCTAGGTTATTCAAATTAAATGAAGCAGCAATAGCACCTTTCTTATCGCGCAACTGAAATTTCGCCCGAGTGTTTCCTTGATCAATGAGTAGCAGCATCTACAAGCCTCAAAGATAGCTCTCCACCATTATGCAAAGTAATCTGGCCTTTAGTCTCTAGAATTAACGCGCCAGTCTCTGACACACCTCTATGAATACCGGAAACGGAAGATTGCCCACTTGTTATAGTTATTTCTTTGTTCTTTGAATAATTATGCGCATTCCATGCATCCTGATATTCTTCAAAGCCCTTTTCTGAGTAGGTAGACACTGCATCTACCAACGCCACAATTAATTGGTTCGCCAAGTCAGTACGATCAAGTGGATTACACCCGGACTCCAGAGCGATTTCTTTTAAATCCACCCAGGGTTGATCAATTGCTTGATAATCTTGGTCTGACATGTCGACATTTAGCCCAACGCCAACCACCACATTACAATCACCCGATAAATCTCCGTCCAGCTCTATCAATATTCCGCCAAGCTTTCTTCCCCGCCAAATCAGATCATTAGGCCACTTAAGCTCAATATCACGAACGGCTAAATTATTCAAAATCTGCACAATAACAACGCCTACCGCCAAACTTAGGCCTTCAAGGGCAGAAATACCCTCGGTGACTCTCCAACCCAACGACAAATAAATATTGCGACCAAATGGACTCTGCCAGGTACGTCCACGACGGCCCTTCCCAGAGGTTTGCATTTCGGCTATCACAATTTTTCCTGCAAACAGGCTAGAGGCTTTTTGGCTCAAAAGGTAAGAGTTGGTGGATTCGATAGAGCTCATCACTTCTACACTGGAAACCAACGGATGACGGTCTGCTAAAGATTTAAGTTTTTCTACGTCCAAACAAAATATTGGATGTTTAATTCGATAACCTACGCCCTTATTGGATTCGATATTACAGCCGAACGTCTCGAGTTTTTTCAATTGTTTCCAGACTGCAGCGCGACTAACTCCAAGAATAGATCCAATTTCTTCACCTGAGTGGTATTCCCCATCGCTCAAGAGGTTAAGCACAGGAATTAAATGTTCTATCGTGTGATCACTAGACATTTTATAAACAACCTTCTGCAGACTCAGATGCGTAGATTCTTCGACACCGGTTTCCTAAACTTGTCAGAACCTCATATGGAATGGTATTCGCCATAGCTGCAACATCATCTATTGTTTGTTGATTATTTAAAATCGAAAGAAAATCGCCCACCCTAACTGGGAAATGAGGATATTGAATTTTCAGTGGCGTTAGATCGAAAGTACAATAATCCATGGAAACACGCCCCACCAAAGAAACAGCAACTCCTTGAATATACCCTTTCAATCTTCCCTGTAGATGTCTCCAGATACCATCTGCATAACCAATCCTGACCGTCGCCAATAACGACCCCTTAGCTACCGTTTCAGTCGCTCCATAACCCACCGGGACATCTTCTTCAAGCTCCCTCAACTGGATAATTGGTGCATTTAATTCGACTACCGGATTGATTAGCCGTGAATTTTCTGCCGCAAAGGTCTGAGAGCCATAAAGGGCTATACCCGGACGAACCATGTCCATACAGTATGATTTACCAAGAAAAACGCCTGAGGAACTGGATAAACTAATTTTCAAAGGATAATCCCGAGGAACTTCTTTAAGCAGAGAGCTAAAGGTACTTAACTGCTGGCGGTTCATAGGATTTTCAGGTTGGTCGGCGCAAGCAAGATGGCTTAAAAAATACCGTGGTTTAACCGCATACTTAGTTAATGCGGTTAATACCTGAGACGTAGACAACCCGAGTCGATTCATGCCCGTATCGATCATGACTGCGCACCTGTTTGAGCGAATGGAATCCACCCAATGATGCATCTGCTCAATCGAGTTCAAGACAGGAATGAAATTGTGATGGCTATATTCACCTACAAAATTCTTATGGTAACCATCAAAGACAAAAATATCCGAGCTTTTACGAAGCTCAGAACTTAATTCTATTGCTTCGTCTAAGGTTGCGACAAAAAAAGATCGACACCCATGCTTTTCTAGCTCCGAAGCAATAGGTATAGCCCCCAAGCCATAAGCGTCAGCTTTTACAACAGCGGATACTTCAGCGCCGTGAGAGATGCTTTGAATATAACGCCAATTTTTTGCGATGGCATTTAAATCGATATTAAGCAAAGGTTGATAAGAGTACAAAATCGGTCACACAACTCTTGAATTCGTATAAAAATCTAAAGGATAGTGCTCAGTTATTTCCATAAACCGCTCACCACCAACGCGAATACAGTAAATTCTATAAACACCCTTCGAAAAACCTTTGGGACGGAATTGTTCGGGAAGATCTTCAGAATATCCTAAATCAAATATTTCCCGATATTGCTCTTTATTCATTTTCCTCAACAGCCAACCAACTCCATGGCCGGAATTTTTTAATTCATCCAACAAATTATCAGGAACATAAGATAGGTTTAAATAGGAACTCGCATAGGTATATATCTGGCCGCTTTTCTTTCCGATTAAATTAATTTCTCGGTGAAGTAATGATTCCGCGTTGGGCGCCACTGTTAACGTACTCTCAGAGATTAACGAAACGTTTAGTGATTCGTTAAAAGCGGCCTCAATGGCTTTGGATACAGTGCCGTCAGTTGATAAAAATATCCTCAGCAACATTGGCAACTTAGAAAAGTGGAAATCTGAAAGGTGATCGGGCAGTTGCTCACAACCTCCACTGACAAAAATCGGGTTGGCCGCCAAATCAAAAAGGTATTTCATTGTTTACTCAAACTTAATTAATGCTTTGTAGAGTAATAGGTTATCAGCAAGCAGGGAATGGAAAAACAAGAAAACGAAATAAGAATAAATTTAAGCTCAACTACAAAGGTAGATGTTAAAAGCTAAAGAGGATTGAAAGCATTGATCCCAATGAACAAAGCTTCAACGCGTGGAATAGACATAAAATAGACATAAAAAAAGGGCCATCCGTTAGGATGGCCCTTTTAGAGTTAAGAGCTTGACGATGACCTACTCTCACATGGGGAGACCCCACACTACCATCGGCGATGCATCGTTTCACTACTGAGTTCGGGATGGGATCAGGTGGTTCCAATGCTCTATGGTCGTCAAGCAATTCTGTAGGTGTCTGTGTTTTTCCGTTCTCTTGAGCTTTTTATTGCTATTCACTCTTTTAAACTTTTAAGAGTACATAGCGTTCAAGTGTCAACACAATCACGCAATAGGGTGGTAGAAGTATTTAAGTAATAGAAGTTGCTTTGTTGTTTGACTCTTTAACTTAATGCTTTGCATTAAGGTTGAGTCTGAATCGGTGACAGTTGTCTAAGCTCTGTCGATGTATCGTTTGCTTAGTTTCCTAAGCATGTCGCTCAACCAATGTCTTCAGTTATATGGTCAAGCCTCACGGGCAATTAGTACTGGTTAGCTCAACGCCTCACAA
>NZ_BAAGIC010000008.1:0-33213 GCF_054658315.1 Sessilibacter sp. MAH1
ATGAATTATTTTTAGGGCAGCGAGTAGATTTACTTGCTGCATAATTGATTGCAGTTATTACTTGAAACCAAGAAACTCTAAAAAAATTCTAATAATAAATTCTGAGTTTAGACTTTTTTGAACACAACCGATAAATCTACTTTTTTAAATAAAACAACCAACATATAATTCAGTGAAGAAATTGCGTACAATCCAAACGTTAAAAAAACCCTTCTCACATATCAACCCCAAAATCACTCAACACAACTGAAAGAGTGCAACAGCAGGTCATGTTTACAATTAACGATTTTTTAAGAAAGGTTGTGATTTTTCGATTTAACTTTTTAAAAGCACTCGTTAATTAGAAAAATTATTGGGCTTAGTTGATCTTGGCTTTAATCAAAAGCTTCTTAATATTGTTATTATTTAATTAACGAAAGCTTACTCAATAATTTTGGTCAAAAATACCAACAAAATATAGAGGTTATCTGACTGTAAAAAAATAAATGAGCGCGAATACTGTAAAGCCACACAAACACAAACAAACCGATAAAGGATGAACCGCCCTCAGCCTAGTGGCACCCTTTTTTGCCATCAGCTTTTTTCCTTTAGCTTTTGATTGATTCATGTCCTCTGGCACCGACATCAAATTTTTCGCCACTGCTTTTGTATTCGTGTGCTCCGCACCCAATAGCAATTCAAACGTGGCCAGCGCCAATTGGAAACACTCAATGGCCTTATCGTATTGCCCCAAGGCTTGATAGGCCAATCCCAGGTTGTTGCGGTCTCTCGCCACGTCAGGATGGTCTTCGCCATAGGTGTTTAAGTCACTTGTAAGCGCCAATTGGTAATACTCGATAACCTTATCGTATTGCCCTAAATTTTTATAGGCCAATCCCAAGTTGTTGCGTCGTGTCGCCACTTTAGGATGCGCTTCACCATAGGTGTTTAAGTCGTTGTCCAACGCCAACTGATGATACTCAATGGCCTTTTTGTATTGCCCTAAATAGTAATAGACCAATCCCAGGTTGTTGCGGTCTCTCGCCACAGTAGGATGCGCTTCGCCGTAGGTGTTTAAGTCACTGGCCAACGCTAATTGGTAATATTCGATGGCCTTGTCGTATCGCCCTAAAGTCTCATAGGCCCCTCCCAAGTTGTTGCGTCGTGTCGCCACATTAGGATGCGCTTCACCATAGGTGTTTAAGTCGCTGTCCAACGCCAACTGGTGATACTCAATGGCCTTCTCGAATTGCCCTAAACCCTGATAGGCCATTCCCAGGTTGTTGCGGCCTATCGCCACAGTAGGATGCGCTTCGCCATAGGTGTTTAAGTTACTAGTAAGCGCCAATTGGTAACACTCAATGGCCTTTTCGTATTGCCCTAAAGCGTCATAGGCCGTTCCCAGGTTATTTCGGTCTCTCGCCACGTCGGGATGCGTTTCACCATAGGTGTCTAGGCCACTAGCCAGCGCCAATTGATAATACGCGATGGCCTTTTCGTATTGCCCTAAATCATGATACGACGATCCCAGGTTGTTGCGGTTTGTCGCCACATTAGGATGGCCTTCCCCATAGGTGTTTAAGCCACTAGCCAGCGCCAATTGGTAACACTCAATGGCCTTTTCGTATTGCCCTAAAGCCTGATAGGCCAATCCCAGGTCGTTGCGGAATATCGCCACATCAGGATGGTCTTCACCATAGGTGCTTAAGTTACTATCTAGTGCCAACTGGTAATATTCGATGGCCTTATTGTGCTCTGCCAAAACGTGCAGAATAGACCCTAATGCATGGTTATATAGGCTGTTGTCTGGCTGAAACTGCACCGCCTTTTCAAAGTAGGCTTTAGCTTCTGTGTAGCGAACTTCACTCTTCGCCATGCGGCCATTTTCATAGGCCGCCTTCGCGCCTAATTCCGTGGTTTTCTCGGCTTGCTCAATCACACTATCGAACAAAACCTTCGCGGCACCCTTATCGCCTTCCTGAAATTTTTTCAGTGCGCTTTCGGTTTGTGCAGAAGGGAGGCTCTCTTTAATTTCAAGTATGGTCTTTTCGGCTTCAGATCGCCTTGCGATTTCTTCTTGGTAAGATTCTTCAAGGTTTGCGAGTTTGGCATTAACATCGGTGAGTTCTTTTTCGAGCAATTCTCGAAACAACCGATCGGAAGCATTGGCCCTCGTCAGTTCGTCTCTAACTTCTTGGGCGCGCTTTTCCAGCTCCTTTTTATGATCAGCCAGGGAAATCCCATAGTAGATTTCACCAACGTTGATTTGAGTGTTTACACTTTGGCCTCGTTGGTCGTACTCAGTCATCCCAATAACTCTCTGGCGGTGGCAATAGCGCTATCAACCGCCGTTGCTAAACCGGTGGTACCAGAGACCCAGTCTTTTGCTGTATTTAGATAACGCAAGACTTTACCTTTATCGGGTTCAGAACTGGTCAAATTCTTCTTGGCACCAACGATCGAACGCTCGGCTTCTTCTGCGGAATCCTTATCAAGACTGCCATCACTTTGCGCCTTTTGGATTTGCTCCAATAGTTGTTGCAACAGTGGATCAAGATCATCAAGAGATTTAGCTCCGGAAAAATCGATGGAGCCGATATTGATTTGATTTCCGTGAACGGTCTGGTCTTGCTGGTTAAACGTTACCATTACCTCGCTCCATGACGTATTTTCTGAACGCTAATACCGCTCGATTATTCCAGTTTTTACATTGCCAAACTTTATCTAAATCAGTTTGTTTATATTTGATCTCGAAAGGCGGCATTGTCGATGGCACCAGAGGCCACAAATTGAATTTGGCAAACGCCCGGCGTGTAAGAATCGGCCACCGAAAATATCCTTACTGGGTGATTCGGGAATCCATTAAGAATAAGGAATTTGGAGTGGCCTTTCAATAAGCGGATTAGATGAAGGGGGGACCAGGTGAAGGGAGCTAGATGACACTGAACGCTAACCAAGTACTCGCTTTCAGGATGTCGGAGTCAAAAAACTCAATGTTTAAATAAGATTCAATATGTTAGCTAAGCCAACATATGAGTCAAAACCCAGACAGCTTTGAGTGAATCTACAAAAGCCATTCATAAACGGTTTCCTCAAATAATAATCTAAATATTTTTAGGTTAATCAGAAGTTCCTATAGGGTCATCGAAAATTCCCATCAGCTCAACATCTATATTTTGTGTCGTAATATAAGTGTTTATACATCTTGATTTTATTTATAGAGACCTCTATCAATCTACAATATTTACTCAACACAATCACAAGAGTGCAGCAGTAGGTCATGAATAAAATTAATAACCTTTTTTAAAAGGATGTGCCTTTTGATTTAACTGGTTAAACCTTTAAAAGCACACCTTAATCAGAAAAACTGTTTGGCTTAGGTGATCTTGAGTTTAATCAGAAGCTTTTTAATATTGTTATTCTTTAATTAACGAATAATCACTTAATAATTTTGGTAAAAAATACCGTTAATATATAAGTGATTATCAACTGGTTTTTGTTGCCAAAGCTGCGGTTTGCTTTGCAGCACTCGCAGGTTTAATAATTAAACCAATACCAATTAGAAACAACATACACGCCAGCGCTTGGGAAATAGTCAGTTTCTCGCCGTACATGAAATACCCTGAGACTAGCGCGAAGATTGGCACCAATAAAGTTAGCGGGGCGGTTGTACTTAATGGATAACGAATTAATAAACGATTCCAAACCCAATAGCCGAATAGTGTGGTTGGATACGCCTGAAAAATAACGGCGATGCTTGTATTTAAATCCCAAACACTAATGGCTTCTGAGAGAATATTTGGGCCGTAAATACTCACGGCGAAAGCAACCAGCGGTATTGGCGCAAAGAGCATGCCCCAAACATTAAACGCAAAAGCCTGCGTGGTACCAGAGGCTTTAACAATCATACCCATCACTGTCCAGCAAATTGCGGCAATCATAATAAGCATTAAACCGAGCAACGTAATATTGCCGTTGGTTGCCGACACCATCACCAACAGTGCCACAAGTGCTGTTAAGGCTCCTAGGATTTTTCGGTGTGATATCAGTTCTTTATGAATAAGCACTCCCACAACCATGCCGATCAAGGCATTTGAAGAAAGCAGCACAGACGACATTCCAGATGAAAGGCCCGCAGTGATCGACCAAGATGCCATTCCCCAAATACCAACACCAAATACCAAGCCGTAAGCCAATAGATAACGCCAAGCTACGTTTGGTCTTTTAATAAAGAATATTGCGGGTAGAACGGCCAAGGTAAATCGAGCGGCGGTCATTAGTAATGGATGCACATCGGTAATGCCCAGCTTAATCATGGAGAAATTAAATCCCCAAATGGCCATCACCAATACTGCTAGGAAAAAATCGTTTCGTATCATAACTGTTACCCTTTTAGTTTTAAAATCAATATAAATCGGGTACAGTTTTAGGTACAGATACAATATTTAATAAAAAAACCAGTACAGTTATCGCTGATGAATAAATACAAAATATTGGCCGATCAATTTAAGCGCGAAATTGAAACCGGAAAACTCAATGAAGGCAGTCGAATGCCGTCACTCAGACAAGTCTCTAGACAACAAGATGTGAGCATGTCAACTGCGGTTAGCTGTTATCAAGAGCTTGAATCTCAAGGCTGGATCTATGCTCGCCCCCAAGCCGGTTATTTTGTTTCAACACGAAAAAGCAAACACAACACGCCCAAATGGGCGCAGTTTGTCAGCAAAATATCACCTGTAAACCAGACATTTTCTCACCAGTCGGATCGTAATGGCCCGCTTGGTGTTTCCAGCACCACTATTGACGAAACCGCGCTCATCGAGCTTGATCGTAGTTTTCGCAGAGCTAATAAGCGCCTCGGTAACAGACTCAATCAATATCCGGCCTATCAAGGTGAAGCGTCGCTGCGTAGTGCGCTTAGCACCCATTTTACGAAACTTGGTTTGCCAATTGACCCGGAAGAAATGGTCATCACATCGGGATGTATGCCAGCAATTAAAACGGCTCTTGAATCTTGTACTCAGGTAGGCGATGCGGTGGCGATTAGCTCACCGTGCTTTAACGGCATTTTAGATTTGCTGGGCAAAATGGGGCGTAAAATCGTTGAAATACCTTCAATTGACGATGGGATAGATTTAATACAATTAGAATTACACTTTCAACAAGGCAGCGTTAAAGCGGGAATATTCTGCACAACACACATGAATCCCCAGGGAATTACCATGTCTGCCGAGCAAAAGCAGACGTTGGCAACGCTCGCGAATCGCTATCAAATTCCAGTTATTGAAGACGATGTTTATTTTGAGCTTTCCTACTCTGAACACTCTCCGCTTCCTGCAAAATATTACGACCAAGAAGGCTACGTTCTTTGGTGTGGATCGGTTTCTAAAAGTTTATCGCCCAGTTATCGCTTAGGCTGGTGCTTACCCGGCCGCTATACAGAACGCTATTATCAACAACATAACGCGGGTAGCTTTGGTATCTCGCTACCCATTCAATTGGCTATGGCTGATTTTATCGAAACCGGCCACTACACCAAACAACTTAAATATCGCCGCTCTAAACTGCTTAACTTAAAATCCGCGTATTTAAAATTTCTGTCTGAACGCCTCCCTGAACAGGTTAAAATAAGCGACCCACAAGGAGGAATGGTGCTTTGGTTACAAATACCGGACCTTAAAATAGACCTATTTAATTCACTAATTAAACAGCACAATATTGATATTCGTTTAGGGCAATTATTCAGTGGCTTGCCACTTTACAATGATTGCATAAGAATAAACTTTGGTTTTGAGCTAACGGATGAAATAAAAAAAGAACTTCATTTATTAACAGATATGATAAAACAATCCTGTTAAATAATATCAATTTAATGACAGCAGAAAAAACAACAATGTTGCGAATTTTTATCAAAGATTCAAAAGGCTTAAATTGTAGGAATATAAAATGACTTGGGGTGCAGGTTACGCGTTAGGGATTGGTATGGCATTCATTTTTTGGTTTTTTCTGATTCGGCCAATGGAGAAAAAATACCACAACAAAAAGCTACGGTTAATTCAAAAACGGATTAAAGAAAAAGAAATGGCTCAGGCTAAACAGTCACCAGAAACCAATAACGATGATGAAAAATCTGACTCATAAGCATTGCGCAATTTTTATTTTAACGCCTAGACATCATCAGAGATTAGCTTAGTAATTTTAGATTTAAAAACTGTAAAAAACCTGAAAAAACACTCTAAAATATAGCAACCTCGATCATAAAAAATGAATTTGACGCCAAACAAACTGAAACATTGACGCAACAAAGGTTTCAAGATAGCGTTGAAAAAATTCTCCTAATATAAAAGTCATTATGACTGTGAAATTGGGAAAAGCGTCATTAGTACATCTATTAAACTGTTATGTGTAAAAGGAATACCATGAAAGACATTGACGATTACATCTACGAACTAGCAGTCATCATTGATGAAAACTCAGAATGTACAGGTTCCTCTTGTACGTTCAAGGTTGATGTAGTCGAAGAAGAATGGAATAAGTTGGACAATGGCGTAGAGTTCAAAAAAGTATTAACCAAGCTCATGTCTCGCAATCAGATAGCTATAGTAGCCAAAAATACTGGCGAGGTTCGGGATTTGGAAAGAACAGATTGATGATGGCTGGTGAGTTCACACATAACAAGCAGCAGCACGATTGCCCGGCAAAAGACGCCGGGCAGGACGGCCTACACGCCGCTTCGCTCTGTTTCGGCCGCCCGTGTGCTGGGCGTTAACTGTATTTTCAACGTGCGGAGGAGCATAAATGCACGAGTATTCTCTAGAAAAAATGGCTGAAAAAATACACTACGGGAAGACCAAGGAATACTTTGGTGAGGTATTGTCTTCTTATCACAATGAGAATTACAGATCAGCCGTTGTCATGCTCTGGTCTGTCGCCGTCTGTGACATTGTATATAAATTACAGAGCTTGATAGATTTGTATGGTGATGCGTCAGCAAAACAACTTTTGGATGACGTTGGTGAGATTCAGAAAAATGACCCTAAATCGTCCTCGTGGGAACTCAAACTTGTAGAAGATGTTTGTGAGAAAACCAATCTTTTAGATACTTCTGAATACGAAAATCTGCGCTACCTACAAAAACAGAGGCATTTGTCTGCGCACCCGGTATTGAACAAGGAGCGTGAGCTGCATTCACCAAATAAAGAGACGGTCAGATCTCTGCTGCGAAATACATTGGAGGATCTACTTACAAAGCCGCCTTTCTATACCCAACATATACTCAATGAACTTCTCAACGACATCTCTGAATCAAAAGAAATTTTAAATACCAGAGAGAAAGTCCGGAAATATATAGAAAATCGTTATCTTAGCCGGACAACCCAACAAGTAGAGGTAAATATTTTTCGTTCTCTATGGAAAATAGTTTTCAAACTTGAAAATGAACAATGCAATCAGAATAGGCTTATTAATCTTCATGTTCTCGAAGTAATAGCCCAAAAAAATAAAGCTGTGCTCCAAGAAGCTATTCAAGGCGATATGGATTTCTATAGCAATATCGCAAATTCGGGTGATCCGTTAAGCTACTTAGTTTTTTTCCTATCTCAGAACAGTGAGCTTTACCCCCTCCTAAACGATGCAGCCAGGCTAAAGGTAGAGCATTGTATTGCCGAAGATGATGTTGGAAAGACCGTAGGTTGGTTTGTAAAAGAAAGTCTTGAAAAGCATGCTGATGATATTGAGGAATGGATTAAAGGAGAAGGTCGCCCCGTCTTTACACCAGAGCAATTTGAGACAATATTAGAGATGTCCGACTCTGATGAGTGGCAGGAAAGGTTTTGTCGGATTGTTTCCACATACTACGGTTCCAGCATGAACTACGATCAGGCAGACTCCCGTTTTCAAATAGCTATACCAAAGTTCATTCGATTGTTTAGTAAAGATGCTATCCGCGACCTCGCGCAAAAGATTGAAGGTAATAGTCAGTGCCATGATAGAAGGCAAGCAAGGCATGACTACACAATTATTAAAGAAAGAATAGATGAAATATTTGAAGATGGTGAATTCGATTACGAAGATTACTATTGGTTTAGCAGAAAGCTTGGTCTCGCTGACTAGCGATACAGTTAACAAGGCCAGGCAGCGCGACGCAAAAATCATCGCTTCGCTTTGGTATTTTCGCGCCTGCTGGCGGCGTTAGGCTTACAACTACTTAAGGGATAATGTATGAGTAATAGTTCTGAAATCCGTAAATACATTATAAGGAGAATGTTAAGGGATGTGCTACCGATCGCGTTTTTATTTCCACTCTTGATGTTTTTTACCTTTGCGCTTTCGCTTATTACTGAGAAAACATTTGTAGATCGGAAAAATCTACATATGAATGTAACAACAGCGATAAAAAATGGCGCGCAATTAAGTGATGTAAAACAGATATTTGAGAATAGAAAACACGCTAAAGGAGTATCTCAACTTTTTGACTTATTGTTATATGTTAAAAACTCAAGAAATTCAGATGAGTTTTATAGAGAACCAGTGAATTTAACGACTATCTTAAAAGATATAAAATCTGAATTATACCTAACAAATACAGTAGATTTAGAATTGGTTGCTTCAATTTCTAAGACCATTGCTGAACATGAAAAAACCAACCCATTTGATAAGCTTGAGCCAAGCCAGCGAATACACTTCGAGCTAATTCAGACGAAACTAGGTGACAAATACGCGCCTATTCAAGAAAACGTAGTTAGAATCGTCGACGAAATAGACAATAAGAATATGCTTGTTAGTAAGTACTTTAGTGACGCAACAATGAGCTTTAGAATATCAATTATTGCATTGGTAATCGGCATATTAGCACTGATTCCTCAGCTAAAAAATCTATGGAGCTGGTGGAGGGATAAATTTATAGTAAAGCCTAACAAGGCCAATTAACACGGACAGTCCTCCGCGATGTTCGTTTGTGGAAAGCACAATCCTCTCATCGCTCCGTCCTTCCGGTTATTGTCAACAATCAAGCTGTGGGATAATTAAAAAACAAACAACAATCTGAAAACACTGGAGCAGATTAAAAAAGAAAAAGGTGTAACTTTCTAGACAAAGTTAATTACAGAAAAATTCTAACAAAAACCTGACGAAGCAAAAAAAAGCAACTAATTTCTGGCATTAAAACAAAAGCAACCAAATAACCTTATTCGACTCATAAGTGCACGGAAAGCTAACAAAAGTGAGCGAAGATCCTATGATCTAGGTATTTTCAAACCTTATAAGGAGTCTTGGTAATGGCAATTAAGCGAATTAAATTTGAAGATATAGAAAAATCACAAGGGTCAACAGATAAAAATGTCATTGATAAAATGACTGAAGCAGATATAAAGCGTGGAATTCTTTCGGATATTGATTCACCAAATCTAACAGACAAAGAACTAGATGAATTTAAATCCATTTCTGAAAGTGTCGAGAAAGAAAAAATTAAGCTTCAGGATGTAAAAAATAGTCGTGGATCTACAAACTGGAATGAACTCAAAAAGCAGACAGATACCGATATTGAAAAAGTCGCGAAATCCAGTGAAGCGAAGCTTTTAACCAATATTGAATTATCGCAGTTTAGAAGAAGTAAGTGAAAAAGTTTTCCTTTAAGATACTTCTGCTAACCCAATTAATTCTCCCATAAATTAATTGGGTTTTTGCAAGATTAAAACTTATAACTTCCCGCCAATCCCCAAAAGTGTACTTGTTGGTCATCAAATACAATTTGGTGAGCTTGCAGTTGCAGGCTCCATTGTTTGTTTAGGTGGTAATGAGCGGCGAGGCCAAACAGTGGATCAATGCCACCGTCTAGGTCGGTATCTACATTGGCGCCGCTGGCTTCGATTTCTCCGTCCCACCAAAATAATCCGACTAATAGCGATACGCCAAATTGGTTATTAAAGTTGTGGCTAAATCGATTACCCAAGGTTATGCCTTCGCCGCTAATTGGATAGTTATTTTCTAGGGCATTTTCTAATTCTGCCTCAGAAAAGCTGAGCGAGGTGAAATTAACGTCGGCTTCGCCTAAATCGAGATAGCCAATTTCTACAGCAAGATTTTGTTGATATTGGTAGCCAAGGTTAATTTGCCAGGCGGTACGTTCGGTGTCGTATTTACTGATAACAACGTCTATATCTGCGTTATTTAATCCTTCAACAAATTCATTTTGATTTTGGCTGCCATCGGCTTGGTATACACCCAGAGTGATGTAGGTTTTATCGCGCCAGCTGTTTTCTGCTTGGGTCGAAGACGATATTGCCGCAAGCGCTATTACCGCCAAAGGCAACCAGCGCTTACGCTGGTGTACCCCAAGCACGGCAATTATCGCCAGTAGCCACCACCACTGTGTGCTACCCGAACCGCCACTGCTGCTGGTAACGGTGGCAGATTCACGAGCATTAACACCCACACCACCCGGATCTTCCACGCTGCTGTTGGCTTGGCCGTCGGCGTCGTTGGGGCCGCCATCTTCAATGGTAAGCTGCACACAGAAGTAACCTTCGATTAATCCCGGCTCCCAAACATCATCACCCGGTGGCGGACAGAAGCCCAGTTCGCCCGGTGCAGATTCGATGATGTTATTGGCGTCTTCGACAAAGTCTGCCCACTGCCCTGCCTGGAATTTGCGATAAACGCTGTTCGCAGGAATGGCTTGTATTTGTGGTACAACTATCGCCACGCTTTGACCGGCAATTGGTAGGTCTTGAATATCGAAGTCGAATATACCGCCAACGTTATCGTAGAACGGATCATCGGTTAAACCGGTTTGGTTGGAAATGTCTTGATCCGACAGACTGGCGCCACCACCTCCGCTAAGCAACGCGAATTGACCAAGACGACAGCGCACACCGGGATCACATTCTAGTAAGAAGGATTCGGTTTGTAGGGCCATTTCAGGCAATACGTTGGTTGCGGTGATGTTATCTAGGTATTCTGGAATACCATCGTCGTCGCTATCGGCCACACCTTCGGTTTCGTCGTCAACGCCGTCACCGTCGGTATCGTCGTTAGCCGATAACGTTGGTAACTGATTAACGACCACAAAGTAGACTCTGGCCGTACGGCTGGCACCTTGATCATCACTAACGCTGACCTGCGCCAGATAACTGCCGGTCGCTAATCCGGTAGGATCCAACACAAACGCGTTGTTAGTAAGGTCTCCGTCGGTATCACTCAGGCGGCTGTCGGTGGCAGACCAATCAAAGCTTAGACTGTCGCCAATGTTGGCGTCTGTAGCAATGGCCGAAACCGTTGCTGCGCCCCCAGTCGGTGTAATTTGAATGGTATTGCTGCCCGATTGCGCAACCACGAGTCGTGCTTGCGGCGCCACGTTACCTTCAACAATGGTCAACACATGGTTGGTTTTTGAGCCCGCGTTGATATCGAAGATATCGGGGTTGGCCTCATCAAAACCGTTCGCCAAGTCTTGGGCGTTGGTGGTTTGATCATCCAAGCGCACAATCAAGGTTTCTTCGCCTTCACCCAATCCATCATCGGCAAGATTTACGGTAATGGTTTGCGTGGTTTGACCCACACCGTTACTTGAAGTGAATGTCACGGTGCCCGAGGTTAGATCGTGATCATCCAACGATGCCGTGCTCGCCGAATCAATCACAAAGGGTACCGTAAACGGATAGAACGGTGCTTGGCCGTTAAGTACGATCGAGAACTGAGCCGTTGCACCTTCAACACTGATTTGGTCGCGAGTCATCGAAACCAACGGACGCACATTAACGGTTTGCAGCTCGGTACCCACGTTACCGCGGCCGTCAACGGCGCGATATTGCACGGTATTGCGTCCGGGTGGTAACAGCAATCTACCGTCAACCAAGCTTGGAATGGTGGTATTACAGCAGCCCGCGCCATCGACGTTATCGGTAGCCAGTTCGCCAAGAGCCTGCTCAACATCAGTATCGGTCGCGGCTGCACTTAAGCCCAATAGCTGGCGCACACTTACCGAGGTAAACAAACCGGTCGCATCAATTACTAGGCCTTCCGGCGGTGTTACTACCGGAGAAGTCACGTCGACAAAATCGGTGGCATCTTGCGGATCGGTGCCATCCAAGAACTCTTGAAGATTGGTTAGGGTATCGCCGTCGATATCACCAGTAGCATCACTTGGATCAAGCGGATTCAGACCAACATTCACCTCGTACGCATCGGGAATACCGTCGTTGTCGTCGTCGGCATCGTCAACGTTGGCAACGCCGTCGCGATCGGTATCCAACAATACTTGAATGTTAAAGGTGGCGAGATCTGTGGTGGTTTGGCCATCGCTTACGGTTAAGACAATACCGTTGTAATCACCGGTAACGTCGGTGCTACCGGTCAGCTCACCAGTATTGGTATCGAGCGTTAACCAGGTTGGCAAACCGGTTACCGAAACCGTTAACGTATCTCCGTCAACGTCTGATAACGACGGTACAAAACTGTAGGCTTGAGCTTGAGGGATAGAGGTAGCAGGTGAACCTGCGATTGCTGGTGCGTCGTTAACGGGATTAACGGTCAAGCTTACCAATGCCACTTCCGACAAGTCGCCGGTAACATCAGCCACCCGATAACTAAAGCTATCGCTGCCAAAGAAATCGGCATTTGGCATGTAAATTAACGTGCCGTCACCGTTATCCAAGATACTACCGTTACTGGGAGCCGCCTCAATTGCTATAGAGGTAATATCTATGGAGTCATCGATATCGCTGTCATTGGTAAGAACATCCAATGTGGCAATGGAGTCTTCATCCAATATAAAGCTATCGGCACTAACGGTTGGCGCATCATTTATTGCAGAGACAGACAACGTAACCAAAGAAGGACTGGAGAACGTGCCTAAGTCGTCTTGCACCCGATAGCTAAAGCTGTCGCTACCAAAGTAGTTTTGATCTGGGGTATAGATGATTGCCCCAGTGATTGGATCAATAGAGGTGCTGCCATTCGTGGCGGCAGTTACTATTTCTACCGTACTAGGAACAATGCTGCCATCAATATCCGAATCATTACCTAAAACATTAATGGAGAAGCTTAAGTCTTCCATTAGTGAGGCGACATCAGATACCGTCGTTGGCGCGTCGTTCACACTGTTGACGGTGATCGATACAGTACCTGCATTGGATGTACCGTTATCATTATCTCTAACGGTGTAGGTAAAGCTGTCACTGCCATTAAAGTTAGCCGCCGGCGTGTAGACTATTTCGCCGGTAACCGAATCGACAACCGCCGACCCATTGGTTGGATCAATTTGTACCGAGGTTGACGTCAAATCTAGAGTGCCATCGATATCGCTATCATTCGCTAAGACATCAATCCTTACGAAGTCGTCTTCGTCAACGGTCGCGACATCATTACTGGCGGTTGGTAAATCATTAACCCCGGTAACATTAACGGTAACCGTTGCCGAATTCGAGCTGGCTCCAAAAGAGTCGTTGATGGTGTAGGTAAAACTGTCGGTACCGTTAAAGTTATCGGCAGGCAAGTAGTCTACCAAACCACCATTGGCAGTGGCGGTACCGAAGCTTGGCTGAGTAACAATAGTGATCGAGTTAATATCAAGACTATCCCCAACATCAACGTCGCTATCGTTAGCCGCAACATCAATACTGGTAGCATTGTCCTCCGCAGTTGTCGCTAAATCAGCCAATGCCACAGGATTATCATTAACGGATGTCACCGAAACAGTGACGGTAGCCGCCTGCGAAATCAGCATGGTGTTGTCTTCAACGGTATAAGTGAAGGTATCACTGCCGTTAAAATTAGCGTTAGGTGTGTAAGTAATGACTCCAGTACCAGTATTTACAGACGTAGAACCATTGCTTGGCCCAGAGACCGTAGTCACACTGGCGGGATTGATACTGCCGTCAATATCGGCGTCGTTATCAAGTACCGAAATAGCCACCGCAGTATCTTCGTTGGTGCTGGCGTTATCGGCGGTGGTTCTTGGCGCATCGTTTATCGGGTTGACGGTAATGGTTACTGTCGCCGCATTAGAGGCCAAACCGCCGTTATCTTCTACGGTATAGGTGAACGAATCGCTACCATTGAAATCAGCACTCGGTGTGTAAGTAATAACTCCAGTAACAGGATCGACACTGGTACTACCATTACTTGGAGACGAAGCCACACTGACGGTAGTCACATCCACCGAGCCATCAACGTCGGTATCATTGCTCAGTACATTAATCTGTACCGCCGTGTCTTCGTCGGTTTGAGTCACATCGGCCAGCGCCGTGATCTGCTCATTGCCGGTAGTAAAATTGAGCGATGTCGTATCGCTGATACCGGCAAAACCATTACCTAGGCCGTCGCTAAAGGCTGTCGCCTGAATTTGCACGTAGTAATTGGTGTTACTCAACAAGGTAACGGGTAACGTCACGGTTACTTGGTTGGTACTGATCGAAACCGCACCAGAATCGGCAGCAACCGCAGCAATGAGTGAGTCATCACTAGCCGCCAACAAACGGATGTTGTTCGAAGCATTACTGAGTGGGGTAATTGCTTCATTAAAGGTCAACACCAGATTAGTGTTGTAAGCAACACCGCTCGCGTCATCAGCGGGCGCGCTACTGGAAAGGATCGGACCGGCTGCATCCACCAGCACCGCAGCAAAGTTAGCAACGTTGTTGAGTGTTGTGGTTGCATTATTACCGGCGGCGTCTTGGATCGTCCCGCCGTTGGCATCAAACACGGCAGCTAAGGTAACGCCATCGGTGTCGAGATCGTCGGCAACAATGGTGTATCGGAAAACAATAGCCGTACTGCCCGAACCCGATAAATAGTTCGCGAATACCTGAGTGCCACCAAGCGTTAATGCAATTCTTGGCGTGCCGCCTGTGGTATTCACGGTCACAGCCTCATCGAAGGTCACGGTGAAATCAAGGTTGGCGCCAACCGCGTAGGTTGCATTGGCAGGTCCGGTAACCGATTGCACAACCGGTGGAATCACATCGGCGGTATTACTGGCGGTAATACCATTGATCAAATCGGCTATGTTGACGCTCGCGGCAGCACCGGGCATCCAATTATCGGCGGCGGCCAAATTGTAGGTCGTTGCATCGTTCGATGTGGTGCCATCGGCGTTGACTATGGCTGCTAAAGCCATTCGATCGGCGGTATTTACCGTTGCCGTAAAACTGGTTGCAGAAGTGATTTCCACATCGGTACTGGTTAGCGTGCGTGTTGCGCCTGCTTCACCGGTAATGGTTAGTAGCGACACATCAATATCGTTAGAAGCTCCAACTTCTCGCACAAAATTGGTACCCGTCACCACCAACACACCGCTGGTTGCATCGTAGGTCGCCGAACTGATTGTGGGAGCAGCTACTCCAGCAACCGTTGCCGGGTTTCCTGCAACATCACTGATATCGGTAGCCGCAGCAACGGCTGGTAACCAGTTGTCGGCGGCGGCTAGATTGTAGGTCGTACCGTCATCAGAAGTTGTGCCGTTGGCATTAAGAAGACCACCCACAGAAATACGATCCGTGGCATTCAATAACAGTGCTGCGGTGGTTCGTGACGAAATCTCCACATCGGTACTGGTCAATGTATAGGTGTTATTACCATCACCGGTAAGCGTTAAGAGTGAAACGTCTAAATCGTTGGCGGCACCGGGGAACTTCACAAAATTGGTACCAGTAATGACCAAAGCACCGGAACTCGCATTATAGGTCGCGGATGTCACGGTTGGGGCGGCAACGGCGCTAACGGTGATGCCATTACCGGTTGAATCTGCAATATCAACACTGTTTGCAGCGCCCGACGCCCAGTTGTCTGCGGCCGCTAAATTGTAGGTTGTGCCGCCACCAGAAGTTGTGCCGTTTGCGTTGAGCAAACCGTTAACGTTTAACAAATCGGTAGTACTTAAATTAACGGTAAATACGGTATCAGAGGTAATTTCAACATCGGTACTGGTCAGCGTGTAGCTGGCACCACTTTCACCGGTAATCGATAAGGCCGAAACATCAATATCGTTACTCGCACCCGGTTGGCGAGGCAATCGGGTTGCGGTAACCGTTAACACACCTGTGCTGGCGTTATAAGTTGCAGAAGTAATGGTCGGTGTCGAGTAATTGTTAACCGTAATAGCACTGGTAGCGTCTGAGGAATCTCCAAACGTAACGCCGGTAATAAAGTCGTCGGCGGCGGCTAAATTGTAGGTAGTTAAGCCATCGGATGAGGCTCCGTTAGCATTGAATAAACCGTTAGCAACGTACAAGTCTTCACCGCTTAGTGTGACGGTAAATTGCGTGGCCGAATCAATCTCCACATCAGACGACGTTGTTAATGTGCGAGTTACGCTGCCTTCACCCAGAAGAGTTAGCGTTGAAACATCAACATCGGCACCGCCACCATTAGCAACAAAATCGGTACCCGTTACCGTTAAGGTTCCTGATGCGTGATTGTAGATAGCCGAAGTAATGGTCGGAATCGAGACAGCATTAGCGCTGACTGTAAACGTATAAGGGTTTTCATCGGAGTCGTCGTTCGCGATTGAAAATACCGCTGAAACACTGCCGGCAACGGATGAATCAAAACTAATTTGAAAACTGGACGATCCCGATGCTGTGACTGGATCGGAACTCGGTTGCGACGACACAGTAAATAAGGTCGATCCCGAAACACGCACAACGTTGGGCGAGCCGGTTAAATCCAATGGGCCGGTTCCTAAGTTTTGCACAGAGAAAGTACCAACAACGGGACCGCTACCTACAGCTACGGTGCCAAAGTCGGTGCCATCGGTGGTTGATGGCGTGGTATCACCACTAGCGATAGAAAAGCCATTACCCAGCAAATTAATCTCTGGAAAAGGCGTGGCGTGGGGGCCAACACCACAGGCCTCGTGTAAAACCTGACACTGCGTAAGATTAGAACCGGTAACGAAACCACCCGGAGGATTAGGTCGCATAGCCGCACAGGTACTTCCAGCACGGTTAAACTGGAATAAATTGTAGGGGTCGCCATCACAGGCTTCAGAGAAGAAAATATTAAAGGTCGAGGCAAGACTGTGTGAAAAAGCCCGTCTGCCTTGATTCGCCAATAAATCGCCCGAAGTTTGCGCTACCTCTACCGAGGTGCCCTCCGTGGTTAATAAACCGCTTAATTTTAAAAAATCGAGCGCCGAATAATCAACAACAGCAACGGAAGGTTTTAGTGATTGTTTGTCTTTTGAAGAATCAAACGCGCCGTTAAATGCACCAAAGGCGGAACGCTTTTTCTGAACATGGGCATTTAAATAATTTGACGTATTATTTTTTTCTATATTATTTTCCGATAATTCAACGTCGAGTTCGGTAAGCTCAGATGTATTAATATATTTTAAAGAATCATCTTTATCGGTATCGGCGACTATGACCGCCGCCCTCTGTGTACGTCGGCTCACCGATTGATTTATCGAGCTAGTAGCTCGACTGGAGGCAAAAATACCACCACCTAATACAGCCAATAAAGGCAACGCAGCTTTTACGGCAACCCGTAAACCGGTTTTACGTCCCGGCATACGATGATTTACTGTATCCATATTCCAAACTCTAAGGTGTTAAATTATTTTAGGGAATACAAAAATGATTTCTCATCCGAGGATGAGTTGGTTCTAATAATTCAGGGAAATTACTGTTTGCAATTACCGCCACGTCATAAATTTGATCGACATTACCGGTAAATAAAATATGTCCAATGATGGAGCCATCATTAAGATTGACGAGCCAAATACCCGAGTGAGTTTCGCCGAGTTTTTTTTCTAAACCCTCGTAATGTAACAATGTGCCCTCACGCAATTTGGAGCTACCCACAAAGGCAATAGGCCCATAAAAATCCATACCGCGGGTAAATCCATGCAGTTCAGCCACAACATTATGTTTACCGGTACTCGGATCAAACGACTCTAACGTGCCTTCACCGGAGTGACAAAAATACACCTTGTCTTGATACCAACGCGGTGAATGCGGCATTACTAATTGATCCAAAATAATCTCGTTTTTCTCGACATCCATTAACGTACCGTTATGGGTTTTTTCTTGCCTCCATTTGCCCAACTCGTCGTAACTTGAAAAAGTTGTTACGTAGGCCGGTTTACCGTCTTTTAATGTCATACCGTTTAAATGGCATCGATCTTCGGGCACTAATTCAGAAATAAAAAAAGGCTTCCAACGCGGTACAAAACTGTAATCGGGATCAAGTGTGCACAAGCAAGAAAAACTGGAATTAACCACCCAAAGGCCTTCATCGCCCCACTCAATATCGTGCAAATTAATCATGCCGGTAAAATGACTGGAACGTGTAATAAAACAAGAATCCACTCTGTCATCGGCCGGTTCATACAAACTTTGACGATAGTCATTAAAATCTTTTAAATCTTTCTCGCGTACAACCCCCTCTTCTTCCGATAACTCACCACGGTCAATTACAAGATCTGCATTTAAAGACAATAGCTCATCATTGGGTTCCTGCGAGTTTTTATTTAATCGCGGCGCGGTAATATCGTCTTCTATAGGCTGTAATGGTTCTTTGAGTTTAGCCACCAAGCCGTCTACTCGACTAAAATTAATGACCTGGGAAAAAACCCCCAAAGTAATGCCTTGGGGGCTAGCACATAAACCCATTGGCCGAGAAAAACTTTTGTAGTTAATATCTAAACGCTCGCCGTCGGTACGTACCAACATCAAACGCCCAGCTTGATAAGAGGTAAACGCTAAAGAAATATTCAGTGCTTTTAAAATTTGAGGGATATTACTGGAGTATTCACAATTGAAATCAAGGTAACGATAAATATCATCCAAGTTTTCTTGTGTGGATTTTATCTCTTCTGGCATCGTGGGATCTTGCCGCTCCACCATCTATATGCGTAATTACGCTCTTTTGAGCAAGCACTAATAGGTTTTGAAAACTCGGATTAACCCAGAGCATTCTACGACCGAAGGATATGCCACCAATTTCAAAAAAATAATTGATCGAAATCGTGTGAAATTGGAAACCTCAACGTTTGCTTTCTAATTAAATGACGTAGAAAACAATGAGAAGCTTCTAAAATTAGAAATTCCTAAAATCAGAAGTTTCTAAAATCATAAGGTCCTATTAGTGCATCCATTAGATAAAACCACGCTAATATAAAACGCACATTATCTAATGTTATAAATTAGTCGCTAAAGTGGGATCTGACAAAATTTGTAGCAGCTGATTTTGTACTTCTTCACCAGTTAAATTAGGATTTTGTGCAATCAATAACGCACTAAGACCAGAAACAATAGCAGCCGATAAAGAAGTACCGGACAAATTCCCGTATTGATTATTAACACCCGTAGTCGCAACACGCATACCAAAACTGTTAGCATCTACCGTTTTGCCATAATTGCTTTTATGAAGTTTCTGCCAGCGTAAATTATGAGCACCAACCACGAAGGCAGATTCAATCGCGCCCTCGGCACTGTTTGGCAAAATTTCCTCGCCCTGATTACCAGCCGCAAATACAACCAATGCCCCCTTACCTTCTCGACCGTAACGAGTGAAATCCTCCACGGCATCTTTTATCGGTTCTAATAACCAAGGGGAGCGCCAACTGCAATTTACAACATCAGCTCCTGCTGATTTAGCGGCTTCAAGAGCTAATAAAGTATGAGATGTCCACGCATAAGAACTCCGAATACCAATAAAATCCGCTTCTGGTGCAATTCCTTTTAAGCCAGATTTAGAGTGTTTCGAAAATATAATTCCCGTTAATTTGGTTCCGTGTTGATCGCCTAACGATCTTGGCAACTGCATTAATTTGCCTTTATCAACATCAAAAGTACTTATTGCACCACTAATGCCTAACCCAGAATGGCTTAAATCGAAACCGTCATCGATAATCGCGACCTTAACACCCTTTCCTAATGTAGATTTCCAAATATTAGGTATCCCTATTTTTTCGACATAAGATTGATAAGGTCTATTCACAACATTAAGAAGAGCCGGATCAATAATACCCGTATAATTTCGTCGATTAGAATGATTGTGCTCATCATCAGCATGATCACCGTGTTGTGATAATTTAGAGCCGCCGTTAAGAGCATTGGTGGACGAAACCGTAAACTCGCGATTTAAATTCGACACACCCGAGATTTGCAGAATATCTGGCTGAACAAGAAGAAAATCGCCACTGGCTTGTAATGCGGCAATAGACTGGATTAGAAATGCATTTTCTCCGAGCTCAATTCTCACATAATTAAAATCAAAACCTTTATAGATAACGTCGAGCGACTCAACATCATTTATAAGCTGCTCAATAAGACTTAAGTCGAAGTCTTTTTCTACTTTTACTAAAACTCCTTTTCTTGCGTAAAGCTTGCGACCTAAATTATCGACGTAAAAACCCATTCCCTCGGAATGATAGAGATTTTGACTGGAAAAATTTTCAAAGATTAACGGAGCGTCAGCTAAAAAAGACTCTGCCTTCAAATAAGCATTAAAACAAAACACCAACAATAATAGGTGTATTAGAAAGCGACAAACTGATTGAAACACTTCATTCTTTATAAACGGAAGATTATTCATAAAGTGGTGCATTGGCAGACCGGATTTTTTATTATTTTATATATTAGATTATCCGAAGAATACTTCAAACATTCACATAAGTAATTAAAAATCTCGTTCGACCTATGTAAATTTTATAAATAGCAATTTGCTATAGATTTCAAAAAAAAGACAATCATAAGAAATAAGTAAAATAACCGCTCATCAAATAAATAAAATTAACTAACCTTAAAATAGGTATCATAGAGGACGCATAAAAAGACCCATCAATCTATTAAGGTTTATTTAAACCAAACACAAGAAACTTCAATCAATCCAAACCTTAAAACCGATAAAAATGCGTTAAAAATTTTAGCAACACACTAATCATTCGGATTATAAAAAAACTTAATTTTATGCCTACAGTCTGTAACATACTCTGATTAACCGATAACTTCCTGAGACACAACAAATGTGTCGTCTACTTCAAGAACGGTAATTGATTAAAATTGTGTAGAAATTGGAAATTGCTCTCTTAATTTCTGCTCTTTGATTAAATCAGAAAGGAACTAACCAGAGGCTCCTATAGTATTTTACGCAATTAAAAACGAATTCTTCAGAAACCCACATAAAGGTAAAATCCATTTAACTTCCTCACGCAGCAAAGCACAAACCCACTCAAACCTATAAAAAGCCGCTCAAATCTATTTAAACGCAGAAAATATAAGATTTTGTTTATATTTTATTTTTATAAAAACCAAAATAATTTCCCTCATTTAAAACCAAGCACATACAAAACTAAACGACCTGAAACACTGCATTAATGAAAACAAAATAATAATGCAGCAAATTAAAAGACTGTCTTAATTGATTTTACAAAAACAAAACCGCAGAAAATTTTATAAAATCGATAACCCAATCACCGCCATGCGCATTAAAATGACAAAAAGATACATTACGCGAAAAAAATGTCGTCTTAATTATCTTTTTTCAGAAATTAAAAAAATCTCACCAACCAACAAAAAAACATCCAATTATTTCTCAGACGCCAATTGTTAATATCAACAAACCCGTTGAAAAATAAAATCCAAAAAAACAACCACGAAATTATTTCTAGTTTTTTTAAAATTCATGAAGTAACATTTTTTCTCGTAAAGAACTGTTACACAAATCACAATTACCAACCTCTTTACCAGCTCAATAAATTCTATTTTTATGCTCTTAGAGGCAGGGTTTTTTACACCTTAAATTTAGGGCAAAAAAATAATCAACATTAAATAATGGAGATATTTTACATGAAAAGTACACTTTCAAGACTTGCAGCCGGTTTACTAATGGCATCTACAGTGGTTGCTGTAAACGCTCAACAAGCAACAAATCTTGGGGACGCCACAGCAGAAATTCAATTTGAAGATATTACCTTAACTCAAGTTACCGGTATCGACTTTGGCGTAATATTGCCGTTTGGTCGCACGGGTAGTTTGAGTGTTGCTCCGAATGGAACCAATACTCGATCTAATATTTTACAGACTGTCGCCGGTACACCAGCAGAATGGAGTGTTACGGGCGTTCCCAATGCTCCATTTTCTATCACATTTCCAACCTCTATAAATATTTCTACTGCTGACGGTGAAAACACCATGCGAGTCGACAACTTTAACACCAATTTCCGCTCCGGCACTGTTGACCAAACCGCATTGGACGGCTCAGGCGAAAGAACTGTTTTAGTCGGTGCAAGACTAGTGGTAAACGCAAACCAGCCAGCGGGCATTTACTCAGGTCAATATCAAATGACCGTAGCTTACAATTAAGTCTTACAAGCTACATTCTAATCTAGAAATTTAAAACTTGAGCGCCTGATGTAGGCGCTCTTTTAAAAGGATTTTATTTATATGAACACTTATTTTGCACTAATAATATCAATTTTTATAACGGTCTTTTTCTCTTCAAAAACTTTTGCTCTGGGCGATCTTACCGTAACGCCAACACGTGTTATTTTTGAAGACAGAGACCGAGCCAAGGTTTTAAATTTGGTTAACAGGGGTGAAAAAACAGCAACCTATCGTATTGAATTTATTGAAATGGCAATGGATCAATACGGTGGTTTTACCGAAATAGAAACTCCCCAAGAAGGACAACAATTTTCTAGTAATATGGTTCGCTATTCACCAAGACAAGTCACCATAGAACCGGGTGAATCGCAAACCATACGATTAATTGCCAGTAAGCCTTCTAATTTGGCCGTGGGTGAATATCGGTCACATCTTTTAATGTACGCAGTGCCAGATAACAGCGCAAACGCAGTAGATATTGAAAGCGTGCAGAAATTAAAAGATAAAGAAGTGGCATTTCAAGTTAGCGCTATTTTTAGAGTGGCCATACCGGTCATCATCAGACACGGCAACGAAGAAACTTTACAAGCCGAATACAATATCACCGACGTTAAACTAAATGCTTCTGAAAACTCAGAAACACAAGAACCTCAATTAGAATTTTTATTAACCCGCACCGGCAACCGATCAATCTATGCAGATTTAGACGTAACATTTACACCTGAAAACAGCAATGAACAATATCTTCTCGGTAAAATTAAAGAATATGTTGTTTATGTACCTAACCAATCTCGTGTAACCAAAGTTCCTTTAGAAATCCCTGATAACATGAGATTAGAAAAAGGCACCGTCAATATAACTTTCTACAAAGACAAAAACGGCAACAAAGAAATTCTTTCACAGTCGTCATTAACCCTATAATAATTTACACATGGATGTGAAATCTTCAAAGCATTATTTATATAGAACGCTAACGTCAGTAATACTAATAATATTCGCACAGCACACGCTATCCTTCTCAGAAGTCGAGAGATCACAAGACGAAACCGTCATTGTTAATTTAAAACTGGACAGAATTCCTTTATACACCAGTATACTCGCCTATCATAGTAACGATGGCCTTTGGATTCCATTGGCGGAATATTTAACGGCCCTGGATTTTCCGATTACTATTAATTATGAGCAACAAACTGCCGAAGGTTGGTATATAAATGAGAACAATACATTCTATTTAGACACTAAAACAGAAGCACGAGTTGTTTTATCAGGAAAAATTACGCCCATAAAATCTGGACTCGAATTACATTACGACGACTATTATGTAAGACTAGATCTGCTTGACCAATGGTTTCCGATCGAACATAACTACGATCCATCCAAACTTGAAGTAGTTTTACACAGCCTCGTTAATTTGCCTCTGCAAAATTCACTGGCACGTGAAAAACAGCGCTTAAAAGTGAGTAGTTTCAACCAAGCAGAAACCGCTAATTATCAAGTGAGCAGCTATCAATGGCTAAATACACCCAAAATAAACGCATCGGCAAGAGATATATCACTATTTAGCGAGAACGGTGACTCACAAGCCAATTATACAATCAATTTATCGGGTGAGTTTTTAAAACACACCTACATTTTTAATGCAAACTTAGACAGCGCCGGAAAGATACAAAACAGTAAAGTAGAACTTCAAAAACAATTCAACATTAACAACAATAAAATAAATCTAAATATCGGCGACATTATTAGCAACGATTTTAGTCAATCTCTACCAACGACTGATGGTTTTGGTGTTAGACTTTCTAACACACCAGCCTTTATCACCAACACATTTTCGACATTCACCTTGCGTGGCGATGCAGACGCAGGCTGGGACGCAGAGCTTTATCTAAATAATACGTTAATATCGGCTCAAAAAATTGCTGCCAACAATCAATATCTATTTACCGATGTGCCGGTAAATTTTGGAAATAACGAATATCGAATTGAGTTATACGGCCCGCAAGGACAGCAAAGAACAGAAACGGTTAGAAAAAACCCGAACCAAAACTGGTATAAACCCGGTTTTTGGCAATACGAACTGTTTGTTCAGAAAATTGGAGAATCTACCTTTAATGACTTAAACAACGAGCTTGAGAGCGCCGGAAATACTTCTGCGTTACGCTCCGATCTATTTTTACAATACACACACAGTGACAAAGAATTCAGTCAATGGCATTTTCTTAAGGGTAAAGATACTTCGTATTTTACCTATTCACTGCAAAAAAACGATAACACCGGCAATTATAACTTCAGCTCAACAACCGATTTAACAGGCGGCTCTCAATCATTTGTAAATTGGCAAGGGAAAATAGGCAGATATTCTTTAGATTGGAATTGGAGTAATTCGGATAAATTTATACCCTTTGAAACAGACACAAGCGAGCCAACCGATGATATATCTCAATCTAAATCAGAGCTAAACGGTTCTGATTCTTCGATCAGGTTAAACGGAATTCTAAAACGGTTTTCGGGAAGAACTCTAAATCAGACAATTCAATTTCAAAATATCGAATCCTCTAGTCAGTCACGGTTGTTATCTTACGGTCTTTCTTATGGATCACCGAGAATCTCGTTAACGAATAATTTATCGGCGAATTTACTGAACGATAATTTTATATCTGGGAATCTACTCGGCCGGTTCCGGTTGAACAAGGTTTCATTGTCAACCAATTTAGGTTACGACGGTATTGCACTTGAAAAGGTAAATAATTTATCCATATCCAGTCGTTACCAACTTGCCAACAATTGGAATCTAACCTCCAGAAGCCAATGGCAATTTTCAGATAAATCTACAACGCGGCACTCCCTGAGTTTTAACTATAAACACAAAAAATATCTATTCGGGTTAGATTTCAACAGATCACAACAGGGATTATCCGCAGAACTGAGTATTAGTTTTGCCTTGACTCATTCGCAACTCAATAAGCATTGGCGAGTAGCTTCAAACCAGCAAGATGACGCTAGCACCATCGAATTTCTAGGATTTTTGGATACCAACAACAATGGCACACGCGATGATAACGAAGAAATAATTCCCGATTTTGGACTCGCCATCAACGAGAGAATAATAAGAACCAACGAAAAGGGTTTGGGCTTTTACGACAACATTTCTCACAACGAACCAGTGGATGTACGAGTCTCAGAAAAAGGTTTGGATGATCCGTTTTGGATAAGCACACAACCCGATCTTCATTATATTGGCCGTGCGGGGCGATCAATCAGCATTGAGGTTCCTATTATTGAAAGCGGCGAGATCGATGGTTCAATTTTTATTGTGAATAATGGTGATTTAAAGCCGTTAAATGGTATTGAACTAGAGTTAAACAATATTGATAAAACCATTATCAGAAAGAGCAAGACCTCCTACGATGGTTTTTATCTGTTCGATAAATTACCACCTGGCAGTTATGAGCTATCGGTTAATACTGAAAAGCTTGCTAAATTTGCAATCACTCATAAGTCAAAGATTGGTAATACCATTAACGTTAATATTGAAGGTAACGGTGACGTTATTAATGGTATTGATTTTGTAGTTCGTGAGATTTCGGAATCAAATCCACTAACAGTCATTCCTAGCCATTAAATATCGTTGATATTTTGCTTCATTTTATACAACAAAAGAGCGCCCCAAATACCCGATAAAATAATCAAGAGAGTTCCAATTGCAAACGCGAAACCGGCAATAAATTCGGTATTTTGTAGGTTATTTGTCATGGTGAGTAAATTACCCCAATCGTGGCTACTTTCACCCCTGCCACCGACTAGCGGTAATGAACGATATCGGGCATCTAAAATATACGGGGAAATATCAATAAAACTTTGACCACTCCACCATAACATTATAGCAGCGGCAAAATTGTCTTTGTATTTAATCGAGAAAACCAGTAGCAAACCCAGCGGCATCATCACCTGAAACAGGCTACCACCCAGAATTGCCATAAATCGGCCAAAAGGAGCGAAAAACACATGGCCAAATTCATGAAAAGGCAGAATAACATTATGTAAAAAAGAACCGCCTATTCGTGACCAGTCTATACCACCAAGAATAAAGTAACCGCCCCAGAGCATGAAAACAGCAAACAATATTAGACGTGCATAAAAACCAACGGTTGTTACCCGCTCAGGAACCGAAAAAAAAGCCTCGTAGAATTGCTTCCCGAGGCCAGCTTGCTGCTCTTGAGTGAGATCAGATTCGTAATCATCGCTAGTATTAATGCCTGCGTGATTTATGAATGCGTTTTTTTGCGGCTTATCGTGAATATGCCATTTTTTATAGGCAATCGAACAGTTCGGACAAATGCCTTCATGCACATGCGTATCACTGGCCTGTCTTTGATATCCACACTTTGGGCACTTCATGTTTAACACTCTTATTATTATCGAATACGTCTACAAAAACTCTAAAAACCTCCGTTTAACTCGTCCATGATTTAATCAGAGAACAGAAATTGGCAATGCGATTCCCAATTTCTATACAATTTCAATGACCTACCGTTCTTGAAATTGACGACACATCCTTGTGTCGGGGAAACTCTGAGTGAATCAGAATTTCCTCTTATTAACTTAGATAAATTTGTAGCTTAATCGATATTCAGTAAAAGCCAAAACAAATAGTCTGCAATATCATTAGCAGGCGCTAATTAACTCGAAATTAATCTGCGCCGCCAACACTTATTATCTTGAAGAATTTTTACGATTCTTACTTTAGTCACAACTGCTTTACGTTAAGTGCGTTGATATTTACGCGGCAGTTCTTTTTATTTTTCCGGCGACTAAATTCACCAAAACATAAAACAAAGGTACAAACAATATTGCAATACAGGTAGCACCCACCATGCCACCGATTACGGCAATACCAATGGCGTTTTGGCTCACCGAACCTGCGCCGCTTGAAATGGCTAATGGCACAACGCCCATGGTAAAAGCAATGGACGTCATAATAATTGGGCGGAAACGTTGTTTTGCAGAAATAGCCACAGCTTCCAATAAATCAACACCCTGCTCTTGCAATTCTTTAGCAAACTCAACAATTAAAATTGCATTTTTAGCGGCTAATCCAACTGTTGTTAACAGAGCAACTTGTAGGAATACATCATTGGGTAGACCAAAAATATACGCCGCAGCCACCGCACCTAAAACACCTAAGGGTACAACCAACATAACCGCGAAGGGCACAGCCCAGCTTTCATAAAGTGCCGCTAAAGCCAAAAATACAATAAGAATTGAAAGAACATACAAATAGGTTGCCTGGTCACCTGTTTGGCGCTCTTCATAAGAAATTCCATACCATTCTAGGCCAAAGCCCTCGGGTAGCTCGGCAATAATACGAGTTATTTCATCCATGGCTTCGCCAGAACTTATGCCGGGAGCAGGAGCGCCCAAAATATTTACCGACGCATTTCCGTTAAATCGCTCCAACTTAGGCGAACCGTAAGTCCATTGGGAACTGGAAAATGCACTGAACGAAACCATTTCACCGTTGGCGTTACGAACGTACCATTTTTGTAAATCTTCGGGACTCATACGGTAGGCCGAGTCGGCTTGCACGTACACGCGCTTAATACGACCCTGGTCAATAAAATCGTTGACGTAACTTGAGCCCCAAGCAATTTGTAAATTGCGATTAATATCGGCGATGGATAATCCTAACGCCGAAGCTTTTTCGTTATCCAAATTAATTTTGTACTGAGGTACATCCTGCAATCCGTTCGGGCGCACGCCCACTAATTTGGGGCTCGCAGATGCTTTACGTAAAACCTCACCTTGTGCGGCCATTAACGCTTCATGCCCAAGACCTGCCCGATCGATAAGTTGTAAACTAAAACCAGAGGCATTACCCAATTCACGAATTGGCGGCGGAGTGAAGGTAAATACCGAAGCATCTTTAATTGAGGCTAAAGCTTTTTGCGCGCCGGCATTGACCGCAAAAATTGTTTGGTCATCGCCCTCACGCTGATCCCAATCGACCAGGCCAATAAATCCTAATGCCGCATTTTGTGCATTACCAGAGAAGCTAAAACCAACAACGGTAAACATGTGTTCAACAATATCGCCGTGCTCATTTAAGAAATAATCTTCTACTTTTTTGGCCGTCTCTAGGGTTCTTTCAGCGCTGGCACCAGGCGGTGTATTAATGGTCATGTACATCAAACCCTGATCTTCGTTAGGAATAAACGAACCGGGCAACTGACTAAAAATACCACCAAGACCCACAATCAAAATTAAATAAACAACTACCGAGCGCGCACGTTTATTGGCTAAATACAGCGCAGAACTTTGATATTTATCGCGTATGCGATTAAATCCGCGATTAAACCAACCGACAAAACCTGTTTGGTCTTCTTCACTGACGTGTTTTTTAGCTTTAAGAAAGGTCGCACACAAAGACGGTGACAAAATCATGGCCACCAATACCGATAAAATCATGGCGGTTACAATGGTTACCGAGAATTGCCGGTAAATAGCACCGGCAGAACCGCTAAAAAACGCCATGGGAATAAATACCGTTGATAGAACAACCGCAATACCCACAAGCGCACCGCTAATTTGTCCCATGGATTTTTTGGTAGCTTCTTTTGGCGATAAGCCTTCTTCTTCCATGAGTCGCTCAACGTTTTCTACTACAACAATAGCGTCGTCAACCAAAAGACCAATAGCTAATACCATGGCAAACATGGTTAACACGTTGATTGAAAAACCCAAACCCAACAACACTGCAAAAGTACCCAGCAACACCACAGGCACGGCAATGGTAGGAATTAAGGTTGCGCGTAAATTCTGTAAAAACAGCAGCATTACAAAAAATACCAATACAACGGCTTCTATTAATGTGTGTACCACAGACTCGATAGAAAGCTGAATAAACGGCGTGGCATCACGCGGATAAATAATTTTTACACCTTCGGGTAACAAAGATGATAATTCTTGTACACGAGCTTTAATGGCTCCGGCAGTTTCCAAAGCATTGGCACCTGCGGCTAGCGAAATACCCATACCAACGGCAGGTTGGCGACGATAGCGAACAATGGCCGAATACGATTCCGAGCCTTTTTCAACTCTGGCAACATCGCCAAGGCGAACTTGTGAACCATCGGTATTTACACGCAATACAATATTGCGAAAATCTTCTTCGCTGGTTAATAAAGATTGCGCGGTAATTGTGGCATTAATTTGTTGATTGGGTTGTGCGGGCAATGCACCCAATTGCCCGGCAGATACATCGGTATTTTGCGCTTGCAAGGCCAATTGAACATCGGCAGGCGTTAAATTATAACTGTAGAGCTTATCGGGATTTACCCAAATTCGCATAGCGTATTGATTGCCAAATAAACGAATATCACCAACGCCATTAATTCGAGCTAAGGGGTCTCTAAAATTAGCGACGGCAAAATCGCCTAAATCGGATTGCGAATAAGATCCGTCTTCGGAATATAAACCCACCACAATTAAGAAATTATTATTCGACTTGGTTACTGTCACACCAAGCGCTTGTACCTCTTGTGGTAATTGGCTTAGCGCTGCTTGAACTTTGTTTTGGGTTTGTACCTGTGCAATATCGGGGTCGGCTTCCGGTTCAAATGTTAGGGTAATTGTTGCCGCACCATCGGAGCTTTCGGAATTAAAATATCGAAGATAATCGATACCCGTAAGACGCTGTTCGATAATTTGCGTAACCGCGTTCTCAACCGTTGCGGCAGAAGCACCGGGATATTGAGCGCTCACAGTTACCGTCGGTGGCGCCACGGTGGGATATTGTTGAATGGGCAAAACCTGAAGAGATAACGCGCCTGCTAGCATGGTGATGATGGCTATAACCCATGCAAAAACAGGCCTATCAATAAAGAACTGGGCCATAAATTACGAATTCTCGGATGTACGAATAGTGGACGCTTAATAAACTGCGAGCCGTTAAATCTCTACAAGGTTACAAGAAGATTTTTTGCTCTAAATAAAGAAGAAACTCAAATTGATCTAGAATTATCAACAACATTAAGTTGCGCTAAAAATTTCTGTATCACAACACTATTAAAACGGTGAAAACATTTAAAAGAATGACTTGGGCATCTTCATTTAAATTAATTTTACAGTGAATAAATCAAAAATATTTACAACCTTTGATTAACGCCGTCATGAATTAATCGGAGGTTCTGTGTAGAAAAGAGTCGATAATTTGGCGGCAATTCAATCATTAACTTGCCAAAACCAATCGCTCAATGGCGTGCTTAATATTCGTTAACGCTACTAAACACCCAAATCTTCAGAGAAGTACTGTTTTTAAATCGATGATTTAAAAAACTGAGCGACTCAATTATTGAGCCGCAGCCTGGGCAGACGCAACATGCCCCATTACCGTAGAAACCTGCTCACCGGGACGTACTTTTTGATAGCCTTCGGTAATTAACATATCACCGGTCTTTAAACCTTCGGTAACCACCCAAGCAGAGCCACGGGTCGATTCGGCAACAACCTCTCGTTTTTCAACAATGTTATTTTCACCAACCAACCACACTTGCAGTTTGCCATTTGGGCCACGTTGAGTTGCGCTTTGTGGCACGAGCACCGCTTGAGTATTACCCGCATTAAAGCTGGTACGCACATACATGCCTGGCAACAAATAACGTTCGGGATTAGGTACCTCAGCACGCAAGGCCACAGAGCCGGTGGTGCGATCGACAGTAACTTCTGAAAGCTTTAAAACACCTTCATGCTGGTAAACTTGGTTAGATTGCTCATCGAACAACAGCTGTACGGCGATGTTTTCAGACTGCATGAGAGAATTCAAATGAACCAAATCGGAAGTTTTACCGGTGTGCTGAATATCTACATAAATTGGATCAAGTTGCGTAATTGTCGCCAAGGCAGCCGATTGGTTTCCAGTTACCAAAGCACCTTCGGTAATGGCCGAACGGCTGATACGACCACTGATAGGCGCATACACCTTGGTGTAGTCGACATTAATCTTGGCAATATCCACTGCGGCTTTGGCAACGGCTACTTCGGCTTTGGCTTTTCTTAGATCTGCGTGTAAGTCATCGTACTCTTGCTGACTAACCGCTTTCATTTGTAATAATTCTTGAAAGCGTCTTTCGGTAACCTTAATAGATTCGTACTCAGCTTGAGCGGCTTCTAAATCGGCTTCGGCACTGTGTAGAAGGGCCGCGTATCGAGTATCGTCAATTTGATAAAGCTGCTGGCCTTTTTGTACCTCACTCCCCTCTTCGAACATGCGCCGAATGACAATACCTTCTACCTGAGGCCGAATTTCGGCTTGTCTAAACGCCGTAACTCGGCCGGGAAAAGTCTCTTTAATATCAACAGAAACTGATTTAACTTTTTGAATAGCTACTTCTTTTAGAGGAGCATTTTTATTACCTGCATTACTTTGAGCAGATACCGTATTAATTTGATAAACACTGAGCAAGGTAGCGGCACATATAGTCGCCACCGCGACTAGAATTCTCATATTTCCTCCGAGAAATCGAAACCTTTTGTTATTGTAAAACGGGGGTTCCTACACAATATTTGTGAGAGACAAAACCATCTTTTAAATAGCTTTCTCATTAATGACAACTTTAGCGCTTAGCTAACAGAAATACTTGCCTAAAGCTTCCTAGCACTTGTCAAATCCTACACGTTTTCTTTTCTAAGCAACGGCAACTTCTTATTAACGGCTAGAAAAAGTAAATCCAAAACAGCCAAATTATTAAGCGAGATTCTTTTAGTAAAGCAGTATTGATGACAAATACGTTTTAATGCATTTAAAAACAGCAATTATTTTACGGGTTTATTTCACAATATCTCTTGAATAGACAAAAATTAAGCCAATCAAAGCCGCGGCAATACAATAGGTGCGAAGTGTGCAAAAAATATGGTTGTGAACAATCTTTCTAAAATTAACGCTAAGTTTTGTCAAATCGTACAATCCCAATGAACAACGACCTCAGCAGATTTGTACAACCACACTAAAAAACACCGGTGCCTAAAATAATTATTCAAAACATTGCCAACCGAAGATCTCAAAATATAGGAACCCAAAAAGAACAACGCTAATAAACCAACGGTGGCTCTCTCGATCAATGTAAATATTACAGACACCAATGCCAGCTTTGGTAAAAAAGCTACGCGTTTTTTATCCTAGATTGACCTCAAAAAACGAAAAAAATTACCTTAATGTACGATAGTAACCATCCATAGATTAAAAAATGTTACACGATATGAAGCCAGCAACTTTTAGCACAGCCCTCTTTTAACACAGCCCTCTTTTAGCGCAGTCTTTTAAAGGAAAGATAATTTAGAAGTTTCGTATATTAGTGTTATTCAGAGTTAAAATTTACATACCTGAAGACGGCTAATAGACCAGAGGAAACCCTGATCCAGCTCTGGCCTTCTTTACCGGTCTACGCCTTCTTTATATAAAGCATAAGCGTTTACCCAAAGCAGGAGCGACTCGCAGATATCCATGACGATATCTAAGAGGAGGCCCATGAATAGTCTGGTAAGAATGACTTCGACAAATTTGCCAAACAGAAATCTACGAACAGAAATCTACGAACAGAAATAAAATTAGGGGCAAAAATACGATAAAAAGGATAATAAAATCTGGAAGAGTTGCAGCAACTGAGTTACATAAAACGGGAATGAAGAATATAGCGATAAGAAATAACGTTAAGAGCGGAATTTAGATTTGAGTAATTTCTAAGCGAGAAACTAACTACTTTTTTTACGAGGAGAAATAACTACTTTTACACGGCAGAAAAATTACTATGCGCTAAGCAGAAAAGAACTTGAAGAAAAATGATATAAGCCGAGGAAAATTTTATATGTAATAAGTTTCTACAGACAACATTTGTACAGATAATATTTACAC
>NZ_BAAGIC010000008.1:33311-184078 GCF_054658315.1 Sessilibacter sp. MAH1
ACAGACAGTATTTACACAGACAGTATTTACACAGACAGTATTTACACAGACAGTATTTACACAGACAGTATTTACACAGACAGTATTTACACATAAAAAAGAAATACTGCTTTGACAATTACTCGTTTCTCATCAAAGAGAAAAAAGCGCACATGGTTTAGTATTAATAACAACTAAACGTAATTGGTAGCGGGGGCCGGATTTGAACCGACGACCTTCGGGTTATGAGCCCGACGAGCTACCAGGCTGCTCCACCCCGCATCAACGTCGTGTCTTTGAAGTGTTTTACTACCTCGCCAACAGAGGCTGCGCATTATAGGGAGGAGCATATGCAGGGTCAAGCGATTAAATGAAAAAAATTTTAAATACTTTAAATTCGCTCACCCAACAAACAAATAGCAGTTTTTTAAGTCAATTTAGCGAGCTTTCGATCGGTAGAATGCAAAAAAGCTCGTACACACAGATAAAGCACAACACCATTCAGCAAGTGCCAAATAAAATGTGTTCCCAGTGGGAAAGCATTACAGATCTGATTATCGATGGTTCGAAACGACAGCGAAACAGTAAAAACGGCGGCCGCACCAATCAACATCCAACTCGAAGGTTGATTCGTTATCTTGTGATAGATACCCAAGCCAAGCACAAAGGCCAAAGGTGCTAAGTAAGATTCTGAACCGTTAACCTCTAAGGGCAACCGACCAATCAGAGTTCCTAATACCAGGAACGATATCAACGCAATAGCCACCGTTACTAGTGAGACTTTAACAACATAGCGAAGATAACCGCCCAAAAACACCAATTGAAACAGCGTGATAGGGCCAACGTCGGCCATTAGAGACCAGCGATTAGCGAGTGTATGAAACGCACTACTGCCCACACCTATGGCAACCAGTAATGCCATCATGGCCAGAAGCACAATTCGTTCACCGGCTTCAAGAAAGGGAAAATTAGCACGCGCACGGGGAATTAAAACAATAAAAGCAATTATGAACGCTAGGTTGGTAACAGCATTGAAAGGTTCTGCCCAAAAACTCGCGTCCAGTCGCTCGCAATAAAAATCGATCATTCGTTCTAAATGGCCTGTTCAGTGTGGATAAAATTGGTTATCGAATCAAACCATGTACACACTCAGAATGCTAGATATTCACATAAAAACAGGCCAAAGCAAGCTGCAAAAAACTCCAATCAATAAGATCCGAAGCAACTTGTTACGATCAAATTAACCCTAATTCAATACAATCACAGCAACGTTAATACAACCCAAACAACGTTAACACAACCAAAGCAACACAAAATATTACGCGACCCAATTGTTACGAGTTATCAACTAAGCAATCGGCTCTTCTTCAAAATCATTGAGCGCTTCACAACGAATTCGTTCTTTAGCGCTAGCACCTAATAACTTGGCAAGCCAAGGCGGTGGATTATGGGCCATAACTTTTTGTAAACGGCCTAAAACCTCACGAGCTTCGCCGCCACTGATTTCTTTAATGGGATAAACACCGGCACGAATGACCTTTGCTGCCGCAGGTCCGCCGACAGACACAAAATAACCCACATCACAGTCGTTAATTAAATTGGCTCTAAAAAGGTTTTTATCGTCCGAAAAATCCGCCTGTAATGCAGAGCGCGCATCAATTAACTTTAATTCGGTAGCACTCATCTGATAAATTAAATAGCGAATGCAAGAACCAAAATGCCCATTAAGCTGCTCCTCACTATTAGAGGCCACCGCAACGCGAATACTGCCTTCAACCGGGCCGTTAAAGGTTTGCAGTTCAAATCGCGTTTCTTCGGCATTATCACCCCAAAGAATCCGTACAGCCTCTTTCATTTCCTCCAAGCCAATACCAATGTCTTCGCCATCTTCCTCACCATCTACGCTGGCAAAGCTGGTTTTTAAATCGGTGACAGTTACTGTTTTTAAAGTATCTTCGGTAATTTCACCGTCTAAGCGTGAAAATATAATTTCTAACAACTGACCAACCGAAATACCCGGTAAAACTCTTGCTGCCAAAGCAATTTTTAGGGCAGCTTCGCGATCTAAATTAGGGGCAGTCATTAGATTAACTCCACAAATATAGAGAAATTTATGAAAGGAAACGCCAGATGATCCAGTGTTTCCGAAGTTGCAAAGATGTATTAACAATTTCAATAAAAAACTCTGATAATCGCAGAGTTTCTAACAACACTAAATGTGTCGTTAGTTTCAAGAACGGTAACGGATTGAAATTGTGAATTAATTAAAAACGAACGTATCGGAGAATGCTAAAGAGAAATTTGCACCAAACCAGTTGGTTTAGCATTCCACTCATCAAATGTAAACGCACTAATGCTTAACGCGTGCAGTTCTCCACTGGCTAGCTGATCGGTGAAACCCGATAAAACCAACTGCTGACGTTTCATTTTACTCATACCATCAAACGTATCGCTTACAATGGTAACGTTAAAATCACAATCTGCACCACTAACTTCAATCTCTGCATCACTTACGGTTTGCAGTATTTTTTCTTCAACGGTACTGATTTCCATAACTGCAACTCTCTTAAACCAATGACGCTACAGATGCTTTTGTTAAACTGCCGTCGGCAACCATGTCGCAAATAATATCGCTGCCACCAATTAATTCACCATGAACAAATAATTGAGGGAACGTTGGCCAATTTGAAATCTTAGGTAAACGCTCACGAATAAAGGGTGACTTCAACACATTAACGTAAGCAAACTCAATATTGGCCGATTTTAGTGCTGCCACCGCGGCTTTAGAAAAACCGCACTCGGGCGCTTCGGGAATACCTTTCATGTACAAAATAACCGGATTAGAAGCAATTTGATTTTTAATTTTTTCTTCAGTAGTACTCAAAATATAATCCTCTCAGAAAGTGAACCGAAAAATAAAACTCCGAACCTACTACGTTTATACTGCCAACGATAAGGTTTGCTGGGCAGAGTCTATGCTCAGACCTTTATTAACGTGTTTTAGCCACTTTAAAATTTTAGGTGTAGATGCAACATCTAGAGCGGTAAACTCATCAAGCGTTGCCAATTTAGGATTAGCGCCCGCTTTTAGCAGAGTAAATACCATCGCTTCGCGGCCAGCAGAGGCCGCATAAATTAGAGCGGTGGCACCGTTATCGTTTTGGGTATCAAGATTAGCTCCGGCATCAATTAACGTTTGTAAGGTATGCTCATCATTACCATAACAGGCCAACCAAACTGCCGTATTGCCATCGTTATTCGTTGCGTCCAAATCAGCGCCGCGATCAATTAATTCTATAACATATTCGGTTTTTGCATTTCGCGCTGCGTACATCAATGCCGTCTCACCATTAAAACCTTTTCGATTTAAATCGTTACACGAATAACCGTGATCATTTAACCAATCGCAAACGTGTTTTGGCATTTTTACTTGATGTGATTTAACCCATTCTTCATACCCGCCAATGAGGCTAAATACTTTCTGGAAACCGAAATCCATAAATAAATCTGCCATTGCTTCACTTTCTGAGCCGTCGTCACAATACAACAGAACCGACAAATGTTTATTCATGTTCTGAAGAAACATTTTTAAGTTTTCTTTGCCAAAATTTAACGCATTGGTGATATGACCACAGCGGTACGAAAGTCTGTCTCTTAAATCAAGAATAACAACATTCTCTTGTTCAATCAAAGCGTTTGCTGTCGACACGTTTATGCTAGAAAACGGATTCATGCTTCACCTCGGGTTTCGAACTTGGCAATAAACTCACTTCGCGCAAGTAATTAGAAGTTAAATGTAATTAAATAGAAGTTGTTAAGCTTGCAAATCTCTCTGTACTTTGATTGTTATTTTCTTAAAATTTAATTAATGGTTTGATTATAAAAACACAGCTCTTTAAAAATTTTAGAAACACATAAATTGATCACAACGAAAATATAAAAAACTACGAATGACCCAGAGTTTCCAGCAGCACAAGAATGTGTCGCCAACTTCAATTTCTATCCTCTGATTAAATCGTGGATGGGTTAGTCAAAGGTTCCTATAAGTTATCAATCCTAAAATCGGAGCGACTCGGGCTCATCTCTCAAATGATGATATCCAGAAAAGCTAGTGATTCTGTGATCCACAATTGGCTTACCCACCGCCATTTGATAAACAAATTGTCGATCAAATCCTTTTAAACCTAAAAGCTCGTGAAAAGGATCATCAAAAAAACAACCGATGCCTGTTGCGGCTAAATTTCTCGCCGTAGCGGTGTAATAAATTTGCTGCGCCAAAGCACCAGCCTGCCAATACAATTGCTTGTAACCTAATCCCTGTCGGGCTTGGAGAACAGACATTAAAGGCGCCAAATATCCAACCGTAAACGCACAATCTGAAGCAATCGCCTGCTGGCAACACATACGTGCCGCCAATTTACGGCAGTCAAGCGATTTTAATAATTGCAATGGATACTTCGTATTTAATTCCGTCCGTTCAGAATGATCCAACACATTGGTATTGAGTGGTTCATTGTCTTGAGAATTTTGTAATCTCAACAAGGTATCCGAAGAATCGCCTAAACTGTACACACCTGGTACGAGTCCCTGCACATTGTGAACCAAAAAAATAAAATCTAAGTTGAATTGCGAACCGTGTTTATCGGCATTATTTAATATGGGTTGATCGTAAATTACGAGTGCATCTAAAAGAGCAATAAAATCGTCTAACGATAGCTCAGACTTATCAAAACGCTGTGCGCTGCGGCGCGATAACGCCACCTGCGAAAACGATTTATCGCTAATATTTAGGCTTGCATCAGTATTTCTAAAGAATTCTGTGGGTGAATTAAGGATTCGCGCAGACAATGAATCATCAGCATTAACTATTGAGCATTCTGTGGCCGAGCGTATTTTTTCTATAATTGGCCACTTGTAAGGGCTTCTACCGCCTAATCGATTGGGAGAACCCAAAAACAGATTCGAGTCTGTTTTCTCGTTGTTTTGATTTTTATCAAGTGACAAAAGCGCGTTTGTCCATTTTTGGATTGTAGCATTCGTGACAACGCCCGAATAAACAAACAACAAACAATCCGAAGACTCTTGTTCTTCCCGCCGAAGATTTTCTACATAATGTTCGTGGTTAAAACCTAAAAATTCCGATAGCGCCTGCGGGGATAAGTTATCGATCAAACAGCATTGCCATCCTAAATTTTTAGCTGCGTAGGCAGCACAGGATATTGCGTGGCCTATGTCTAATTGAGCATATCGAAATGCACGCTCTCCGTATTTCCATGACTCACGTCCAACAATAGAACTAAAGGCAACAAAAAAGCCCGATGATTGAGGCATGGATAAATGCGAGCGTCGCTCTAAACTGTGATCTAACACCGAATAATGCCATAAACTGGCAGCATCTCGATCTGCCTTTTCGGAATCGTCAGGAATGATTAAATGATCGGGAATAATTAGGTAGGTTTCGGTAGGATGTAAATTACCGCTGGAAGGATTTACGCGAAGACTCCAAGAATCAGGGCCGAGTTGCTTCCACGCGCTTAATCCGAACCCAAAGCGTAAAAACTCAGCAATACTTTGTTTGCTAAAAGGTTGAGATAATTCCGACCCGGAATCCATCGCACTCGGATTCTTAAAAAAATCATTAAATGGTATTCCGGCGCTGTAGGTTAGAGGTAGAAAAGTTTTTGGTGCCTTGTTGAAGGTACGAAACACGTTGGGTTGATCGTCCCAATCGAGAGTATCTGGCCCTCGGGCGTATGCTTCGAAACGATGTTTAGTTCGTTGATGGTAATCCAAAATAATATCATTAACTGATGAACATTCTGGATTTTCTGGCTTGGGTTTTTGGTTCTGTTTTTCAAAAGGCGGGGCTGTAGTTTCGACCACAATTACTCCTCTGGGCCAAAACATTCCTGATAGGCCGCACATTGTTCACAACTTGGCGCGCGACAAACATAACCACCTTCACGCTCGCACAATTGCTTATAAAAAAACTTTTTCCACTTCATGTCTTTGGTGTTTTTTAAGGCCAAATCACGAAAATTATTCAGTAATAAATCACCCAGCATTGCACGGTTAGGCAAGCCTAAATCTCGCCACAAATGATCACCGCCCATACAGGCAGCAGCAACAATTTCGGCCATCCATTCCACACTTGCGTCAATTACAGTCACATCAAGCAGCAATAAATCTTTAATTTCTTGCCATTCATCCAAACGCATTTCTAGTAAGGATTGCCTTAAATCGTCGTCTTCAGCTTGTGTTGCAAATAAATCGTTATAGATCTGATGATCTTCAGATCGTTTACCTAAAAATAAATACAACGCATTTTTAAATTGTGTCTGATGTTTAGGAGACAAGCCTAGGTTATGAGGTAAACAGGTGAGCCCTTGGCGTTGTGAACGAACAATTTCTAGAAAGACTCGGCAATTAAAAAAATGCAGCTGGTTGGAGTTATTTTCTTTAGAAACAGATTGATCGGCTCTATATCGATTCTGCTCATTGCCACTCAAGGTTTGCGCACTATCATGACTGAAATATTCAGTGGTAGATCCTAAAAAATCTTTTATTTTTTCACTAAGAATCAGTTTGTGTACAAGATTATTCATAATCAACCCATTTCAATAGCGCTAAACAAACTATAGTAACCTGTGATTAACTCATCCATATTTAATCAGAGGTTCCTATACCTTCACGCAGGTTTCAACATCGTCATTAGGTTTTACTAATTGCTCGGCCAGAGCTTTATCAACCTTCAAAAGATCGGCTAACATTGGCCAATCGAAACCCACCGTTTTAAAATCATCGATACTAATCAATGGACGCCGAATCAATACCGGATCAAGACACATAGCATCAAGTAACTGATCTTCCGTCATGGAATCAGGAGTCATATCTCCCTGTTTTATTGCAGGTGCAGTCTTATTGTACCATTGTGACTTTGGCGCATTAACAAAATACGAAATGAGCGTTTCTTTGCGCCAAGGATAGGTTAATAAATTTTCTTCTTGAAATTCTATACCCGCCTCTTGCAAAATTTTTCTCTGCTTACGATTATTAATACAAGTCGGCTTGCCGTAGAAAATAACCTTAGGTCTGCTCAATTTTTCAATCCACTGTAACAACAAATTTTCAATCCACTGTAACAACAAAATGCCAGTCTTAAGAATATAGGAAACTCTGATTAACCTGAGTTTCTCGCGACACTAGGATGTGTCGCCAATTTCAAGAACGGTAAGCGATTGAAATTGTGAACAAATTGGAAATCGCATTGTCAATTTCTGTCCTCTGATTAAATCATGGATGAGTTAATCAGAGGTTCCTATAATTTTTATCTTGCCTGAATTTCTCGCAGAGCTTCTTCCATTTTTTCAGGAGGAATACCGGTTAGTGAACCCATTGGATTGATGGCATTACCCTGCGCATCCAATATGGTTTCTTCAATTGGGCAAATACTAGAACACTGCGGATCAGCGTAATCGCCCTCACACTCGGTGCATTTTTTGGGATCAATAACAAAATGTTTAACGTCAGCAGAAAGATAAATCGCATCGTTTGGGCAAACCGCAGAACAGGCATGACAACTTACACAGGAATCAACAATGGATAATGACATTTCAGCATCTCCGATTTTATTCAGCATTTAACCTTGATAGTAATAGTAGAAAATGATAACTATCAAAAAATACCGGTACCAAGGTTTATTAACGTATCTTATAGGACTTCTGAATAACTCGTTCTCGATTTAATCAGAGGACAGAAATTGAAAATGCAATTTTCAATTTGTTCACAATTTCAATCACTTACCGTTCTTGAAATTGGCGACACTTCCTTGTGTCGCGAGAAACTCTAGGTTAATCAGAGTTTCCTATATAAAAAAGCACTCTCGATAATCGAGAGTGCTTATATCAATCAGGCAGTGGCGAGACTTTCCTCTTCAACTTCTTCCAAAGCGCCAGATTCAATCATCTCTTGATAAACAGCCATTACCGCGTCGTCAATTGGCTCCATGGCGTGTTCGCCATTGGGTTGAATTCCGGCTTCTTCCAAAAGACCCCAGGGTTCAAAACCAATTTTAGAGCAGAGTACGGCCTCACAACCTTGCAATGCCCGAATACTTCCGGCCAATGCACTTTCTTTTTCGCCACAACTGTCGCCACCAATACAATATTGATCGACCTTGCGGTGGCTAATAAAGCGAACACCGTCTTGAGATGCTTCATAAATTAAAAATTCGGTAGCGTGACCAAAATGTTGATTAATTACACCTTGGCCACTGGTTGCAACTGCCATAAGCACGGGTCGATATTTTTTACTGCTTATGACCGGCGTTGCGGCTGCGGCTAAACGGGCTTTTTTCGCTTGTTTCTCTGCGAGTTCTTCTTCAATACCTTGATGAACAGCCGCACGTACTTTCATGGCTTTACCGTAGTCGATATCCATTTTAGCGATTTTATCTAACGTGAATTCTTCACCGCGATCTTCGCCTAAAAGACCCACAGCGTCGGCACGACATTGACGGCAGTGACGCATCATGTTCATATCACCCGAACATTGATCTTGCAAATCTTGTAATTCTTCGGGGGTTGGTCCGCGTTGACCCATCACACCATAAAAAGTACCGTGCTCGGCTTCGGCAATTAATGGCATTACGTTATGTAAAAATGCACCTTTCGATTTAACGATACGGCTCACTTCTTTTAAATGCTGATCATTAACACCCGGAATCATCACCGAATTTACTTTCACTAAAATGCCCCGAGCGGCAAGCATTTCAAGACCTTTTTGCTGTTGCTCGATCAGAATTTTTGCACCTTTAATTCCGTGAATACGGCGATTATTCCAATAAATCCATGGATAAATTTTGGCACCAATTTCTGGATCGACGGTATTAATAGTGATAGTAACGTGGTCTATGTTGGTTTTTGCTAGCTCTTCAACACTCTCGGGCAACGCTAAACCATTGGTAGAAACACACAATTTAATGTCTGGCGTCTCTTGGGTAAGCATGCGGAATGTTTTAAAAGTGCGTTCTGGATTTGCTAATGGGTCGCCGGGTCCGGCAATACCTAACACGGTCATCTGCGGAATATTCGCCGCAACGGCCTTTGTCTTCATCACGGCTTCTTCTGGCGACAGTAATTCTGAAACAACACCGGGACGAGACTCGTTGGCGCAATCGTATTTACGATTACAGTAGTGACATTGAATATTACAGGCCGGAGCCACCGCAACGTGCATGCGCGCAAAATAATGATGCGCTTCTTCTGAATAACAAGGATGATTATAGACTTTCTGGCGAATATCCTCGGGCAGATGAGACATTTGATCGTCTGTACTACCGCAAGAGCCCGAAGAACATCCCCCCTCCTCACTTGCAGATACTGCTTCATTTATCACGCTAAGATCCATAATGAACTCCTTAACCTGCCATATCACAAAATTGGTTTTAGGAAGTGGATCGTCGGCTTTGGTGTTAACCTTGTCATTTGACAAAATTAATTGCGATTCACCGAGCAACAAATGCTTAAACAGTTAAACAATAAAATCTCTGCATTCTCAGCCAAAAATATTTTCAACAAAAAACACTTAGATACATTATTTTAAATTGTTAGAGCACATTTTATTTACCGACGAACTACCTCTGTTTGTAGTCATTGGTTAAATGCAACCTCTGTGCCGCGATAAATAAAAGCTTACAAGCTTGTTTTACAAGGGTTTTTTAAATAATTGTCGGTTTAACGACACAAACATCAACAAACTGAAACAACAAAAATGTCTATTTAACAACAGAAAAAAGATTAAAATAACAAGAGTTTTGCTAGGTAATTGTTTGATAAAAAGCAAACAATTACAATATTATAAAAATAAGAATCACTAAAACGACTTGCAGCAGCTAAAAAGAAACTCAGATTAATCCTGATTTTTCAGCAACCTAAGAATTTGTCACCGGTTTCAAAAACAGCGCATCAAGGAATTCAAAAACAGCACATCAAGAAAATTGTATCGAAAATAGCAATCACAGGATCAATTACTGCCCTCTGATTAAATCAGGCAAGAGTTAATCAGAGGTTGATACCTATAAAAAACACGAGTTTCGTTTTAAACCACTTTTTACAACAACCGCTAGCTCTTAACTTTAAATTTTCCGCATATTAATTTTTAACGTTTGAATACGATAAGCAATTTGTCGTGGCGTCATTCCTAACAGTCTTGCGGCTCTGGCCTGTACCCAGCCCGCTTGTTCGAGCGCAGCGGTAACGCGTTCACGCTCATCGAGATTTTGATCGTTTAAATCTACGTCGGATACCACCGGTCTTGCCGGTTCGAATTTGGGCTGTTCATTGGTTGTCATAGAAATAACATCCAAATCAATACTGCCATCCTCACACATAACCGCCGCACGTTCTAAGCAGTTTTCAAGCTCGCGAACATTGCCCGGCCAATTGTGCGACATGAGTGTTCGAATTGCTCCATCGGTAATTCTTAAAGGACGACCTTGTTGTTTACCGATTTTATCCACCAAGAACTCCGATAATTCTGGAATATCTTCGACCCGTTCCCGAAGCGGCGGCAAATTAATAGGCATTACGTTGAGGCGATAATAAAGGTCTTCCCTAAACTTGCCTTCTTCAATATCGCTTTCTAAATTTCTGTTAGTTGCGGCAACAATACGAACATTAACTTTAATGGTTTGGTTGCCACCAACTCGTTCTAACTCGCTCTCTTGTAAAACCCGCAACAACTTCGCTTGGAACATTGGAGAAATTTCACCAATTTCGTCTAAGAATAAAGTTCCGCCGTCGGCTTGTTCAAAACGACCTTGCCGTTGCTTTATGGCACCGGTAAAAGCGCCTTTTTCGTGACCAAATAATTCAGATTCTAAAAGGTTTTCAGGCAACGCAGCACAATTGAGTTTTACAAAAGGTTTGTTGCTACGAGGTGAATTGTAATGAATAGAACTGGCGATTAGCTCCTTACCGGTACCCGACTCGCCGCGGATCAGTACGGTACTGTCCCATTTACCCACGCGTTTAATTTGCTCGAAAATTTTTCGCATCGAATCGGAGCTACCAACAACCATTTTATCAAAACTGAATTTGACGCGATTTTTGCGTTGCTGATCGCCATGATCTATGGTTTGAATGGATGAAACATTACTGGAGGAAGAACCAGCACGAAGATTGTGAGAGAAAAGATTCGCTGAGAAGTTTAACAATCGCGTTAAATCCGACAACCATTCCTGCGCTGGAAAATCCGGTTGAACGGCAATAACACCTTGTACAACACCTTCTGCGGTTTTAATAGGAACACCGATAAAAGGCAAATCATAATCGTACAAATCGAGTTTATGCAAAAAATCGGGTGCGCTTGCAACACGCCCTAAAACAATACTTTCGCCACTCGATAATATCTTACCTAAAATACCTTCACCCGCTTTGTAACGAACGCTGTGGGCCTGTTTTTTCACTAATGGATCATCAATATTTATTGCATTAATACGCAGCTCTTTTTGTTCGTTATCGGCAAGAGCAATAATTCCGTTGGCCAGACCAACTTCCTGATCCAATAATCGCAGCGCTTCCAGATGGGTTTTATCCAATTCCAAAGACTTGCACAAAATTCGAGATAATTGATAGGCCACCTCAAATTCTTTTTCGAGCAATTTTTGCCGATTTTCAAACATCGGCGATCGATCTTGCGGATTAAATGCATTCATCATACGACCTCCGAAGGGAAATTATTGTTCTTGCGCAGTAATAGGTAGATGCACAGTAACTTTGCATCCGGGAAAACCGTCTTCACCTTCAGTTGTGTCGTTATTTGCGGGCCCAATTGACACTAAGCCTGCGTGTTCATTCACAATTTCTTGAACCATACTTAAACCCATTCCGCGATTACCATTAACTGCACGTTTTGTTGTAAAAAATGGCTCAAACACTTTTAGCGATAAATCATTGCTAATTCCCGATCCAGTATCAACAACTTCGAGTACCACAAAATCGTTTTCTAAATAACTACTGATTGTTAAATCACGCACCGACGCTCGGCTCATTTCAATCGATTCGATAGCGTTATCAACCAGCTGCTTTATCATTGTTCGCAGGCGATTCTCACCACCAATAATTCCCGGAAGATGAGGCTCGGGATGCCAAAAGAATTCAACACCTGCGGCACTCATTTTTTCTGCACAAATAGAAATAACTTCTCGGGTAACTTGATTAATATTGACGGAATTAGTTGATGTGTTTTGCCAGACCGGGGCTTGATTAGTGAGAATATCCAGCGCCTTTTTACCTTCATTTAACGCAGCTCTTACAGCATCAAGAACCGGGTCGTCGGCACGGTTATCTTTATTGGCTCTTTTTTCCAGTAAAGATACCGCAGCGGCAATCATGTTGACCGGTTTTTCAAGTTGATGGATTGCACCGTGGTAGGTCTCGGTCATTGATCGGATAAATTCTTCTTCTGCAACCAACTCTTTTAAAGTATGCAGCCGCAGCTGATCTTGACGTCGTCTTAACCCGGTAATTTCATTTAATACAAACAGCGTGTACGTGTAGGTGGCGCGATCAAAGAAATAATCGATAGAGTCATCATTAACGGTTATTGGGGTCGCGAAACAGGTAAAAGACCGAGTGCCAAAACCGCTCATATCAAAAGACAATTCGGTTCCATTTACCTGAACACCGCCGCCTCTTTGCAAAGAAAATCCGTCAATTTGTGCGTTTAACGCATTAATAACTTCTTCAATGGGCTCTTTACCCATATCCGACGCAAGCGCCTTATAGCTTAAATTATCGAGTAGAACCTTACCCTGCTGATCCAACACAACGGTTGGAGATGGACTGGAATTAACAACCGCTTCAATTAACGACTTATTATTGGTGACTTGGCTTTGTAAGCGATGCATGTCGGTAACATCGCGATGCATACCTAAATAATTGGTAACTCTTCCGGTCTCATCCATAACCGGAGCAACGGTCAGCTCGGCCAAATATCGAGTGTTGTCTTTTTTCCGATTTACCAAAACACCTACCCAAGGTTTTTTCTGAAATAACCTTCCCCATAGGGTTTCGTATACCAGAGGCGGAGTCGTGTGATTAGAAAGAATCGATTCGTTCTTACCTACCACCTCTTCGGTGTCGTAAGCTGTGACTTGACTGAATGCTTTATTAACATAAAGGATATTAGCGTGCAGGTCTGTAATGGAAATAGCGACCGGGCAACTTTCGACAGCCTTATAAAAAATTTCGTTAGAAAGAACCGTTTCGCCGCGATCGCCCGATGGCCGATTTCGACCAATGGTTGGCGATTTAGAATCAATGGTTGACGGAATGTTAAAGGGTGAACTAGAACTCTTATTCATAAGGCGCCACTACTCCAAGGTTTATCACCGAATACTGTCCGGTTTGTCACAGATTGAAGTTGTTTACAACTTCTCGTTATCTCTCATGCAACGTCAGAAAAACACAGTGTAAAAATAAATTTTGGTAAGCATTGGCGTTTAGCTATATTTTAAATCCAACGCATTTATTTTTATATTCTTGTAAATAAAAACTCAAACTAAGAGCTTCATTAAAAATAATAATATCGTTCAAACAAAAATCGAAATGAAGAAAATTTAAGATAAAAACGTATAAACCATCTAAAATAATTTGGACTTATAATTTTTTAATTCATGAAATTAATATAAATGTTTTCTGTTTCAACATTTATTTGTTTTGCACCAACATAGAAAGTTGAACCGTGCGATTTAGCCTTTAACGTGCGTCAAAAACAAGCATTTTCAGCTGACAAACTTCTCAATACTCAGTAGCAACAAATACGCTAACATTATAAGTTATTGTTTTTAATGGAATTGATTCATTCCTCACGGAGCTTTGTCGTATTAGTAACAATGCGATTAAAATGCCATAAAAATAATTTGTCTGAAAACCTACAGCGAATTTGATTTAAAACAAATCAAAACCTCTCCATCTGCCTTTTTACCCATAAACACATTCAAAACCGCATGGTTGATCCAGCTTTTTTCCGTGGCATACAAAATGCAATTTGCGTTATTAACTGGAGGAATGCAACGTGGATATATTTTTTATTATCGTCGGTACGGTTTTAGTTAACAACGTTGTCCTTGTTCAATTTCTTGGATTATGTCCTTTTATGGGCGTATCCAATAATATTTCGACCGCTACCGGAATGGGTTTGGCAACGACATTTGTACTAACTCTATCGGCAATGTGTGGTTGGTTAATCGAACATTTAATTTTGCAGCCTCTAGAGTTACAGTTTTTAAGAACACTTAGCTTTATTTTAATTGTCGCTGCGGTTGTGCAATTTACCGAACTCTATTTAAAGAAAACCAGCCAAGCGCTCTACCAGAGTCTAGGTGTATTTCTGCCACTAATTACCACCAATTGCGCAGTCCTTGGTGTATCGCTGCTCACGGTTCGGGAACAATTTAGTTTTTTTGAAAGCATGATTTATGGCTTTGGCGCAGCGATTGGTTTTTCTATGGTTATGATAATTTTCGCCGGACTACGCCAGCGTCTAGCTCTGGCCGAAGTGCCACAAGTATTTGAGGGTGCTCCGGTGGGTTTAATAACAGCAGGATTACTGTCGATGATATTTATGGGGTTTGTCGGCCTAGTTTAATACCCGGGGCTGGAGTTCAATCGAGAGAAAAATCATTTTAGAGAACTCTAACCACGCCAAACTCTTTTGAATGGTCGGCAAAGCATCAAAAATTTTCGTTAATTTATTTATCCGATAAATTCCGTTTTTACATTGGAGCTTTATTACATGATCGCAGCCATTGGTGTTTTAACTGTAATGGGTTTATCTCTGGGCTTAGGTTTAGGTTATGCGGGACGTGTATTTCGCGTAGAAGGTGATCCTCTGGTAGAAGAAATTGTAGCCATGATGCCAGGCACACAATGCGGTCAATGTGGTTTTGCGGGCTGTACTCCGGCGGCAGAGGCTATTGCCTCGGGTAATGCCCCTGTAACCTGCTGTCCTCCTGGTGGAAAAACGCTGGCCGAAACAATCGCACAAAAACTCGGAATCGATGTAAATCTTGATGACCTCAGTGACGAGATATTTTTCGCTCAAATTAATCGCGAATTGTGTACCGGCTGTATGCGCTGCTCGAAGGTATGCCCCACTGACGCCATTGTCGGTGCCAACAAACAAATTCATGTAGTTTTCAGCGAGGCCTGTACCGGCTGTAAAGCTTGTCAAAAAGCCTGTCCAGAAGATTGCATTGAAATGAAACCTGAATTGGTAACCATTGATAATTGGCAATGGCCACAACCGCAGAAAGTGGCGTAATTTTTTAATTATAGGAACCTCTGATTAACTCATCCTTGATTTAATCAGAGGGTAGAAATTGAAAATGTGATTTCCAATTTCTTCACAATTTCAATCACTTACAGTTCTTGAAATTGGCGACACATCCTTGTGTCGCGAAAAACTCTAGGTTAATCAGAGTTTCCTATATTTTTTGTAATTGAATTTTGGGCGAGACTATTTTTAGGGTCATCTGATTAATTCGTCCCTATGTTACTGGAAACTCCAGGTTAATCGGAATTTCCTTTAACTAAAAATGCAAACCTCTGATTGGTAGCAATAACTTTTTCAGAGTGATCTCAGGTATTTCGATAATTTCCAGGAGTGTTTTATGTGGTTTTCTCCATTTAGAGGCGGTGTTCATCCCGACGGCTTTAAAGAGATGTCATCGCAATTACCCATAAAAACACTGCCACTTCCCAAAGAATTAAGAATAGCTTTACGCCAACACGCAGGCAGCGACGCAATACCAATTGTAAAAGTGGGCGATTACGTTTTAAAAGGCCAATTAATCGCGAAAAATGGTCCAGGCTTATCTGCCCCTATACACGCACCAACATCTGGAATTGTCAGCAATATTATGCCGGTAGTTGCAGCTCACCCTTCGGGTTTAGAGAGCACCGCAATTGTCATTGCAGTCGATGGAAAAGATCAGGCCATACCAAACACATCTAACCTTGATCCATTTACTCTGGATAAAAAATTATTATCCGATCGAATTGATCAAGCAGGAATAGTCGGCATGGGTGGCGCATCGTTTCCCTCGGCAATCAAATTAATTTCGGCTACAAAAACTCACATAGAAACTTTAATTATTAATGGCGGTGAATGCGAACCCTATTTAACCGCAGACGATCGATTAATGCGCGAACGCGCCGATGACATTGTGTTAGGTGCGCGTTTGATACGCTACATCATCGATGCCGACCGTGCCGTTATTGCCATTGAAGACAATAAGACGCAAGCCATCGACGCTATGCGCAAAGCAACTAACAACGTCGAAAATGTTGATGTGGTCGTAGTGCCAACACGGTACCCAATGGGCTCTGCCAAACAGATGATACAAGCCGTTATTGGCAAAGAAGTACCGGCGGGTGGGCGCAGTTCCGACGTGGGCGTATTAATGCACAACGTTGCAACCACCTACGCAATTGCACGCGCACTCACCCAAGGTGAACCGTTAATTTCTCGTATTGTTACGGTCTCAGGAGGTGCGATAAAACAGCCTCAAAATGTCGAGGCATTAATTGGCACACCACTTTCACACTTCGTAGAACACTGTGGTGGTGTTTTAGCAGAGCCCGACCGAATTATTTTAGGCGGCCCCATGATGGGCCACATTATGCCAAATCTAAATGTACCTTTAAATAAAGGTTCCGGCGGCGTTTTAGCATTAACACGCAAAGAAATATCCGATGAAGGATCGTCGCCCTGCATTCGCTGCGGCCGATGCGTTGATGCCTGCCCAATGGGTTTAGTACCTCTCGAAATGGCCAATCACAGTAAACATCAAGATTTTGATGGTGCAAAAGAATACGGATTAAAGGACTGTATATTGTGCGGATCTTGCGCTTATGTGTGCCCTTCACACATTCCACTGGTGCATTATTTTCAGTACGCCAAAGGTGAGCTGAGTAAACAACAAGTTGAAAATCGTCGCGCCGATTTTACCCGCGAGCTGGCCGACTCTAAACGTGAACGAAAAGAAAAAGAAGCCCAGGCAAAAGCTGCGGCCAAAGCTGCCAAACAAGCTAAATCCAAAAAACCTTTAAAAGCAGAGGCTGAATAATTATGGCCATCGTTAGTATCTCATCGCCTCATGCCCACGATAACTCATCCGTGCAGCGTTTAATGTTGCACGTATGTTTAGCGTTAACCCCTTGCTCTATATTAGGATTTTACCTGTTCGGCTTACCGTCTGTAATTATGTTCATAATTACGATTTCTTCTGCATTATTTTTTGAGAGCCTGTGCCTTAAATTAATGAACAGATCTCAACAAAGATTGCTTGACGGCTCTGCGTTATTAACAGGCTGGTTATTGGCACTGTCTATTCCACCTTGGGCGCCTTGGTGGATCAGCGTTGGAGGATCGTTTGTTGCTATTGTTATTGGCAAACAACTTTACGGTGGCATCGGCCAGAATGTATTTAATCCGGCAATGCTAGCTCGAATTGCGTTATTAATATCATTCCCGGTACAAATGACCACATGGGTCTTACCAGTAGATACTTTTTTTGAATTTAATTTTTTAGAAAGCCTAAACATTATTGCATCGAATACCAATATTCCCGATGGTTATACCGGTGCCACGGCTCTTGGGCATTTAAAAACAGAACTGACTACCGGTGCAGACGCAACCGCTGTACTCGCGTCAGATTTTAATGCGTCTAACGCGCTACTGGGCTTAAGCTCTGGCAGTTTCGGCGAAACCTCGGCGCTATTAATTTTACTGGGCGGTATTTGGTTATTAATACAAAGAATTATTAGCTGGCATATTCCTGTTAGCATGTTAGCAACCGCGGCTATTTTAGCGACGCTTTTTCACTGGTACGACCCGTCTCAATACGCCGGAGCCCTGTTTCACACACTTTCAGGCGGCATGATGCTCGGCGCATTTTTTATCGCCACAGATCTCGTCACGTCACCGTCAAGTAAAAGCGGTCAGCTCGTATTCGGCTGTGGTTGTGGTGCATTGGATTTTATTATTCGTACTTGGGGCGGATTTCCTGAAGGCATAGGCTTTGCGGTTTTATTTATGAATGCCCTTACACCACTAATTGATATTTATTTTAGACCACGAATTTACGGTAGAAAAATAGACGGCACACCTAAAGTTTATCAACGCTAAACGGTATAAGAGTTTCTAAAAGGTTTTATTATGAACACAACCGTACTTGAACCCAGTTATCGCAACCGGCTTGGTTATCATTCCATGGTACTTGGGGGAATTTGCGCGATTGTTGCAGCGTTTATTATTTTAGGTAACGATGCGACCCACGAAAAAATTCAGCAAGAGCTCAAACAAGACCAAATTAATACACTCAGCCAAGTGTTACCGCCAACTTTGTACAATAACGACTTACTCACTAGCACCAAAAATATTGTTTGGAATAACACAGAAACAACGGTGTACATCGCCAAACAAGATGACATACCCGTAGGCTTTGCGTTTCCGGTTGTGGGTTACGGTTATAGCGGCGCTATTCAACTTATTATGGCGGTTAACGGCAATGGAGAAATTCTTGGCGTGCGAGTAATTAGTCACGCAGAGACACCAGGGCTTGGCGATAAAATAGAAATCAACAAAGATAATTGGATTACCGAGTTTAATGGCCACTCATTAGTGTCTAAATCAGAAAAGCAATGGCATGTTAAAAAAGATGGTGGTGATTTTGATCAGTTTACCGGTGCAACCATTACTCCGCGTGCCGTTGTCGCTGCGGTTTACGATGGACTCGCATTTTTTAAAGACCATAAATCTGAATTAACACAAATCGAATCGGTACCTAAAGAATAAAGGTTAATCTCCCACTAAAAATTATCCCAGCTCTCCGTAACAGCAGCTAATTTAGATTCAATAACGAGGTTTAAACCGTGAGCGAATCCATCGAAAATCGCACCGAAAAAACAATCCAATACAAATCTCTTTTCTCGGAAGGATTATGGAATAACAACGTTGCTCTGGGACAAATGCTCGCGCTTTGTCCGCTATTAGCCGTGACCACCTCCGCAACCAACGGATTTGGCATGGGCGCAGCTACATTGGTTGTGATGATTCTAGCAAATCTCGTGGCATCGGTTTTTAGAGGCTTTACAACACCAGAAGTACGTATTCCGGTGTTTATTGTTTTAATTGCATCCATCGTAACACTGGTAGATATGTGGCTGAATGCTTGGATGCACGAACTGTATAAAGTTCTCGGACTCTTCATTCCCTTAATTGTAACCAATTGTGCAATTTTAGGACGAGTAGAATCCTTCGCATCAAAAAACTCCCCTGTTCCATCCATGATTGACGGTTTAGCCATGGGTCTAGGTTTTATTTGGGTATTAGTGGTTGTAGGCGCGTTCAGAGAAATTTTAGGCAGCGGAACCTTGTTTGCGCACGCTTCATTATTATTCGGCGAAAATATGCATTGGCTTGAAATTACCGTAATTCCAGAATACCAAGGCATATTATTGTTGGTATTACCACCGGGTGGATTTTTAGTGCTGGGTTTTTTACTGGCATTAAAACGAGTTATTGATGCAGTTTGGGATAACAAAACCAACTCTGCACAGCAAAATACACAAACACTAGACACAAATCCTTCAGTAGAGGCGAACGCATGAAAGTAAGTGTTGCATATACCGTAGGCGGTGCTCAATTTTGGCAAAATGTGGTTGTCGATGAAGATGCAACGGTTGAAGATGCCATCAATAAATCCGGTGTACTAGACAATTACGACATCAATTTAAAACGGCAAAAAATAGGTGTTTACGGTAAGTTCACCAAATTAACCGCCGCATTAAACGAGGGCGATAGAATCGAAATATACGAACCTATTATTCGTGTACTCGATGAAGACGATGATGACGACGATTAATGTGAGCTGGAAATTTTCCGCTAATTGAATAATTTAAAAATGTTCTAAATTGCCTCTGTATTATAAAAATGGTACATCCCACGGCCGCGATTACCTATTTACCTATTATTTAGATAAGTCACCAAGACCTGTTTGCGTCACCCTTATCTTCATCCTCGCCTTCATCTGCAAAAATTGATAGAACTTATTTAATAAGTTTTTAAGAAATAGTATTAAAACTCTGTTTGTCACGAACAATACAAGTGAGAAAGATTATATTTTAAGAACTCTGTAGCAAACATGACAACTGATCTATATCAAAAGTAAAAAATCCATAATATTCAAAGAATTAGCGAACAGTAGTGAAAATTTCCAGTGGCATACATAGTGCAATTTCATTTTCAGAAACTAAAACTCACTGATTAACGCAAATTTTAGGAGACGCCCATGGCTCGCATTGGATTATTCTTTGGTACCGACACCGGTAAAACACGTAAAGTCGCCAAAATGATAAAAAAAATGTTTGACGATGATACCATGGAAAAACCGGTCAACATTAACCGCGCGACTCCTGAAGAGTTCTCTGCTTACGATTTTTTAATCTTAGGCACTCCAACCTTAGGTGAAGGGTTGCTACCAGGAATGTCGGCGGATTGCGAAAACGAGAGCTGGGAGGAATTTTTGCCACAAATTGAAGATATTGATTTCACCGGTAAAATCATTGCTTTATACGGCCTTGGCGATCAAGTTGGCTATTCAGAAGAATTTGTTGATGCCCTAATGGAGCTCTATACATTCTTCAATGAGCGTGGTGCAAAAATTGTGGGCGCCTGGCCAAACGAAGGTTATGAGTTTGATCACTCAGAAGCGCTTGTAGACGACAAATTTGTGGGTTTAGCACTGGATTTAGACAACCAAGCTAATTTAACCGAACAACGTGTTAATGCCTGGTTACAAAGTATTTCTGGCGACTTTGATTTAAACCTTTAACCACTAAGCTACACACGCTCTAAACGCTCATTTTATAGCGTTAACGTAAAAAGGCAGCAATTAAGCTGCCTCTTCTAATTTTTTCCACGCCGTGTAACCACCAGCCATGCTGTATACGGTTTTAAAACCAATACTGCCAAAGAACTCCGCCAGATCCTTGCTACTGTTACCGTGATAGCAATAAATTAACACTGGCTGCTGAAACTGCTTTTTCTTAATTAACTGCTCGGTAAGCCCATCGTGTGCCAGCATTGCACCGTCTATATGCCCTTCTTTAAAAGAATGTGCATCTCTAGAATCAAGAATCAACGGGTTATCATTCGCGATAATAGCCTTAGCCTCAGCTACTGTAATTTCGGTATATTTCGTCATTTCAACCTCCAGTAATATTCATATTGAATCAAACAACAATGCTTATTTACCAAGAATTCAGATTTTAACGGAATTCAATTAGTACTTAGAAAAACCACGACACAACTAAGAAATATTCAGTTCTTATAACGCTCATCAAAATCTAATGCAAATATACATCAACAAACATGCCGCTTTTTAAAGTCATAAAGAATAAATATATAAATCTCTAGGTACAGCGATTGCAAGCGGCTGTAATTAAACCCACTACCAGCCAAAATAGCTATCATTAAAAAAATGGTCACGATAACAAGACGGCCTGGTTGCAGGTGGGCATATCTACTGACATCTCTTTAACGGTAATACATGATTATAACGTGGCAAAGTCTATGATTGAAAAGTTCGTGGCTGAAAGGATTACACAGTGGACAAACAATAATATTCTCACGCCCGCAGAAATTGATTGCGCAACCGCTGTGATGCTTAAAATATTAGACGGTAAATGCAAGATGCCCAGTAACGAAAAAATTATTATGCAATCGTTCTACATTGCTGTTAAAAACCAAGAAGGATTGTACTTAGATCACAGCTACCACGAATTTATCGAACCATTCTTAGAGCTTCGCAAAGAGGAAATCTCTGAGGAGCAAATTCTCGAAATCTACGAAAAACGTGTACTGGCGGAAACGCAAATTTCACGACCAGTCATGAAAAAATTTAAATCTCGTCTAAGGCAGGAAGGTATTCTTCCTGAAAAATAAAATTTTCAATTTATTAACAAGGTTTTAACATGTTGAATTTCTATATGGCACCGGGTTCATGTACGACAGGCATTCATATTCTACTGGAAGAATGTGAACTGATCTTTTCTGCCAATATCGTAAATCTGCCTAAAGGTGATCAACATACCGAACAATACAGAGCTATAAATCCACGAGGCACCATACCAACGCTAGTGCTAGACGATGGAACCAGCCTCACCTCGTTTGAATCTATCGCCTGGTGGCTAGCACAAACCAACCCAGCAAAAAAACTCCTTCCAGAAAACCTAAATGAACAGCTAAAAGTTATGGAAATAATGAACTTATGCGTTCACACTCTTCACGGCTCAGGATTTACACGAATTTTCACTCCAGAAAAATATTTCCTAAATGATCAAATCAATACTGATGAACAAAAGATCATCTTAAAAAATCAGGCCGAGAAAATAATATCGGAGGGATTTACATACCTAGCAAAAACCATAAAAGGACCGTTTGTAACAGAACAATTCTCCATCGCAGATGCGGCACTCTTCTACGTGGAATTCTGGGCAGATAGAACCAATATCGAAATGCCGCAACAATGCATATCACACTACGAAAATATGAAACAAAGAACGGTAGTAAAGCAGGTTTTGTTAGAAGAAGGGTATAGAATTTAACTACATTCTATTCTTTAATTAATTATGAAACCATCAAATCAATTTATAGGAAACTCTGATTAACCAGAGTTTCTCGCGACACAAGGATGTGTCGCCAATTTCAAGAACGGTAAGTGATTGAAATTGTGAAGAAATTGGAAATCACATTTTCAATTTCTTCCCTCTGATTAAATCATGGATGAGTTAATCAGAGGTTCCTATAGAAACTTGTTCGATTTAACGACCTCTACTTGCCCAAAAAGATCTTTACTGCTATTAAAAATAATAAACTCATTTAAATATTCGCATATATTATATCTGTAATCCGCTGTAATAAACTCCATAATAATTCTCGGCTATAGTGTTTAAGAGTAATTTCAAGGCAGCCGTAATTATCACTATCACGGATTCTTTATGGTATTGAAAATAGTTGCAGCGCTTGTCTCTGCAAAGAAAGAGTAACTCGGAGAAAAAACATGCCAAAATTTGGACAATTAAAAGGTAATGTGAAACATAGGGCAATTGCTGAAGACAGACACGCCCCAACAATGCCCGACACAAATGCAGCAGTTTGGGCCCGAAGTATAACAACCACGCGAGTTGCTGATCTTTTTAAAACTCTGCCGGGATTACCGGGTCATTGGGCTCAAATACAAGGATTAGTAAATGCCGGCAACGGGCATTTTTATACCACAACTCAATATGGTCAGGGATATAATAATGGAGGCAGAACTTCCGACGAAGGCAAACAACTTATAAAGTGGATTGCTGATGCAATTATCAGCGCTGCTAACGACGCTGATTTTGACTTTCCGTTACAGCAACTTCGATTTACTTCTGATGTCGGTTGGCTAAAAATTCAAAAGGTAAATGGTATTCTACACATTCGATCAAGACCTTAACTAAAAAGGCCAGAAACTTATTTTAATGGAAGAATCACAAAATAGATAATTTTTATTTAAGAAATGTATGAGCACTTAGCTAGATTAAAACAGGTAGAGTTGTTTTATAAGAAAACAGCACTCTAACTGTTTTAACGGTAACTGCTTTAACTTTTGATAAAAATAGTAATCGTAATATTAATTACTTATCGCTCTTTCTTGGGTTTCAGTGTCGCCGGAGACTCGCTCAACAACTTGCTCCTGTGTGCCTAAGATTTCAGATACGATAATCTCTGCGGCATCATTAACCTGTTGTTCATCGACAATACAGGTAGTGATATTCGGTTTGGAAGGTATTTCAAACATCGTCTTTAACAATACCGCTTCCATTATGCCTCTTAAACCACGTGCTCCTGTGCCACGGTCTAGGGCTTTTTGTGCAATTAATTTTAATGCAGCCTCGGTAAACTCTAGATTTACACCTTGGTATTTAAATAATTGGCGATACTGTTTAACCAAAGCATTTTTAGGTTCTTGAAGAATTCTTAACAGAGCGTCTATATCAAGCTCTTCTAAGAAGGTAATAATTGGGAACCGGCCAATAAATTCTGGAATAATACCGAATTGCTGAAAGTCTTCGGGACTCATCATTGGATAGGTTTCAATATTGGTTTTCTTTTCGTTTTCAGAAAGTATGTTGGTTGCAGAAAAACCAATACCACGTTTTGACGGTTGCACACGTTCGGCAACTATTTTATCTAGGCCAGGGAAAGCACCACCAACGATAAACAAAATATTGGTCGTATCTAACATGACTTCTTCGCCATTACCGCGACGTTTATCACCCTTAGACAATTTTACCTTCGAACCTTCAACCATCTTTAACAGAGCTTGTTGAACTCCTTCACCAGAGACGTCTCGAACAGCAGTCACACCGGCGCTGGCACGGGCGAGCTTGTCGATTTCATCGATATAAACAATGCCCCATTCTGCACGGTTAACATCACCGTCTGATGCCTCTAACAAACGCTGTAATACGCTATCAACGTCATCGCCCACATATCCGGCTTGCGTTAAGGTGGTAGCATCGGCAATAACAATGGGAACACCAATAACTTTGGCGAGACTTTTTACCAGTAGCGTTTTACCCGTACCCGATGGGCCTGCCATCATGACATTGGATTTTTCCAGTTCTGTACCTGCCTCAACCTGCAAAACCTCGGCATCGTCGCCCTGATTTAGAAGCCTTAAATAGTGATTATAAACACCCACCGACAGGGTTTCTTTAGCGCTATTTTGGCCGATAACATAACTGTCTAAATGTTCTTTAATTTCTTTGGGTGTGCGCAAACTATTAATCATAGCCGCGCTTTGTTTTTTTCGTCCCCAGCTGGATACGACTTGATGAGCAAGACTCACACAGCCTTCGCAGATCATACCGTTATTGCCGGAAATTAGCGGTACATCAGGAGATTTTTTTACACCACAAAATGAACATTCTGCTACTGGGGTTTGCTCTGTCATAGATGAGACCTCTTTCTAATCGAATTTGATACTCGTGATGTTTAGGCTAATGATTTCAACCAATTACGCTGATGATTTTTCCGATCGCGATCGGTTAGTTTTTCAATAATAATAGGAAGGGCGTCATGTAAAGGCACGGAACCTTGTGGGTAAATTTTTTCGCAGTAAATTACATGAAAACCCATAGGCGATTCGACCACATCACTTACTTGCCCAGACTTTAATGCAAACAAGGTATTTTCAACGCTTGAAAATAAGATACCGCGTTTTACACGACCTAATTCACCACCATTCATGGCCGTAGGGCATTCTGAATATTTCATGGCTTGTTCCGAAAATCGCTTAGGCTTTTTTTGCAGACGCTGGGCAATTTGTTCAGCTCGGCGCCGGGCTTCGTCTCGACAATTTTCAGGGAAATCTGGATTTTCGGTGATAAGTATGTGTCTGGCTTGACGAGTCTCTGGTTGATCAAACTTGTCAGTGTTCATATAGTAATAGAGCTTTGCGTCGGTCTCGGTACATTCTGGTACCGATGCAGACACCAAATCCATGACGGCATCCACCCGTAAATTTCTTGAAACAGCTTGTGCAAGGCTTTCGTTATCGAGATTATTCTTTTCGAGTTCTTTTTCGAATTCTTCACTGTTTGCATATCGTGCGGCAATATTGTTGATCTCTTGTTGAACTTGTAAATCGCTAATGACAACTTGAGAAGCTTCTTTGCTTTCTAGAATACGTTTTTGCAGCGCGAGCTGTGTACGGGCAATTTTCTCGGCTTCGTATTTTTTGGTACTATCTAATGAGTGATAAGACTCGCCAAATCTTCCTGCCGCAACCTGAAGTACGGCATAACGAAATTCATAGGTATTGAGTTCGGTAGCGTTCATAGGCAGATATTTTAAGCTTGGTAAGCATTTAGAATGTTAATCACAAAAAACTATAGAAATCTCTGATAAACCATCCGTGATTTAATTCAGAGGGCAGAAATTGAAAATGCGCTTTCTAACTTCTTCACAATTTCAATCACTTACCGTTCTTGAAATTGGCGACATATGCCTGTATCGCAAGAAACTCTAAGTTAATCAGAGTTTCCTATAAAAACGGCAATTGCTAACGAGTTAGCTATACAGCAACCCGATCTAACTCCGGGTTTTCGACTTCTTCTAGGCTTGCGGCTAGTATTTTTTCCGGAAATAGGAACACTCTACCGTTAAATCGAACATGGTATTTAACCATATCATCCGACTTAACGATTTTTTCTATTTCACCTTCGTCGGCCTTGTCGGCAATGAGATCACCACCAATTTCAACACGAATTTTACAAAACACTTTTTCACGAAACTCAAATCGATTCGGTATCCATGGTGCGTCTGCTAAGATTAATTCTTCCTCTCGACAACCGACGGTTTTACCGGCCTCTAAAAAATGCACACGATAAATAATTTGATCTTGCAGATAGGTTCCAACATCATAGATGGAACCTATTTCACCACGACGAACCAACATTGAACCCACCTCTTCACCCGGATATGTACCGTCATTTCGTACATTACGGGTGAGTCTGACTTCGGTTCCGTAATCGTATCTGGGCTTCATGGTAAATTACTCCAAAATAGAGTCTAGAGGTACGAAGGTAGTTTGTGGTTCGTGCATGCGAAATACTTTAAACACCTTCTCTGTAATCGCATCCGACTCTACAAAGTCTTGATAAGCATTGGTCAATAATTGCTTATAAACATCTTTTAGCACATCTTCGTTTTCTTCAGAAGACATAGATGGTTTAGCTTTTTCAAGATAATCATGAAAGCGTTGCATTATGTGTAGGCGATTTACAAAAACAACTTTCTGATCAAATTCAATTTCGAAGTATTCCAAAAAATCTTCTGCTGAACTCAATTCTTCTAACTCTTCTAAAAACTCTAGATCACTCATAACATCACCTGTATTGTGAACCAATTTAAATTAAATATTGTTGTTATAATGTTTGAATGCTTAGCGAAGGTACTCTTAAAAATCTTAAAAACCGTATTTCGAACCTCTACTTTATGATTCATTTTCACGATTAATTCATCAACGCCTTAATCACAATTTTTTATTGCGTAAACTTTTAAGCGACGACCGTTAACTTACCAAAATTGGCGGCTTTTCTTCGTTGATAGCTCTCTACGGTTTCGAGTAGATAACCAGTACCCAATCGATCTTCTGTGTCTAGTTCACGTACTTTTTCTAACATTTGTACGCCTTCTTCAATGCGATTTAGGCGCAAATTTAAATAACCTGCACCTTTTAAAGCCAATAGGTAAAAGCGCACTAATGTCATTGAAGTCATCAAACCGTAGCCTAATGTTGTCATGTCCAGTTTACGCCACGGAATATTCATATTTAACTTTTCAGCAACAATAGTCATTGCTTTGTCGGCGCAATCAAGAGCATCATCGTAACGATGTTGATAATAATAGAATCGATAAACAGCCACTAATACCGATAGGCTTTTAGGTGCTAAAAAATACGCTTTTAACAAAGAAATCTCTGCATTGCCTTCGGCGTAAGCTTCTGACGCCATCTCGATTAATGTTGACACTCGCTCAGACAATTGCTCGTCAAAATACATTTCGCCGCCAGAAAAATCATGTAGATCCATCGCTTTTACCTACAATTAAAGATAACAAAAATATCTGAAGATCACTAAAATTTTTAAACACCCTCAAATATATCGAGAGTTTTATAAAACCTATTTCTCACACTGCGAGTTCTATGCCTATTTTTGCAATCTCTTCGGCCTGTAGAATTTGATGTGCAAAATCTATCAATACCGAGTCACTAGGACTTATTTTAAATTCTGTGCAATATTTTCTGACGTTTTGTAGCAATTGTTGTAATTGCGATTTATTCAGATGAATACCTAATTTTTCGCAATGTCGATTTAAATGCGCGGTACCAGAATGCTTACCTAATACAAATAAATGCTCCCGGCCCAACTCTAACGGATCTAATGATTGATAGTTGTTGCGATCTTTTAATAAACCATCAACATGGATGCCAGATTCGTGCATAAAAACACCGGCACCGGTAATGCTTTTTTGCCAGGCTACTGGTCTACCCGAGGCATTAGCGACGTATTCAGAAACATCAGCAATTGCTTTCGTATTGATACCGGTATCTAAACCATGCAGATATTTTAAACCAACCACTAATTCTTCGAGCGGCGCATTACCTGCTCGTTCACCTAAACCATTTACCGTGGTATTAATGTGCGTTGCACCGGCTTTAACTGCGGCTAACGTGTTTGCGGTTGCAAGACCATAATCGTCGTGGGCGTGCATTTCTATATGCAAGCCGGTTGCTGCACGTAGATTAGAAATGCGTTCAAATGTAGTAAATGGATCAAGAGCACCTAAGGTGTCTGCAAATCGAATTCTGCTCGCTCCGCAAATTTCGGCAACCTCTGCCACCTGTGCTAAAAATTCTTCATCGGCTCGGGATGCATCTTCACAACCTACGCAAACTTCAAATCCCAAATCAACCGCTTTTGGAACCCATCTACGAATTCTATTAAGAACGTCGTCGCGATTGGTACCCAATTTAAATTGTATTTGCTGGTCGGAAACAGGAATCGAAAGATCAACCAAATGCACACCGGTAAAACGCGCCGCCTCAAGGTCGAATTCTGTCATTCGACACCACGCCATTAAACGTGCGTTTAATTTTAACGCAGCAATTTGACGCATGGATTCGCGTTCATCTTCACCCATGGCAGGAATACCAATTTCTAACTCGGGTACTCCCATGGCATCGAGCTTGGTCGCAATCACTAATTTTTCTTCTAAACTAAATGCAACACCGGCACTCTGTTCGCCATCACGCAATGTTGTATCATTTATTACGACATTTTTATTCATAGCTCAACACCTGTTTTATCAAGCTAATCAATAGAATAGCGGTATACACCAATCGAATTATTCCCGGTCTTTAACGACGGTTGAATTCATTCGTTAACGGCTTCTACTGTGCTGCAACTGACATTCCACAAAAAAATTCTATAAAAATCATTAAGATATAGATCTTGTCGGTAATAATTCTTCAACAAACATAACAAAGCATTAACGCTTGTCGTAATTACGACAAATAAATTCTTATTGAGTCCGGCAGATAATTTCGATTTTAAGCTACAAAAAAAGTACGATTTAAAGCAAGCTGTGTCTCGCTCAATAACTGTGTTGTGAGTGATTAGCGCAGACGAAATATTAGAGATGTAAGAAAGGCAGTTTGAATTTAAACAACGTTCAAATAAAAAAACCGCGCCCGAAGACGCGTTAAAGCATTTCGCTTCAGAAGAGTAGAGCTACTTCTCGGAGGTTGGTAGAAGTATGGATGGATTAATCCCTAATTAGGAATTTCACAATTTTACGCACGTTTAAAGCAAGAATCTATTAACTGAGCAAAATTGTATTGCTCAGTTAAAAATTCATAAAGCTCATCTAATAAACGTGTTAATCAATCATTACGCGTAAACTGGTGCAAATGCGGCTTCAGGATTTTCAATTGGGCCGTTTTCTCCCCAGTAAGGCGAAAGCTTACGCAGCTTGGCAACAATTCCAGGAACCTCTGCAATAACACGTTCAACTTCTTCCATGGTGTTATAACGCGATAGAGAAAAACGAACCGTTCCATGTGCTGCGGTGTACGGAATACCCATGGCCATCATTACATGTGAAGGTTCTAGCGAACCCGAAGTACAGGCAGAACCACTTGAAGCCGCAATGCCTACTTTATTCATTAATAATAAAATGGCTTCACCTTCGATAAATTCGAACGCAATACTCGCGGTATTAGGCAGACGATTTTCAACATCGCCCGTGGCAAAACAATTTGGAACGGCGGCAAGAATTCCCTCTTGTAAGCGGTCGCGCATGGCTTTTACGTGAGTATTTTCGAATTCAATGTGTGAACCGGCCATTTCGCACGCTTTACCAAGACCAACAATACTTGCCACGTTTTCGGTACCTGCCCGTCGACCACGCTCCTGATGACCACCGCGTAACAATGGACGGAAGCGAGTACCACGTTTTAAATACAGTACACCAACACCTTTAGGTGCGTGTAATTTATGACCCGACATAGACAACATGTGAATGTAGCTATTTTCAAGATCGATAGGAATTTTACCTACTGCTTGCACGGCATCGGTATGGAACATAATACCTTTATTGTGAGCAAGTTCTGCCATTTCTTCGACAGGAAAAATAGTACCAGATTCATTATTTGCCCACATAATACTGACAACAGCAACCTTATCGGACAATAATTTTTTGTACTCGTCTAAATCTAAACGACCTTTATTGTCTACTTTTAAATAATGAACGGTATAGCCTTCGGTTTCTAGATATTCACACAAATTTAATACCGCAGGATGCTCAACAACCGTGGTAATAATTTCGCGGCGTTCAGGTTGCGCTCTTAGTGCCGATAAAATTGCCGTTGAATCTGACTCTGAACCGCAAGAGGTAAAGATAATTTCGGAATCGAATTCAGCACCGATTAATCGTTGTACTTGTTTACGCGCTTTTTTTAGCGCCATTCCAACCTTATTACCAAAGCTGTGTAACGACGACGGATTACCAAATTGTTCAGAAAAAAAAGGCATCATCTCTTCAACAACCGCCGGATCAACCATGGTGGTTGCGTTATTATCCATGTAAATATCAGACATGATTACGCTCCTTCCATTGCAACGGGCATTTCGGTATCTGGCAGAACTTTTACAAATTCTCCCAACTCTTCGATTAAACGCTGTTGAATACCACCTAAAGTCATCGCTGCCATTTGGCAACCGTTACAAGCACCGGTTAAATGCACATAAATATTTTTACCATCAACATCCACTAATTCAACGTCGCCATTATCGGCTTGTAAATTAGGGCGAATAGATTCAAGAACCATTTCGATAATGCGAATGCGTTTTAAATTACCACTGGCTTTAGCCGCGGGTTTTGGTTTAGCTGCAACAACTGGAGCCGCTACAGGTGCACCACCAATGGCTGGGGCCATAAACGATTCACCTTTTTCGGCAAGAACACGCGTTAATACGCCTTCAATGGCTTCGTGACAGGAAGAGCAACCACCGCCGGCTTTGGTGTAGTTGGTAACTTCTTCTACAGTGTGAAGATTATTTGCGCGAATAGTTTCTTCAACCATAATTTCATCAATGGCGAAACATTTACAAATTAACGCACCTTCTTCGTGATCATCTTTCCACTCTTCACCACGATAATCTGCAACTGCCGCCTGTAGCGCTTCACGACCCATTACCGAGCAATGCATTTTTTCTGGCGGTAATCCATCAAGATAATCGGCAATATCTTGATTAGTCACTAACAAGGCTTCATCTAAGGTTTTACCCTTGATAATTTCAGTTAATGCCGAAGAAGACGCAATCGCAGATCCGCAACCAAATGTTTGAAATCCTGCATCTTCAATAATTTCGGTTTCTGGATTTACCTTTAAGGTTAAACGCAGCGCGTCTCCACAATTTATTGAGCCGACATCACCAACGGCATTTGCATCCGCTACAGCACCTGCGTTTTTTGGATCAAAAAAGTGTTCTTTAACTTTCTCAGAATAATCCCACATGGCCAATCCTCCAAAATCTACTGTTCCGATCGAGCCTTAGCTCGAATGCGATATTGATTAAATTAATATTGCTCTATTTCTCTCAATTCACGGTTCTTTAGTGAGTACTGCTAACACGCAGATACTTAATTACGCTGAGAAAGATTTTCCGCAGCCACAACTTGCCGTTGCATTCGGGTTTTCAAATTTAAAACCACTGCCTTCCATGCTATCAATAAAATCGACTTTCACACCTTGCAGTAAAGGTTCGCTGGCTTTGTCGATCAACATTTTAATGCCACCGATTTCATGCACTGTATCGTTTTCTGAAATGGAATCTTCAAGTCTTAAACCGTATTGAAAACCTGAACAACCACCACCATCGACCTTGATGCGCAAACCAGCGATATTTTTCTCGCTATTTTCGATAAAACGGCTAACTGCTTTCACTGCGCTTTCAGTTAAGATAACCATTTGTTGTATCTCCTCGTGGCAAACTGTTTGCAAATCATTGTGTGTGCAAAAGTGTAAAAGAGCGTTTTAGAGCACCTAAAGATTGTTGTGACCCAATCAAGCTCGATGAAATAAGTACTCAAGGAAAAGTGCAACGCTTATACCATCGATTTTTACCAAACTTTTTTTGATAAAAATCAACGATTTAGTAAGAATCGATAAGCGACACAGCTGTTTTAAAGATCACCACCAACAACGCTTTGTAACATTCACGACAACCCAAGAGGACGCCAACATGCCTTATATGCTACAACCCGGTGACACAATTTTTGCCACAAAAGATATATTGAACGACGGCAGCTTTCCCGAAAAAGCCGAAGAAGAATTATTGGTTTCGAAAGGTACCCGTGGTGTAATTGTTAACTTTGGGCATTTAGAAGAAAACGAAGACCAAGAAATATTTTTGGTACAGTTTGAAAAGGGTAATGAAAGCGCTGAACTCGGCCCGCCAATTGGTTGCTGGCCAGAAGATATAGAAATTGTTGGTGACGATTTAAGTCGTTAATTTAGGCATCTATCACGGTCTAATCTAGATAGAACTCGTATATTTTCTTCATTATTAAACGTTCTATGCTAATTAACTGAAAACTATCCGGCAATTCGATCCAGCGCCATGACATTGGCGCTTGGAAGGGTTGCTCGCTGGATACACGCAGTAAAAACACATTCATTAAACATCCCGGCGTGTCTATCGTTGTCTTAAATTCACTCACAATATCCAGCTGTTCTAACGGCAAAGCGTGCTTTGTGCATAATTTTTTTAAGTACGATGACGGATGAGTAACTACATTGGAATTTGATAATATTTTCTGCGAAAGGAGTGAATTATCGTTTTCTATAATTTCTGATAATGAGGGTAACTTACTAGGAAGGGATAGATGACCGGTTTGATTTATTAAAAATCGTAAGCGTGCACTTGTTGGGTGTAAATGAATAATAACAAATCGTAGCGGCCAGTTCTGTGGTGGATTTTCTAGCAGTTCTAACATGGGTAGGAATTGCATGGGTAGAAATTGTTATAAAATTAAATGGGATTAATTTGGTATTTATAGGGCTAATATTTTATAAACAACAGCGCCTTCAAACAGTTGTGTGCCACCGGCTTGCATTACTACTTCTTTCAAGCCACTCAAAGACAATACTTCGACACCTGCTAAGTAATTTACACCCAGTTTTTTCCAGACAGTTGACCAAGGTAAACTTGGCCCCATTAATACCACATTGGCGTCTTTACAACATTGTAATAACATCGGTAATGTTTTATTAACAATACTGGAGGCCGTAATAAACACCCAGTCAGATTCTGATAGATAGTAATAAGCCGCCACATCAGGGTAATCATTACCTTGTGGATTTTTTTCGATGATCGTCCACAACTCGGGATTTATATCGTTTTGCTTTAACAGTATTTCTAAACCAGGATACCGGCCAATTACCGATACTTGCTTACCATGCAACTGCGGCAAAAAATGTTTAAAAACCGTTAGATTTCCGGGAATTGACTGCGAGCCATCAATATTTTCCGCATTATTCAACAATGTAGAACGGGAATTAATAACCGTATTTATGGCAAGTGCGCCAACGGTTGCTTCAGCCCATTCCCAACTTTTAATAGACGTAAAATATTGTTGAATGGGCGAATTTATTAAACTACCCGACCACGGCAAGGTTCTGGCAATATTTTTGGGGCTGAAAAAAATACCTTGCTGTGAGAAAAAATTAGACACTCTAAGGTCATATTTCTCCGTTAAAAAACCGGCGCTTAAATACGACCAATTAATGCCTAAGCAGATTTCTTTAATAATGGCAGGATTGTCTACCGATAGGAGCTTGTTTGTATTGGGAGAGAGTATGTTACTCGCTTCTTTTATCAACTCGTCATAAAGATACCAAGGCGACATAGATTAGCTACTCACAACGCAGGCAGTAATCGTAATTCGGTTTTAATATCGTCACTGTTGCCCCATGCGGTAACGGCTTCTACAAACCAACGGCCGTCTTTTGGATGATTGCGTACCACATCGGCTTCAGCGTAAACGCGTCCACTGCTGTGAACTTGTATTTCTCCGGTTTGATTTCCATGTTGATCGCGCCAAATACCAAATAAGGTTTCGCTGCTGTCGAACGGATCAATCCTTAAAGAATATTGTGCGAGTTCGGGCCTTGGTAAGGTGTTTAAATTATCCTGCAAACCAACTTCAATTAACTGCACGCGCATGGCCTGCCAGATGCTTTGCAGTATTTCACGCTTTTCTAAAAGAGCAGATTCCAAGTCTTTGGAGGATAGTGCTGTATTCATAGATCACTCATCAAATGAGCGCGCGATAAATAAAAAATTTGATCCACCAATTTCGTCATTAGGGTCTAGCTCTTCTAATTTTGACAACACCTTTTTCGCCAAAAAAACTTTGCCTCGTCGCAGACGTATTACGCCCAGTGCTTTCAGGCAGAACAAGAAATGTCTTGGATCGGAATCGTGTAATAGCCAATTGGTCGTGCAAGGTTTGAGTAAACGATAATTTTTACAAAACTGGTTTCGATCCGATAATAGCGTCATTAATCGCCAAACCATACGCTCAGCTTCTTTATAACGCCCCACCCGAAAATAAAACTTAAACAATGCCATGTATGGATCTACACAACCCGACCATTGTTCGTGTATTTCGAGTAGTCTTTCTTCTAAGTATAAATTGCCTTTTACTAGCGAATTTGGATCGGATTTTGAGAAATCCATATCCAACAATCGATTTAGTTCCAGTGCTAAGTCGTCTGGAATTTTTCGGGAAAAATAGATTCGATCGCCACCAATATATTTGATCTTATCTGGCGATGCATTTGCAGAAGGAACTTTAGAAATCAATACAGATGTATCCATTGCTACTACTCGATAAATTGTTACCAAATCTCTGCCGGTGCCATCTTTTCAGTAATTGGATCGCCATTCATTAAATGCTGCTCGACAATTTTTGGAACAATATCCGGTGTTATTTGGCAATACATAATGCCCTCTGGATAGACCAAAACATTGACACCAACCTGACACGGGCCAAGACAACCGGCACTGGTTAAGGCAACCTTACCCATTAATTGCCGTTGATTAATTTCATTGGCGAAGCTTTGAAATACATCCACGGCTCCTGTTTGACCACAGCTGCCACGTGGATGACCTTCAGCACGAGTTTGCGCGCATATAAATACGTGTTTTTCTGGGCGTGGCATAATCGGCCTCCTAGTCTTAGGCTGGGTAGTATTGATGAATTGTAGTATTGATGAATTGTTGAATGATTACCGCGAATTAATTTATGCCGCTTCTTGATGGCTGTGACAATTTTTCGGACATACTTTAGAACACGACATACAACCAATGCAGTCCATTTCATTTGAAATCGACATAACCATCATTTCGTCGTCATCATCGTAAAAGTCGTCGTCATCATCTAAATTTTCGACAGAGCCACGCTCGACCAATTCAAACACATTTCTAGGACACACTTTGTAACAACGGCCACAACCAATACAGGTTGATTGATCGAGCGCTACAACGAATTGAGGAGTCCACTCTTCTCCACCGCGAGTATGACCAACAATCTTTCCGCCAGACATGATTGACCTCCATAGACTATTTTCAGTAAATCAGGCTATTTAGTATTTATAAAGACCTCTGATTAAATCATGGGAAGATTCATCAGAGTACATAAATTGAATCAGCTACTGTTTTCAAAATTAGCAACACAATTTGTGTTGTTAGAAACTCTAGATCACCTACAATTTTCTGAATATTAAGCAATCGCAGCTTCTGCTTCTTCCAGTTGCTTGGCCGCGATGGCCCACTCCCGGCATGCAGCAGCGGTTTTTTCAGCAATTTCGGCTAGCTTGTCGAAATCTGTCCAAAGTCTGTCTTCCACCAAGTCATGCACTTCTGAAGCTAATTCGGTGGCAATACGCTTTTTTTTACGTACATCTTTTTGAAGTGCTTTTAAAGCGTCGTCTGTCATGTTTTCACCTCAATCTATTAATCGGTAAAAATTTCCAAATATTTACATTTAAATGATTAAAGCTCAGCAACAACTCTGTGATCTTCTATCAGCTGAGCCGCTTTTTGAACGATCTTCTCACTGTCTTCAATGAGTTTTTCTAAACTCGGAAAACCAAAGCGGTGCACATCGCGAAGGGTTTTATCCAAAGCAATTAATTTACCGACAACAATAAACGCGCGGCCAAATCCTTCGTGTGTTAAATTAACAACAGGTACAGCCATTAATCCGGTACGTTGCTCAATGGTTGACGCTAATGCGTTGTAATAAGCTTTTAATCGTGAAATAACAACTTCATCTGGGTCGCCAACTACTGGGATTTCACGCTTACGTTCTTTGGTTAAAATCAGCGGATCTACAACTTTTTCGTCACTCCAGTTATCGTAGGTGCCGTAGCTATCTACAGCTCTAAGCTGCAGTACCATTTGCCGTACAAATGGTTGCGCCATTAAATCTTCAGAAACTGCAACTGCTTCAGACATTGTTCTCTCCAATATTTTTGTAGAAAGCTTGTTAATTTTAAGTCGTTCGAAATATTAATAAATTTCGAATGTTGCTCACGAATTTATTCGTCCCAACCTTGCATTTCCATGTCGTGAAAGCGGTTTAAATCTAAGGTATTTTTAGTGATTGCTTTTGCCAACCAAGTAGAAGGACCTTGTAATAACTCTTGCTGAAGTGCTTCGATAAGTTCTTCTATAACTGCACCTTCAACGACTTTTACCGGCTGCACGCCCAAAGATAACAATTGTCGCACCGCAGACGCACCACAAGCCCGGCAATAAACGGCAATGCAATCTTTTAAAAAATCTAACTTTTGCGCTAATTTAATTTCGTTTTCATCGTTGCTAATGGGATCAAACTCGGCTATGTGCAATAGCACTTTATGGCCGGGATTTACGCCATAAACCACAAATTGCTCGGCTGAGCCAAAATGTTGATCAACATGAGTGCGATCGGACGTTGCAAATGCCACTTTTAACAGATCATCGGTGGACTCGTCGGTAACCACCGAAAGATTACGTTTGAGTCCACTCATGATCAGTGACCTCCCCAGATATTCGGGCCACGCTCCCCTACGTTTTGGTAGAGCGCTTGGGCTTCGGCTTTTTGCGAATAAATGGAGTGATACGGTTGAATATCTTGATGATGTGCAAGTTTCATATTAGCTATATCAAACAAAGCTTGCTGAATGCCGCGATAACCAATCCAACAACGTTGAAAACCACCCACCAAATCGTACTGTGGAAAACCCGCTCTTACTAAAGGCACGTGCAAACGTTCTGCGCTTTCGCTAGCGTGTGAATTACCAATTAATAATTCTGCACGCTGTTCTTTTGCCAGAATTTCTAGGTCTTCCATATCACCAATTTGAATCTGTTCTATGGATAATTTACCCAGGGTTTTCGAATTTGCCGGAATAACTGCGGCAACCATGGATGCCCCCATAGATGTTATCAATGCATCAAAACCCACTAATAAGTCACCGTCACCGGCCATCGCAACTCGGGTGGAGCCAATCATAAAATGAGTATCGAGCATGGCGTCTTGTAATTGTTTGCGATGGCGCTGCCATTTGGGCGCAACTTCACAATTACTGATTTGCGATAACGTGTACAACCATTGATCAACAGCCTCTAACGTCATTAAATGCGGGAAATAATAATTAGGCACACCGGTTTTCTTTTTTAAACTCAAGGCAGCGGGTTTAATGCTTTCCCCTAACACCAATGACGCGACGCTTTCACCGGCGGTTTTTAAATCATCAACCGTGAGACCACCGGTTGTTAGCGGATTAAAATTTTCGTCGGGTAAATGACCATCTAACGAGCCGGATAAATCGGGAATTAACATGGCGCGTAAGCCAAAGCTTTCGATACTGTCTACCACGTACTCTAAATCGCCGGGTGTAAGATTCGCATGACACAAAACATTGACTTGTTTTTTTCGCAGACCAACCCGATTATTTTCTGGATTTTGTTCATCAAAAGTTGTTGGCACTAGCGTTTCAATAATACCTTTTAAGGCGGTGGCAAAACCGCTTTCAAAACTGCCGCTAAAATCAGGCGTATTAACGGCGACTACATGATTGTTTTCAAACTGTGGATATTTGGCACGAAATTGTTTTACTGCACCATGAATATCGGAACCTTGTGTTTCGGCTAAGCCAGTGGTGACCAAACCTAAAATAGTTGGCGAGCTTTTTTCGCAAATATTTTTAAGGGCTTCAACGATGTTATCGTCAGCACCCATCACGGAACTGACCTGATCCATTGCCGTGGTTTGCAAAGGAATAGGCTCTCGAAAATGGCGAACAAAAAATACTTTTGCAAATGCCGTACATCCTTGGGAACCGTGCATGATCGGCATTGAACGAGAAAACCCCAAAAAAGCAAGTGAAGCACCCACGGTTTGGCTTGCTTTAAGTGGGCTTACCGATAATGCTTTACGTCTTTTTAATAGCTCAGTCATTTTAGGTTCCTAACGTTGCATTAAAATTGGGAGCATCAGACAGTTTGTCGCCAGATTTATCAGACTCGGTAACGCCAACTGTATCGGTTAAAATAGTGGTTGAAACCATTTTCTCGGTATTTGTTTCCCAGGGTGCTTTGCTCTCCCAAGGCGCTTTACTTTTTGCGGTATTCCAAACGGGGCTTTCAATGGTGAGCGTTAATTGTCGTACTAATTCCAACATACCATCGTAACCGGCATAACCAAATTCACGTTCTTGGTTAATATCTAAAAAGGGAATTCTGGCTTTAAGTGCCGTATACATATTGCGACCACCGGCAATTAAAATGTCGGCTTTGTAATCGTTCACGATACGAATTAATTCTTTAGGGTTGCCATCGTCGATCATTAAGGTATCGTCGCCCATTAATTCGCGAATTCTAGCTTTGTCTTCTTCGGTGGATTTTTTGGTACCGGTTGCAACAACTTTCATACCCAAATCTTGCAACGCAGAAATGACCGACCAAGACTTCACACCACCGGTGTAAAGCAATACGCGTTTACCTTGTAATCGAGGGCGCCATGCATTTAACGCTTCTCTAATGCGTTTTTCTTCGCGTTCGATCAGTGCTTCGGTACGTGCAGTTAAATCATCGTCATTAATTAATTTTGCAAAACCGCGCAAAGCTTCAGACGTATCGGTAATGCCGTAAAAACTGCCTTCAAACCAAGGAGTGCCGTAATTATCTTGCAGTTTACGAGCGACATTAAGCATCGCCTTTGAGCAAACCATCATATTCACTTCGGCTTTATGCATGGTTTGCACTTCATGAAAACGCGCATCACCAGAAAGCGTACACAGTACGCGTAAACCTAATTCATCCAGTAACGGCAATACATACCAAAATTCACCGGCAATGTTGTATTCGCCAATTAAATTTACATCGTGAATTTTAATATTGTCGCGTTGCGCAAATTCTGCAACTGGCTCTGGATCCCGCGTACCGACAACATGTTTAAACATCGCATCACCAGCAATGCGGTTGCCTAAATTTTTAGTGCCGTAAAAACCTGCGCAATCGACGGGCACCACCGGCACGCCGAATTTTTCGGATGTGGCTTTGCAAACCGCATCTATATCGTCACCAATAAGTGCCGGTACACAGGTGTTATACACAAATACAGCGGGAGGGTTGTAGTCTTCTACGGCTTGTTTAATAGAATGATAAAGTCTTTTTTCACCACGCCCCATTACAATATCTTGTTCGGTAAGATCGGTGGTCATGCCAATACGAAACAAAGTAGAACCGCTACTGCGTGTACCTCGGTTATCCCAAGAGCTACCCGCGCAAGCAATAGGACCATGAACAATATGTGCAACATCGGCGATAGGTAATAAGGCGATTTGCGCACCATCAAACGCGCAACCGCCGGCGGCGGAGCCGGGTTTGGGTTTTGCACAGCCGGATTTGGACTTGTTGTTGTGTTCGCAGGCGGGTTCGTCTAATAATTCGGCGATGTCTTTGGCTTTCATTCAACACTCTCCCCCTGTTTGCGCATTAGTGCAAACCACGACAAATTTATGTGAGTGAAGGACTGATAATTCTAGCCCCGCAACAGTTGTTTATAGTGGTAGCAATAACCACTCCCTTGCGTATAACTGTATAAACATTTGAAAAACATACTATTTTTTGAAAGCGTCGCGTGTAAGAAACACGACAATCTTGATTTGATGGAATGACTGCAACAATCAGAAGCGTATAGGAAACTCTGATTAACTTGGATTTTCTAACGACACAAGGGTTTGCCGCCGAGTTCGGGCACGGTAAGTAATTAAAATTGGGAGAAAATTAGAAATCGCATTTTTAATTTCTGCCCTCTGATTAAATCATGGATTTGTTAATCAGAGGTTCTTATACAGTAATTACGAAATAATCGAATGAGATGATTGAGTTGATAAAAAGCGTTTTTAATTTGGGATTAATTACCACATCAAATTTCGATGTAAATAGAATTTGCAGTGAAGTAAGCAAACAACAGAAGTCAGCAGCTGAAAATTAAATTGCCTAAATTAATCACAGGCGAGCTAGACCAAGGTTTTTATTGCTACTTTAGAGATTTAAAATACATTAACCCGGTTTTAGTCTACTAACAACCATCTCAGACTTTATTCATTTGGATAATACTAGTTAATTTATTTTTTCGTTAACCGTATAAATTTTCTAGAGCAAAGCTCAAATCAATTAAATGGACAGGTAAGTGAGCGTCTAAAAGGCTAGACATATTTTTTAGCAAAGCCAATCGAAAAATAAAAACTGAGATCGTTGTTGTTATCTTAAAAATCTGAATCCTAAAAAATATTGACGAAATTTATTGATATAAATATTTTAGGATTTTAAGAAACCTAACAATAAAAATCAGAGTGAATTATTATGCAACTCACGCAATATTAATTTTTTTACATCCATTGAGTTCTAATAAGTTCAAAACAAACTTGCCCCCACGAACAGCCAAGAACGGAAAAATGTATTACCTGTGTCACTTCTGAAAATAATTAAACCCGTGATGACATTTGAACTTCTGTTATCAGTTTAATTACCTGTTTGAATTGTGAAGATGTTAATCAGAACTCATCATAAACAACCCAACTCAAAAGCGTTGGAATAACAAACCTTAACTTTTTTGCGTAATAATCAGAAAATTTTTACAGCCGTTACTTTTGATAGAAGCAAACATTCTCGGTGTGCAAAATCAGTGTGTAAAAGTCGAAATGAGCATACCTTATCTGCTCTATTTTTCGTATCTACAACTCTAGAAAAGTGCTTTATTTTTAATAACCATTCACGTTTATACAGTAGCTTCTACTTGGTAATTTTAAGTTAATTAACCTTAACCTTTTTTAATTAAAACATAGCTGCTTATAATTTTAAAAATGGATTTTTCAGCCGTTTGTGAAGCACAAAAAGACTATTACCAAAAATGAAAAAAATTATTAATTTGTGAGAAATTTAATGCTGAACTTTGATAATAATTAACTACCGATGTTCTCTTGAGATTTTGATTAAAGAAAACAAGAAAAATCGTAATGCAAGGAAAATACTTTACGACATACACATTAAAAACATTGCCACTTTGAACGAGTGTTTTTAAATAACAAAAAAATCAACGCGAAAGAATATAATCAATTCTCAATTACATCTTTAAAATTTAATGTGTAAATTTTTCCACAAAACTGATTATATTTTTATAAACGGATTTACAAATACGTGGTTTTATCATATTTTTGATGCGAATTTTAAAGCGACTAGAACTAGATTCAATAATTTATTTATCAAATAAAACTTACGTACTCTAGAAAATATTTTTAGCGGCATAGTGTGATTTAAATCACAACACAAGCATTAGCCTGTTATTAATGACATTACATTTTGTTTTTTGGGAAAGTCCAAGAGTTACACATCTGTAACCACCTCTGAATTTATAGCTCAATATAATATTCGCCGACAAATTGTCGAACAGTTAAATAGCTGAATGCTTAATTTATCAGGTACTGATTTTCCATAACTACTCCGATCCATTTGGAGCTTTCGGCGACACAAGGACGTGCCGCTAATTTCTAAAAATCTAATTTAGTAGAATTTGGGTGATAATGTAAAATCACATTTTTCGTTTTCTGATGAAATTAAGAATGCGTTAGTCGGTGGTTTTATGGCTAATCACTTAGGGAATTAATGTGCAACAGGTTACGCAGTATTTAATTAAATCAATTTGTTGCTTTCACAGCCAAACCTTTATTTATAGGAACCTCTGATTAACTCATCCATGATTTAATCAGAGAACACATCCTTGTGTCGCGAGAAACTCTAGGTTAATCAGAGTTTCCTATAAATAATTTTATTCAACCAATATTAAAAATAAAAAAACGTACTTAATTGTCAGGTCGATAAGGAGAAGATGTGTTTTTATTAAACAGAAGAAGCCTATCAAAAGGGTTCGTAACCGCTGCTGTTCTATCCACTAGCTCATTGGCTTTCGCCATCGGGGAAGGCCCAAATCACAGTCATATCGAGCAAGCACAAATCGATAATGGCTCACTTAAATCTGCCGAGATTATCGCTCACGGGCAGGCTATGTTTACAACCGACTTCAACCGCTTTGACGGCCACGGCGATCCAGGCCGTCCGGGTGTAAACGGTGTGGGTGTTGCTACTGGTTTTAACAGAATCAGCGGCACCGACTCGGTTGCTTGTACTGCTTGTCACAGCAAACCATTTGCCGGCGGCGCCAGCGATAACGCGGCAAATATTTTTCCCGGATTTAATCGTCCAGATAATATTGATTCACCGTCATTCGCGGGCTTGAACGTTAAAAATAGTCAAAGCGTTTTTGGTGGCGGTGCTAAGCAACGTGTTGCTGAAGAAATGAATGCCGAATTAGCTGCTATCGCGGCAGAGGCAATTGCGTTTGCTGCCGACGCCCAGGCTCCTGTTACTCTGCCTCTTGAAGCAAAAGGTATTTCCTTTGGTGAAATTACTGCCCTACCAAATGGAACCTTAGATACCAGTGCTATTGAAGGTGTTTCGCAGGATTTAATTATTCGTCCGTTTAACGTTGTTGGAGCCGAGCCTAATCTACGCAGTTTTGTGGTTGGCGCAATGGAGCAACATTTTGGTATTCAAGCCGAAGAACGTTTTGGTATTGATGGCGATGGCGATGGTGTTGAGCGTGAACTAACTGTTGGTGACGTAACTGCTACTGCGATCTTCCAAGCGGCATTACCCATTCCAACACAAGTTTTACCCAAAGAAAAAGCCGCGCGTCGCGCCGTATTTGCTGGCGAAAAAACCTTCTCGCAAATTGGTTGCGCTAGCTGTCACACACCGGAAATGACTATCGAAAATCCTGTATTCCAGCAACCAGCACCCGGTACAGATTTCGTTGCAACTCTGGATTTAACCCGCGAATCTTTCTTCCCACGGCTAAACCGCAATCGTGATGGTTCTGCGACTGTAAAAATCTTTTCTGACCTAAAACGTCATGATATGGGCGAAGCGTTAGAAGAGCCTTTATTACAGGTTGATCGTGCGAGCACTCGTCACTTTGTAACTTCAGCACTTTGGGGCGTTGCCAGCACGGGCCCATGGTTACACGATGGTCGTGCAACAACACTAACTGATGCTATTTTATTGCACGGTGGTGAAGCTCAAGCAGCAAGCGCTGCGTTTGAAGCATTAGATGCCGAAGAGCAAGCCGAAGTGATTGAGTTCTTGAAGAGTCTACAAATTGTTATTCGTGATCCACGTTTATTGATTCCTAACCTTCCATTAGGCCAATAAGAAAGTGAAAAAACTGCCAACATTGTTGGCAGTTTTTTTATTAGGCTTCGGTGACCAATACCATTAAAAGGCCTTTTTCTACCCACAAACTTGCTTTCAAGCCATTAATAATCACTTCTTTAGGTTTTTCTCCAGCGCTAATTACTGGTATTTTTCCAAACAACTTTTCATCATAACCCACTTCGTAAAGCGTGTAGATTTGGTCATCATTTTTAAATCGAAGCTGCGCAGCACTATCACCACTGATTGAACAGTAACGTCCACCTAGCATTTGCCGTTCGTTTAACTGCCAACTCGTTTCTAAAAAATTAGATTGCGACGGCATAAAATCGAGCTTGTCGAAAAAGATCTGAACTTCGTTAAACGATTGTGTAGATACTTCTAACGGCTTTAATTTAATGTGATTTTCAATAACTTCTAAGGCAATATCACGTGTGTGATCGACATTAGAATTAGAAAATGTGTACACACCCATTACCACGGCTAAAAAAGATGCCATCAGTAAATTAGGTAGCCATCTTCGAAAGTTTGATTCCGGCTCTTCTGTCGCAGAGAGCGGAATTTTTTGCGCTAAATCGTTTTGAATCGTCATGAGCGAGTTTAATTTATCTTCACTTAATTCAAACTGTGTTACTTGATGACGAATCGCGGATTTCAGCGTTTTCGATCTACCGGTATTTTCATCGTCAATCATGGCTTGCTTTCCTTTGTTTCATCATCTTGTTGCAGCTGCTGACAATATTTACGTAAGCGATGTAAGCGAGATAAAAAAGTACCACGTGGTAGATTCAGCAATTCACAGGCTTCATCGGTGCTGTAGCCTAATATCGCCCAGTGGTACAAAATATCTCTGTCTTCGGAAGCAAGCTTGCTCCAAATTTGTGCCAACACACTTCTACTGACATTTAAACTTTCTACATCGATAGATGAGATATCATAAGGTGCTTGCTCTTCAAACAACTCGCTTTGCCAACGCTGTCGAGATCGATAAAAATCAATGTATTTATTGCGAATAATTGTTCGCAAATATCCACTTGGATTTGCAATAACCTTTCCCGCCTGTAATTCACCCAGATATTTTTCCAGAGCAGCTTGTAAAAAATCGTAAGCATCATCTTGGTTTTGACACAAGGTATACGCATACTGAAAAAATTCTTGCAATTGCGGCGGTTCAAATAAAAATGAATTCGTCACGTCATTATTCACAGATTAGCAGTTGAACACGAAAACGCAGACACTACCTGAAAATTCTGCCGGAAAACACTCGCAGAAAATATTTTCAACTTAGATTTTTGGCTTGAATCAACACTCCAATGAGACGAATGAAATTTTTCTCCATTAGCGGTACTTTGAAAGCGATCCAAACAGTTGTAAGTAATAACCAGATTAGGATGATTTTCTTTAATTAACTGCTGAGCCTCGTAATCGAAATGTGAGAATTCAATTAGGACTTCGGGAGTAGAGTCGTGACCTGGGTAGTAATAGCGATCAATAAACGCATATTCAAGTTGTGCAATTTCGGCAATTAATGCCCAGTTATAGGCGTCAGCTTTCGCACTATTTATTTGCGATGCTAAGAATTCGGCGAATTGATCTCCAAAGATATTTACATCCCACCAGGTAGACGGATAATACTTACCGTACACTTGAGCTAAGCTTGTAAAGACAGATTCCCCTAAAATTTTCTCAACGGTTGGAAAATTATTACGCAGTACATTTAATGCCAACATGCGTTGATTGATTTGATAGGGTTTTATATTGCCTTGAAAATCGCCGTCAAAGGCAGTATTACCGTTTACTGACGATACGAATTTCTCTAGCGCTTGATTGTATTTTTGCTGGTCAACATCTCGACTAATATCTGTCATTTTCCTAGATCCCCGGCTACCCTAAGTTACTTCTTATAAATATTGGTGTGTTATTTTCTGTTATTTTGGCTCTGCTTTTCTGGCTCTATTTTTGATCTTGTTTTTCTAATTCTGTTTATCTAATTCTAGGTTTTAGCAAACTCTGGGTTGGTTAGAGTTTCTTTACATTATCATTGCACGTGGGCAAATTTTTGATCTCAATCTTGAACGAATAAAACAATTATGAATATTTTTTGTCACTTATTCTCGCCTAAGAGGGATACTTGTCTAAGATAGATTGTGCGTGACAACATTCATTATAAAGTTCTTGAAAACTGGGAATATTGTTATCGCGTTCAATCAGAACCGAAACGTTATGATACCGATCTAAATAAAGCTCTAAGAGATTCCAGATTTCCTGTGGAATTTCAGCAGAATGCGTATCAATCAACCATTCATCGTGGGTGGAAAAACCGGCTAAGTGAATCTCTTTAATAAATTGATGAGGCAAGGCATCAATGAATGCATCTATCGAAATACCTAAATTTTTGTCGTTTACATAAGCATTTGTTAAATCTAACAGTAGACCGCACCCAGTTCGCTGACATAGCTGCGATAAGAATTCTGACTCAGAAAACTCATTTTCTGAGTATTGTACGTAACGAGACAGATTTTCGATCAGAATGGGACGACCAATGGTTTCTTGTACCTGCTCGATACGGCGACAAAAATGCTCAACAGATTTTTGTGTATAAGGTACCGGTAATAAATCGTGGTAAGAACGTCCGTCAAAGGAGGTGAAGCACGCGTGCTCTGATACAAGCTTTGGCTGTAATTCGTTGGTGAGTTGCTTTAAGCGTTGAAGATATGCAACATCTATCGGCTCAGGTCCGCCCAAATTTAGACTCACACCGTGAAAACTCAGTGGATAGTTTTCAGACAACTCATAGAGCAACTGCTGATTTAGTCCACCATTAATGAAATTGCATATGTGAATTTCAAGCCAGTTAATTTTAGGCTTTTGTGAGAGTATTTCGTAAATATGTGGGAAGCGCAGACCTAAGCCTGCGCCCATGTACTCAACACCGAGAGAGCATTGCTTCCCAGCAAATGAATCTATTGAAGGCATTATTAATAAATTACTTAGCAGGCTTTACAGCCGCAACTTTGCCGCCAGCAATTTTTTCACAAGTACCTTCAGGTACATAAACCCATTCAGATTCAGAAGCTTCTTCAGTGCCCTGACCAGCACAGTGATGTGAGCCGTCTAGAGCGCCACAATCGTTTTGACCAGCCTTAGCAATGCCAGCACACTTTTCCCAAGCGGTTGGTGTACCAGGTACAGCAACTGCGGTTGTAGAGATAGCAGCAACACTTAGAAGAGCAGCAGTAAGAAGAGTTTTGTTCGCCATTTGAGATTTCCTTAATAGGTTTTATTGGACTCGTATCAAATGACGTCTCATCCTCATGTTTGATTGCAGAACATCGAAAAATATTATTTTTAGAGCGAACCCGTGATTTACATCACAGTTAAAGGCCTCCTACCGGAACCTTCATTGCCTCGCTAAAGCCTTCAGACTGAAGCTGAAAGCCTGATATTACAGAATACTCCTTTAAATCTTGTTCTAAGCGTGCATTTCTTCGTTTTGCGTAGTCCTTCGCTTTATTTTTATCCCGACTTCTATAAACCAAGTGATGGAACTTGTGATTAACAACGTACCAAAACTCTGGATCAAAGCCACTGTTCGTAGACATAGAAAAATACCCGATTGTTAGCTACTTATAATCTAATTTGGAAATTAATCCGATCTAGAAATCAACTGATCATCAGACAGAATAGGAGGAGTATAGAAAAAGGGTAGCAGTAATTTTATGAAAAGAAACAACCAGTGAAGACTATCTTTTTAATTTATTAATTAATTCAAATAATTATATCAAAGCCGGTCACACTTAAACCTTTAAGCATATTAAGAATATCTCATTTATTTTTCCGCAACTTGCACCATCATTTAAACTATTGCTGCGATAAATTTTTTCTAACAACTTAAATTTAGCACAATATAGCAATTCATAATTTATAAATGCCGATTAATTTCTTCAGAAATTAATCGTCGAACAGATTTTTATTGACCTTATAAATAGACCGTAAATCAGGGCTTTCATTGATATAAAATCGAAGTCGAAAAAAAACCACACTCAAGTTAACTTGAATGTGGTTTGCATGTTCTTCGGAGCACTCTCAATGAGCACATCGTCAGATTACAAAAAAATTAAAAAACACTTCTACAAGGAAGGGTACAACGACAACAACGACTTAGATGGAAAACGATTTAAAATTAAAAATGCACAGGTAAACCAGATAACCACTGGCGGCGAGAATTAATCATCGCTTTATAAGATTGAAGAACGGCGATGTCGATCACTTCTGTATCGATACTGTAAGTTTCAAGCTGTCTTTGCAAGCTGGTAATTTCAGCCATTATTTTTCCCTTACAAACACCCGAAAGCTGAATATCAACATTTGATGGCAACTGTTTTAATGATTTCATAGTGATAACCCAAGAAAATGATCGTTTCGAAATTAAATTTTATTGAAAAAATTTTTTTCACACGTGAAGGCACATCTAATTATTTTTATTTTTTACAATTAACTTTAAAAATAATGCACTAACTACCCAAAATATTAATACATCAAAAATACATATTTTATTTTTGACACACTAAAAAACCGATTAAATTAAAAAATGCAGAAACACTTTTTAATTAAGTAGAAAATTTGGAAAACACAAAACTTATATATAATTACCCTGTAAATAATACGGGGGAAATTTCTATTTTATTGAAAACATTAGCACCTGGGAGATGCCCAATAAATAAAAGTTGAGTTTAATATTTACAGCCAAGTATTTAACAGCTCGAACACATTATGTAATTATCGTTCAACACTGAATACAAATTACTGCTTAATTTCTCATTCGTCAATCGTTAATTAAAAACTTTTGTTTTTTCAAAAAAAATTAATACATACTAATATTTGTATTTACACAATCACTTTTAAATAATCCAAAGTAATCTTCTAACAGCAGATAGAGCTAACACGCTGAAAGCTTGTGTTTAACCGTTTCATGCCAACGCTGCGATTAAAAACCATAACCACTTAGCCATAGATTTAATCATGTACGTGCTCAAAGCAATTCAATTACTTTTATCGTAACTATTAAAAATGCGATCCGAGAAGTTGATTCTTATCAAAATATTTCTTAAACCAAGGAATTTAGCAAAATTAACCGAGTAACAAAGCCTTGATTATTTTTATATTTAAAATAATGCCGACATTTGAAATTGAAAACTATCGTTACTGGATAGATAGAGCGAAGAGAATGAATCTTTTTAGAAGGGTCTTAATTTGGAAAAAAGAAAATATTTGAAGTAAAAAACCAAGTGGTCAGATAGTTTTGAGTAGTTTAATTTTCTCAAAAAGCAAATGACTATCAAAAAAATATAGTGATCGAATATTCAAAATTTATATTAAAATTCAATCACTAAAATTATTGGATCAAATCATCTCAACTTATTGATCGGGAGATATACCTTTCCAAGGCGATAAAATTTTCTCCCACGGACAAGTGGTATCGCCAATCACAAAGAAATATGGATTTAAAATATTGTCTTTTTGGTTGTATCTCAAAATATCAAAATTGGCGTCGATTACTTTTCCACCGGCGGCATTAACGACGGCATGCGCCGCTGCGGTATCCCACTCAGACGTTAAGGCGAGTCGAGGATATAAATCCGCTTCACCCTCAGCAATCAAGCAAAGTTTCAACGAACTGCCCATACTTTTGGTTGAAACTTGACCAAATTCTGTCTCAAGGGTTTGTATCATATTTTCAACAGCCTCCGCGCCATGGCGACGACTAGCGACAAGCTCTATCGGGAGATGATGCTCGATTTGCGATTGCACGGTTCGAATGCGAATATCACTTCGCTCGTTGTTGCAAATTTTCCAAGCACCGAGTTCTTGCACACCGATGTAGGCAATCTTTTTTACGGGCACATAGACGATGCCAAGAATCGGGTCACCGTCTCTTATCAATGCAATATTGACGGTAAATTCGCCATTGCGATTGATAAACTCTTTGGTGCCATCCAATGGATCAATTAACCAGTATTGAGACCACTGTTTACGAATGCTGTAATCCGGTAGCGCGGATTCTTCCGAAAGAATGGGAATATCGGGTGTTAGTTCAGACAGTCCCGAAATAATGGTTTGATGAGCGGCCAAATCGGCAGCGGTTACCGGAGATTCATCCGATTTGGTCTCTACCTCAATGTTGCCCGTACGATTATAGACTTCCAAAATATCTCGGCCAGCATCTTCGCAAATCTTGTGAACCGATTGCGCCCAATTAAGTAATGTCTCGTTCATTGCAGGATGCCTTATTTTGATAAGTCTTTGATTTTCGAACCTAATATCTTACCATCGAAGTTTGATGCGGTCTAAGCAACAGAGGAATGCCCTAATGAACGACACAATTGTAGACTGGGACGATATCGACACCATTCTATTGGATATGGACGGCACGCTTCTGGATTTACATTTTGATAATTATTTTTGGCTGACGCATTTGCCGAAGCGGTACGGCGAACTGCACGGAATTTCGGCGGACGAAGCCACTGAACATATTCTGCCGAAAGTAAAAGAGCACGAGGGAACTCTGAATTGGTATTGTTTGGATTTTTGGTCAGCGGCATTAAAAGTGAATGTGGGCGAGTTAAAACGTGAAATTCAGCATAAAATTCAAATTAGACCTTATGTTGAAGCATTTTTAAAAGCGGCAAAAAAAATGAATAAAAAGTTGGTTTTGATCACCAACGCCCATCAAGACAGTTTGAATTTAAAACTTGAAATTACGAAAATCGATCAATGGCTGGATGTGGTTTTATCGTCGCATCAATTTAAATATCCCAAAGAGCAGCAAGAATTTTGGCACTCTCTTCATCAACTGGAAAAATTTAATCCAGAAAAAACCTTATTCATCGATGATACGGTGAGAATTTTGAGAGCGGCTCAAGATTTTGGTATTAAACATTTATTATGTATACATCAGCCAGACAGCCAGCAAAAACGTGAAATTGTAGATTTTCCGGCCATTCACCATTTTGATGAAATTATTCCCAACTAGAATGACAACCAATAACACTTTAAAAATATTACGTATTGTTGATGGCAAACCCGGACACGAAAAACAAAGCCAGGCGTTAATTGAAGGATTAAAAAAATTTAGAGCAATAGAAGTTATTGACGCTCATTATGTTAAAACTACAGCTGCGTTAAAAGCCATCGCCTTTTCGACGGATATTTTTAACATCGATTTTATTCCAGATATTTGTATTGGTGTAGGCCATAGAACTCATCTATCGGTTTTAGCGGCCAAAAATAAATGGCACGCTAAAGCCGTCATTATCATGAATCCAAGTCTTCCTCTCGCGTGTTTTGATGCGGTGTTAACACCCGCTCACGATGGTTATACCGAGTCTGCGAAAAGAATTATTACTCCAATCGCGCTCGCCCCAGAGTCAGGTGAAGTGACTAAACCTTATTCACCCAATAATAGCTCTTTTAAAAATCAACCCTTTGGGCTGATTTTGCTGGGTGGTATTAATCAACATTATGAATGGCATATTGAATCGCTCTCGGCAACGATAAAAAAGATAGTAAATCATTACGATACAATACAGTGGAAGATTGCAAATTCACGCCGAACGCCTGTTACCGATTTCGATTATTTACAGAAATCGCTACAGGGTTTTAGTAATATTAACTTTTTTGATCACCATGATCTCGACAAGCAATGGCTTGCTGAGCAATTAAATCAAACGCAGCATATTTGGGTGACAGCTGATTCAGCTTCGATGATTGCAGAAGCTCTCAATACCAGAGCATTTGTTGGCGTTATAGGATTAATGAGTAAATCACCGAAAAACAAGTTGGAAAAAAGTAATCAAAGTTTACTATCGCTAAATTTGGTCGGGCAAGTTAATCAGCAAGAGTTTAAAGAACCGCCTAAGCGAGATAAACCGTTAAACCCGCACATTGAAGCGGCTCAAAAATTAATTCAATTATTGAAATTATAAGAATCTGAAATTGAATGATTTTTAATTCAAAATATTCGGCCGATTAAAGAACTTTTATATCAGCAGTTAAAAGAAAAATCGATAAGCGTTTTTAGAAACAGACTTTCAAAATAACAAAAGTTCTAGTCTCGAAATCGACTGCTTTTGCTGATGTCTTTATTGGGGTATTGAGCAGGATTGTAGTGCGAGTAATTCAACAAATAATTTTTTGTACGATGAAGGCTACGATACAACTTTAACAAACGATGACCCATCCACAAAAAAATTCCGGGCATCACCTTACCTTCTGTTTTAATAATACTTGAAGATTCATGTCGTTCGTGGATAACGTGTGGTTCAACGGTATAAGCATTCAAACCGTATAGAAAAAAACTGTCGTAGAATTTATCGATCGGCATAGAAATCACAGAAGCGTACTTTAACACCCGCCCCATTCCCACTCGATTTAACACATAACCTTGAGTACCCAAAGATCCTCGTAGCGGCCGAGTTAATGAATACTTATCAGTCAGCGCAGAAATCCATTTACGCTTGCGACGTTTTAAGGCCATCAGTCGCACAAAATGAGCACTGTCATCCAGTGCAGTGATGTGCGCAAGAACTTCAGCCAGCTCGGGTTCAACAATTACGTCGTCTTCTAATATGCACAGATGTGATTCACCGGATTCGTAGGCGTTACGAATAATTCGCAGATGAGAAAGATAACAACCTACTTCGGTTTTTGTAAGTGGCCAACGACGATTAAACATTGCCAATTTTTGATCGAGAATTTCACCCTTTTCCATTGCGGGCATAGTCTCGCGACCATCGACGGCATAATACTCGTCAACGATTAAACCTTGATTCAATAAAGACTCTGTAAGTAATTGCACAGGTTCGGATTTAGGATTTAATGTAATTACAGCTAACTTCAAAACTCAATCCCCTGAGTTATATTTTTATCGTCTTGTGTAACTAACGATCGATCAATATCCGGTAAAAGTCTTCGGTTTGTTCTGCAATTTTTGCTGGTTTCAATGAAGCAAGGTTAATTGTGCCAGACCTACGCTGCTTCAACCACTCTAAAGAGGCGGCTAATTTTTCTGCGTTTAAAGGTTGATCGTACAGATAAACCCAGTCATCGCCAAACTCATCTCTTAAGCTGATTAAACTACCGATTTTAGGGGCAATTATCGGTACATTAAATGACAAAGCTAAGACCGCCGTTCCCGAATTCAGAATATCTGTATAGGGTAGTATTACCGCAGAGGATTTTGAAAAATATTTTGGAATATCCCGATCGTGAATGTATTCAAAGGTGGTCGTTATGTTTGTATCACGATCAATATATTTTAATATGTCTTGATCTAATTGATATTTTCCTAGATCACCCACTATCGAAAGCTGGCAGGAATCTTCAGGTAATTGTGACTTTGCCTCAACTAACGCATCCAATCCCTTGTGATCACGAATTTTACCAAACATTAAAATAGTCGGAACTGCACAATTTTTGACGGTATCGCAACTTGTATCTTCAGAATCGTTTAGACAATTAGAGCCTTCATTGGAATGCTCGATTCCATAATAAGACTGGTAGTGTACATGGGCGGTAATCGCCCAAGGCGTTGCCTCAACTTGAGGATACTTTTCAAGAAAACAGTCACGACTGTATTGGGAGAGAAATAAAAATCCATCAACATTTTTGATGAATTTTTCCATAAAATATTCGGCCAACTGAGGAAATCGAAGGGAATGTGGCTGCAAATTATGAACAGTCCACACCACTTTGCCACCCTGCTGTTTAAATTTTTTAATCGCTCTTAATAAGCGAGAAAATCGATATACTGCTCGCCACCAACGCTTATCACGCAGCAACAAATCGGGCCAATGAAGATGAAAAATATTCTGTCCTGAAACCCGCATTGATCGATGATGAAACTCATCAACGATTACATTCGAAGACATGGCTCCGTACAAAATAAAATTATAAGGATTACTGAGTTTGTTTTTGTCCTTGGGCCAGGCAAGCACTCGAATAGTTGACTTCATTGTCTTTACATCCAAACACTGTTTATTCAAGCTCACGACAAGTGCTGTCACTTGCCTTACGAGAGAATTTCGAATTTTGATAAATTAGAGCTAAGGGTATCCAGTACAGCAGCCAAATATAACTGGGTCGAATTAAGGGTTGCTGAGCTTCCACTAATGCGGTAGCCAAACCCGTTAAAAACCAAGCCAAAAGAAAAATATTCAAAGCGGTTAACTGTATTCGTGAAATGTACAAATACAATGCGCACAATATTTGCGCGCTTAATAACGTGACTACAACGACACCACCAAATCGCATAGCATCGATCAAGAGATTATGAGCTTGTCCAAAGGTAGTACCGTCGGCAATAAGGTTAACCCGGTAATTCAATCCCGCCCCCCAAAACCACTGGTCGCCCAACTGTTCAAGAGCCTTCGACCAAATTTCTCCGCGAATAAAAAACGAGTATGAGCGTGCAAAGGTGTTATTTCCAAAGACTAACCAAGCAGCTATACCACTAAAAATAATTAAGGTGATACCAAGCCAAAGGTAGTTTTTGCGCTTAAGACCGGTGGCAGAAAACCCAAGTACGGCAAGACCCAGCATCACAAGCGGCGCTTTGCTCTGGGCCAGTAGAATGCACATTAAAATTGGAATTAAGCCAAGCCCGGCAATTATTTTAAATTTAAGCGTCCCTTTATTTAAGAGGTACAAATTTGCTAAAAAACCGATACCGTAGAAGGCGGCAACTCGATTGGTATCGCCGCCCCAAATAACACCTTTAAATCGAGGAAAACGTGCGGGCAGAACTGCATGATGTTCAATGATGTAATCGACCAGACCGACTAATGCACTCACCGAGCCGATAATGGCAAAAACGTAAATCCAAATTTCTAAAAATTGTTGGTACCGATCAAACAGCAGTCGAATGGAAATGAAAAACAAAAATAGCAGCAGTGATAACTTTAAAAAAAATAATGGCTCGCGATAGGTGTCTGCGACATTGGGGTCGGCCCAAAAACTGGAAACAGCTAAATATATGGGTGCTGCCAAAAATAATAAAAACAGCTTTGTGTTTAATTGGCTCGGCCTCTGATAAATCAAAATCATTGCCGTTGGCAAAGCTACTAATGAATAAAAGCCAGATTGAATACCAGAATTACTCGGAAAAACAAAAAATCCAACGGTAACGCAATAAAAACCTACTAATAGAGCGCCAAACCAAAAATTTAGCCAATATCGCGCAAAAGTATTGCCAGCCGAGAATACAGAGGTTAATTGCTGCATAAATCGTTACACCGCAATTGTGTTAAAGAAATCTAAATAATCGCCAATAATTTTATCTCGGCTGTAATTTTGCAGGTATTCGTTGTAGCCATTTACAGACAGCGATTGTGCAAGAGACTGATCTGCCAAAATAACGCGCATATTTTCACTCAACTCATCCACATCGTCGATTGGCGAGAGCAAACCCGTGTCACCATTACGAATTAACTCACCGGGGCCTTGAGAAGCCACGGCTGCCATTGGACAGCGATTAAACCAGGCCTCTAGAACAATACTACCTAAGCCTTCGCTTCGCGATGAGCAAACAAACAAATCGGACGCTCGCAATAAATTATTAATATCCGTGCGCCATCCTAAAAACTTGACGCGATCTTCAATACCCAGAGATTTTGCCTGTGCTTGCAAAGCGTCTTTTTCCGGGCCATCACCCGCTATGCACAAAACGCCTGCATCGAGTTTGGCAAACGCGGGAATTAAAACATCAAATGCCTTGTTCACATGCAATCGACCCAGAGCAAGAATCATAGGTTCTTGATCTTTAATACCTAAACTGGATTTGGTCGCAGCCTCGGCGACGGTCTCGTCAACAAAGTTGGGAATATGCACCACTCGGCTGGCAGGAATACCGCCCTGAATTAAATGGTCGCAAATACCTCGGGTAATACCGATGCAGTAATCGCAATGGCGATAATATTTGAGATCGTAATAATGTCCTAAGCGCCCCACCAATTGATAATCACCTTTTGGCGTTAGTTGTGTGGCACGGTTCATAAAAGTCAAAACGATATCGGGAGCAAATTTTTTCAACGCCCTGCGGTAAGCCCAATGATCGATCAAATCGAGTTTTCCACCGAAACGAAAATGTTCGACGTTTGCATTCGCTTTGTCGAATTCCGGTTGGCGTATGGCGTTATCTCGGGTAAAAACCCGAACATCAACCGCGTTCGTCTTATGCAGTTGGCATGAGAAACGTGTAAAAAATGTCTCGGCACCACCTACTGGAGCACCGGCTAGAGCTGTCGCAACTTTTAATCGTTTAACCATCTATACGTTCATTTCAAAAATTATTTGTTTGTATTTGCACACGCTTTTTAAAAAAGTTAAGGGCTCTCGCCACTGACTAACCGACGTTGTTGGTCGTCCATCCAGCCATGGTAACCCCAATCACCGCCCACCGCTTTTTTATGCAGCAGTTCGTCAATGCTGTTCCATAAGCGCTGTGCTTTTCTTCGGGCTTTTTTCCGCGCAAGGAAGTTTACAAAATAGGCCAAAGGCAATACATCTGGCCAACCTAAACCATCGATAGCCACAATTCGACGAATACCGTCGGCATTTGTTTGCACAACCAAATTATGGAGTAATAAATTTCGTGACGGCATGCCAAGTCTCGACCATAGGTCGATAAAGTCTGCTACAGCGCGGGTAATTGTGTCGGTTTTACCGTGCACCCAAAGGTATTGTTTTAATGATAAAGACACCAAACCATCTTCATCTTTAATGATTTCGCTGACCAACCCAGTTCCCCAGTTTGTGGATATTTCACCAAAACATCGAGGTATTAATTGGAACGCAGCTTCACCGATGTGTTTTTCGATTAACTGATAAACCTTAAACTCTTGGTAATTATCATCAAAATAACGCAGCGGTTTTAAATTTCTGGGAAAGCGGCGCTCCTGACGTTTAATCTCGGGTGTTCTATCTGGACGTAAGACTTTCACGCATTGGTCAGGATATTTGGGATGAACAAAACACAAGCGATTACCGCCACGAGCAAAAGCGTTTTCAGATCCACCTAAATCGAGTGTATCCACTAACACTTAAGCCCAAACGTATGGGTGGCTGAACTTGAGATTCATAGACGCCTCGACAATGTATTGGGCATACAACGTAGAGTTTATTTCGCGATGGAAAAACTCACGCGCTCGGCTGGCCCAGTACCGACGTTTGGCGTTGTCTTGGTGAAAATCAACAATCTTCGCTTGTAGATCTTCGTCACTGGAAAAATACACCAGAGATTCAGGCGGCATAAATTCATCAAAACGACCATTTTGATGGGTAAACGTCAGCAAGCCATTACCGGCCAATTGCGCCATTCGCGCCGACGAGTACCAATGAAACGCTTCTTGGCGATTTAAATTAAGTCCCATTTTTGATTGTGATAAGGCTCGATCATAATCTCGCCCCCAAACGTTCTCTTCACCAAAACTACCGGGTGTTCTGAAGGTTACCGCCTTGGGAAGATTGTCTTTTAAATAAGAGACGAGTTGTCCGCGTTCGGTGTGAGTGGTTTCTTTACTGCAAAAAATGACATCGGCGGGAAGGTCGTCGTAAGCGGAGCTATCAAAGGTTTCGATACTGCTATCGACAGGATTGGGCATGTGCCAAAGTTTCGCGCGCTTCCCTTCAAATTGAGTGAGCTCTTTCACGCCGGTAGAAACAAACATCGCATCCACAACGTCAACACGGTGACGAATCTTCTCGACATTATCCGGCACAAATAAAGGGTCGTTATTACAACCGGCAATCACTAAACTTGGGTTTATCTTGCGCGCCTCTTCTAGGGTTTCATTGGTAATGATGTCGCAATGTCCCACGACCATTAGATCCGGTTCGAAGGCTTCGACGGTTTGTAACAAGCGCTGATTGGCTTTTTTCTTACCCAGATCACGAATACCAAAGGGCGCCTCAAAGGCGGCTACGTCTCGATCACTAAACGCCTGCACACAATGCACGTTTCGAATTAAACCGAAGTAAAGCTTTTGAGCCCAACTAACTCGATTGTGGCCGTATTTTCGCAATTGCTGGTGAGCTACGTGAAGAATGCGCATAAGTAGTGATTTAAAGCCTTTTAGTAAGTCGTCATAAACGCGCCAATATAGCGGCTGACAATAAGATCATCAATCGCAAATACCGATCCGGCCTAGACAACATCATTTCTTTTGTGAACGCCGAGTTACCTGGGTTTAGGCGTTTTTTTTGCAGTCTCGCCAGCTTTACCATTATTCACGGTGACGCAAAGACAAGGCTCGCTCATAAACAGCAAGCGTTTGCTCAGCCTGATATTGTAAAGTGAAATTTTCTTTAATAAATGCAGGTTGTGGGTCTTTTAAGAGACGAGTCACGCAGGAAAATAGCCCATTTTCGTCACCTTTAGCTACCAAACCACTCGGAAAGCACTCCGCCAAAGATTCGCCGGGCCCCGCCTCATCAAAGGCGACAACCATTTTTCCTAATGCCAGAGCTTCAATTACTGTGCGACCAAAAGGCTCAGGCTTTTCCGATAAGTTGCATACAATTGTGCTAATAGAATACAAATTTTGTATGTCTGAACGATGTCCTAAAAAGGTCACTACATCGTTTAAATTCTCTTGGTCAACCAGATTATGCAGATGTTGTTCGTAAGCTTCTTTTCCCGGCGTCGGGCCACCAACAATCACGCCTTGTGCTTGAATTCCCTGCTGTTTGAGTCGCTTCATTAGCGCAATAAAGTGCTCATGACCTTTCCAAGCGCTAAGTCGCCCCGGCATCAACACAATAGGCTGATCCTTGAGATGTGGGTACTCTTGATGAAAACGTAAAAACCATTCCGCATCCGGTTGGTAACCAAGCTGAAAACGATCGGTATCAACGCCTCGGTGGATCACACTGATCTTCTCAGCATCTATTCGAGGATAACTGTTTACAATGTAGTTTTTGACGTATTCAGACACAGCAATGACTTGATCACCACAGCCCATGATTTCACTGTATCGATTGACCGAATACAAACCGTGAAAAGTAGAAACAAGAGCTGGTCGCGCAGTAGCGTTTTTTATCGCCAACCACGTCAACCACGCCGGCATTCTGGAGCGTACGTGGATGATATCCGGGGAAATTTCTTCAATAAGACGTCGAAGCCTTGGCACCCAGCGAACCGACAAAAGACTTTTTTTGTGAACGGGCAGTTGATGATGAATCGAGCCTTCTTGCTGTAACTGGTTAACCAATCGACCACCGGCGGATATAACGTGGGATTCGTGTCCGTGACGTTGAAGGTAAGCGCCAAATTCCACGGTGCCACGCTCTACACCACCTGAATTCAGCTCGGGTAAAACCTGTAAAATACGCAAGAAACTTCTTCTTAATAATCTGAATGATTAAACAAAATATGCGCGTTGAATCCTAATCTAGGATTGCGAATGCGCCATTGATCCCAAATAATGCGGTGTAATCACAGCCGTAAGAGTTCACCAGCAAGAATGGTTGCATTGTACTTAAGCAGGTAGCAATGTTCAGCACTATTACCGAAAAACTCAACAAACGACCTCCTATTTACAAGCTAATTGGGCAATATGGATAAAGTAAGAATCGATAAATGGCTTTGGGCAGCGCGTTTTTTTAAAACTCGGAATATGGCCAAGCAAGCAATAGAAGGCGGCAAGGTTCATTGCGAAGGACAACGAGTGAAAGCCAGTAAAGACCTAACCGTTGGCTTAAGCCTGATAATTCAGCAAGGCTGGGACAAGATCGAAGTTGAAGTTAAAGCGCTGTCAGACAAACGACGTGGTGCGCCAGAAGCTCAACTACTGTACGAAGAAACCGAGAAAAGTATTGCCGCCCGTAAAACCGCCGCAGAGCAACGAAAAGCCGGTGGAATTATGGGCGTTCTATCCGAACACCGACCAAACAAAAAACAGCGCCGTCAAATTCACCGTTTCAAGCGAATAGATACACAGGCAAACCAAGACGAAGATTAACGGTTCAGGAAAAATTATGTCCTGCCAAATCCATCTAAGCTGTTGGTAAGAAGGTTGAGAAATTAGCGATCACTACCGACCTCAAAAAAGCCTTTATTGCTTGCAGAATTGGCAGTGTGTATGAAGAAATACCTTAACGAACGGATTAATTTCGGGTATTTCTGCAATGAATTAGATTTAAGGGTTATTAAGCATTATGGGTCTATTTGTGCGCGTTTCGATCAAACAGTTTTTAGACACACACCGTTATGGACTAGTGATGGCGAGAATTTTCCAATCCGTAAAAATCGGAGCCTTGGTGTTATTGTGCGTGAGCGCAAACACCGTTTTAGCTAACGACATCTCTGAAGATGCAAAGGCGCTGCAACGATTAAAACAAGCCGTAATTAAGATTCATACCACCCGAGCCGCACCGGATTACTTTACGCCTTGGCGCTTGCTTAATTTGGAGCAGACCAGTGGCTCTGGTGCCGTGATTGACGGTAATCGAATACTGACCAATGCCCACGTCATCGCCGACGCACGATATTTACAAGTTCAGAAGCACAATGACCCACAAAAATACCTAGCGAAAGTTGATTTTGTCTCCCATGAAGCTGATTTAGCCATATTAGCAGTTGAAGATAAAAGCTTCTTCGATGGATTAAATCCGCTGAAAATCGGCGATTTACCAGACCCACTGACAGAAGTATCTGTGTTCGGATTTCCCTTTGGCGGTGAAACCTTAAGCATTACCCGTGGCATACTTTCGCGAGTCGAGCATCAGCGCTACGCGCACGCCGGCAGTTATCTTCTGGCCGGACAAATTGATGCCGCAATTAACCCCGGCAACAGCGGTGGCCCGGTGATCGTTGACAATAGAATTGTCGGTGTGGTCATGCAGGCGACCGCGGGCGGACGGGCAGAAAACCTGGGTTATTTTGTGCCGCCGTCAGTTATTAAGCATGTTCTTGAAGACGCAAAAGACGGTGTCTTCCACGGTATACCCGATCTTGGATTTCGCACCCAAAGCTTAGAAAACCCGGCCAGCAAACGCGCCTACAAAATTAAAGGTGATCATCAAGGCATTTTGGTGACAAAGGTATTTAAAGACAGCGCCGCCGCAGAGGTAATACACGAAGGTGATATTCTTCTTGGGATCAACAACTACGAAATTGCCGATAACGAAACCGTAAAAATCGACAACGATTTACGCGCTGACTTTAAATTTGTCGTCGATAACCTACAGCCCGGTGATAGCATCAAATTTACGCTGCTTCGCGACGGCGAAGAAATGACTGTCAACACAATTGCCGAACAGAGCCGCGTTAATCGCAGCCTAGTATTGGGGCCGCAGTACGATCAATTGCCGCAATATTTTGTCTATGGCGGTGTGGTGTTCGTACCTTTAAACATGAACCTTATTAAACGCTGGGGCCGAGATTGGCACAACCAAGCACCCGTTGAGTTTTTGTATTCTCGACAAGTGTGGTCTTCGCCAGATCGACAAGAATTAGTCGTCGCACTGAAGGTTTTGGCCGCAGATGTTAACCTTGGCTACCATAACTGGAGTAATTGGGTGATCGACACCATGAATGGTGAACCGGTAAAAGACTTTGCCAGTTTTGCAAACACACTTAAAAACTACAACGGTGACTTCGTCCATCTTGCCGATGATCGTGGTTTTCAGATGATTATCGACCATCAAGAAGCACTGGCCACACAAGAGAAAATCGAAAAGCTCTATGGATTGCCATCATCCTATTCGGAAGGCTTGTTTGATCAAAGAACGGAAAAAGCTGCTCAAGCGATTCGTACAGACAGCGCCATACAAACAGGTTTAACATCTAAAACCGTTCACAACCTTGATGACTAACTCAGTTTGTGATGCTTTTAGGAGTTTGGAAATTTAACCTGCTCGTCGATGCTTGAATAGATTAGAATTTTGACATCCAACAGCATTGAAACAATTACTGACAGAACGACTCGACTAAAATCGCCTACATCATGAAAAAAATATTTGCAGCTACTTTGTGCTCCATAGCAATCACCACTTCTTTTCAAGCTTGGTCTCAGGGAGGCATTTATCGTTGGGTTGATGAAAACGGTAAAGTCCATTACAGCGATAAAAAGCCCGACGACAAAAAAGCGAAGGATGTTAAAGAAGAAGATATTGGCCCGGTTAACGTCACTGAGGCCCAACCGGCCTCAGAATTTGGCACTGCATTACCAGAGACGCCACAAGAGCGAGCCGTAGCACAACAAGCAGAGCGAGAAAAACAACGTGAGCGAGCACTTCGTCAGCAAGATTGCTCCAAAGCGCGCGTCGAACTGAAAAAAATTCAAGGTCCGGTTGTGTTCAAAGATAAAGATGGGACGGTTTATGATGTCTCTGAAGAAGAACGTGCGCGCCGAGAGCAAAAGCTCAAGCAGGCTATCGATAAATATTGCAAGTAGTGTCAGAGTAAAATCTGTCACTGAACTAACTTTGTCGAATCAATTTTGTACCGCGCCTGTACGGTTTTTAGCAAACACTTGTTACAGCATCTCTCCCAAAGCCTTCCTAAAATAAAAATTCGTGGCGCAACGCAAAAGCAACGTCACTAAAACAAACATTGTAGCCCTTGAATTATCGTCAAGGGCATCAATAATCTAGCATCTTAGTTTTCTTAGATTTTTTTTAATAACCAACGGATATATTTATGGATCAGCCTACTTCAGATCAACAAAAACGTTTTTTGTTTGAACAAGCCGATATTCGTGGCGAAGTGGTGCAACTCGAAAACACATTCCAAGCCGCGGTTAGCGGACGAGGCTTTCCCGAGCGTATCGAATTGCTGTTGGGTGAGTTCTTGGCTGCGGCGAGCCTGCTTGCTTCGACACTTAAATTCGAGGGAATTTTATCGATTCAAGCGCGCGGTGAAGGAATTGTGAAACTGTTGGTGGCGGAATGTACCAATCAAAAAGAATTGCGAGCAGTAGTTCGTTTAGAAGAAGACGCAGATACATCCAACCTAAGCGGGCTAAGCTTTAAAGAGCTAATCGGTAGTAATGGTGTAATTTCCATCATTATCGAACCTCAAGACGGCGAGCGTTATCAGGGCATAGTTCCCGTGGAATACCCGACCTTAGCGGCATGCCTAGAACACTACTTTTTTCAATCTGAACAACTCAATACCAAACTCTGGTTTGCCGCCGACAAGCATCGTTGCGCGGGCCTATTGATTCAAGCTTTACCCAAACAATTAAACGCCTCAAGCGATACCAACGAAGAGTACTGGGAAACCGTCGTACATCTTGCGTCAACCGTGAAAGATGTTGAGCTTTTGGAGTTAGGCCAAGACCAGCTTCTGTATCGACTATTTAATGAGTTTGAAGTGCGAACGTTTGACAGTACCTCGGTTTCTTTCAATTGCAACTGTTCAAAAGAACGATCTGCTAATGCGCTTATTTCTCTCGGTGAGAAAGACGTTTTTGATCTGCTCGATGAACAAGAAACCATTACGATCGACTGCCAGTTTTGCCTGTCACATTACGAATTTACTCGCGATGACGCGAAAATTCTCTTCAACAAAGAGAAGCACACACTTCACTAGAAAGTTAAATAGAGAAATTTGTTACCAACGGTAAATTCATCCACACAGCTCTTCGCCATTGAGCGGCTTTTCTGTCATAATCCATCGCCCCTCAAAGCTGTTTTGACGGTGCACCAAGGTAGATCCCAGTGGCCAGATATTCCTTGATGCTTGACAGTTAACCAACATATTCACCGAGTGGCCACTTCGTTCATAGGACAAAAACTAATGACACAGACAGAAGAGGCCACAGCCACCGTATACGCGGATTTAGGTGCAGCATTGTTAATTGAACAAGCACTACGTCGTAACGAGGGCTATTTGTCTTCCACAGGTGCTTTTGTTTCAGAGACCGGCTCTCGTACTGGACGTTCTCCAGCCGACCGTTTTATCGTTGATGAGCCGTCTACTTCCGAAGCTATCGATTGGGGAAATGTTAACCGACCCTTCCCTGCCGATAAATTCGATGCACTTTGGGATCGTGTAGAAGAATACATGGTTGGTAAAGACAACTACGTATCTCATCTTCATGTTGGTCAAGACACCGACTATTACATCCCTGTAAAAGTGACTACTGAAACAGCTTGGCACAATCTGTTTGCGCATAACATGTTCATCCGCACAGAGAGCTACAACCCAAAAGGTAAAGAAGAGTGGCGTATTCTTCACGCTGCTAATTTCGAGTGTGAGCCTGAGCGCGATGGCACCAACTCAGAAGGTATCGTCTGCATCAACTTCGCCCAACGCAAAGTATTGATCGCGGGCATGCGTTATGCCGGAGAAATGAAAAAGTCTATGTTCTCGGTGCAAAACTTTTTGCTCCCAGAAAAAGACGTTCTACCGATGCACTGCTCTGCCAACGTTGGCAAAGATGGTGACACTTGCCTGTTCTTCGGACTATCCGGTACAGGTAAAACCACTCTTTCTGCCGATCCAGAACGTTACCTTATTGGCGATGACGAGCACGGTTGGGCGAAAGGCACTGTCTTTAATATGGAAGGCGGCTGCTACGCGAAAACCATCGATCTCAGCCAAAAAAATGAACCCGTTATTTGGGACGCAATTCGCTTCGGCGCGATTGTTGAGAACGTTGTTCACACCCCAGATACTCGTATACCCGATTACTCAGACACCAGTCTTACCGAAAACGGACGCTGCTCTTACCCATTAGAGCACGTTGAACTGCGTGTTGAAGAAAACCGTGCTGGTGAACCCAAAAACGTTATCTTCTTAACCTGTGACGTATCTGGCGTATTGCCCCCTGTTGCTATTTTGAGCAAAGAAGCTGCTGCGTACCACTTTTTGTCTGGTTACACCGCTCGCGTTGGTTCTACCGAACTGGGCGCAGAAGCGGGTATTCACCCAACCTTCTCTACCTGCTTCGGCGCGCCATTTATGCCTCGCCCAGCTCGTGAATACGCAGAATTGTTGATGAAACGCATCCAAGACTTTGGCGCTAATGTTTATCTGGTTAACACCGGCTGGACTGGCGGTGCTGGCGGTCCTGGTGGTAAAGGCGCACGCTTCCCAATTCCTGTCACCCGTGCCGTTGTTGCTGCAATTCAAGCGGGCGCTTTAGAAGGCGTAGAAACCACTCACCTTGAAGCCATGAATTTGGATATTCCAACATCAGTACCTGGTGTAGATGCTAAATTCTTGAATCCTCGTGACGCTTGGTCTGATAAGGCTGCTTACGACGAGTCTGCTGGTAAACTGGCTAAATTGTTCGCGCAAAACATTACCAAATTTGATGTTAGCAAAGACGTTGAAGCCGCAGGTCCACAGGGCTAAGAAAACATCTCCGCTACTGTAACCTATCGAAAACCCCGCTAAAAGCGGGGTTTTTTTATGGTATGACGCCAGTTTTTTTATGCTATAAACCCATAAATTCGGCCGAAATAAACCTAGTTGAATAGTCACTACAGAAAACTCATAAAAATCGTTAGGCTACACTTATTGTTTTTCCAATTCAGAGATTATTGAGTAAGTTTTACCATGCAACACCCAAAGATTAAATTCACCTGCACCCTACGCAAAGCGACCTTAGATGACTCAGAGGTTCTCAAAAGCTTGTGGCATAAGCTCGATGTATCACTGCCGGAGACACCGTTCATCGCAAATATGGACTATCGCCAAGAATTCCATGAAGCGCTAGCGGAGCAAATTGAATCCAACAAGGCAACCTTAACGTTGGTCGCCGCAGTCAACGAGCTCATTGTCGGCTGCGTTTGTGGATATGTGTATGAGAAGCCCGAAGCGATTAATACACCAGTGGGCTTGATTCATAATCTGTGGGTAGAACCAGAGTATCGCCGTAAGGGTGTAGCTACCCAACTGGTTCAATCAATAGAAGCAGACCTAATAAACTCAGGTGCGAAAAGTTTCCAGGTAGCGTGGCGGCACACCGATGATGCGCGCCGATTTTGGCAAAAAATGGGTTTCATCGCCTACGAAGCCGTCTCTGCTAAAACGGTTAACAACTAAACAATACCCAAATACACAACTACACAACTACAAAAACAAATTTGTGTGTAGCTCAGTTAAATATGTATTGAGGGGATTGCCTCAATACAATCAGCTTCTACTTTTAAATCTGCAATGTCGTCCGCGCGAGTCACACCCTGGTTAACAATAATAAGCGGTTTCCCTAGCTCCTTGGCTCGTTTGCAAAATCTAAAACCCGAATAAACCATCAGAGAACTTCCAAGCGCTAAAACGGCGTCGCTGTTGTCGATAGCATCGTAACATTGCTGAACTCTCTGTTTTGGCACCGATCCACCAAAAAACACCACATCCGGCATCAAGACACCTGAACAGTAGCGACAACAGGGAATTTCCATTCTCGAATAGTCCACATCTCCCAGCTCAACATCACCATCAGGACGAATAGACCTGTGGATAACTTCGAGTTTGGCGAGAATTTGTGGATTCATTTGGTGCAATTCTTCTTGAATAACCGAGCGCTGGAAATATTCACCACAACCCAAGCAAACCACTCGATCAAGCCTACCGTGCAGCTCAACCAAAGCCTGTGACCCCGCTCGACGATGCAAACAATCGACATTTTGCGTAACCAGCAAACCAACTCTGCCTTTGTGCTCCCAATTTGCCAGAGCTACATGAATCGCGTTGGGCTCAGCCGTGCCAACAAACTTCCAGCCAAGCAAGCTTCTGTACCAATACCGCTGGCGAACAAGATGTTGCTGCATAAAGTCATGGTGCTGAATGGGTGTATTAACTTGCCATTGGCCTTGTTTATCACGATAGGCCGGAATTCCCGAGGCCGTGCTGCATCCCGCACCGGTAAGAATAAATAATTTTCGATGTCGGTCGATAAGCTCTTGTAACTGAGGGTAAGCCTTCAAATCTACCAATACTCCTAGACTTAATCGCAACTTTGACGTTGGTAATTTATTTACGTGCACTGAAAAAGACCAGAACAGCACGGCCAAGAATCTACACAAAGCTACTTGGTCTGCTCTGCTCCATATTTCTATCGCAGGTATGACACCTTATACGTAAAGAATTCGCATAACGCATTAACGGGTTTACGAATATTTTAAATGATCAATAATCCAAAAGATTGCAACTCACAAAAGCGTTTACACGACAAGTGCCAGGAGCTAAAGAGGTTACTTGCGGACATGCCGGAAAACGTTCGCTCCACGTTTGACGCGGCTCAACTCGAACATCTATCCCAAGGGTTAATCAAACAGAGAAACAGTAACCATTTCCTCGATCTAAGACCAACACTCAAAATCCCGTTAGTTCCGTGGAGCTTCTACATTGTTTTGCTGATGGGTAAAAACCGCCGTGAGATGTCGGCTCGGGAAAAACGCGTCGCGGCTAGAACCCTTATTATCAGTTTATTACTAGGAATTATTCTATTGTCGCTTGCGGGTCTTATTGTTTTATATTTACTAAAATCTGCTATGGGAATAAATATATTTAAAAATTTCTCTTTAGGTTTATGGACTTGGTTTATGAATTTTCTTGAGTAAATAAATGTTAACGATGGAGAACAAACTCTCAATCAAATTTTAATCAAACGTAAAAACTTACTTACTGAGTAGCCTCATTACTAACGCCTTCAAAAATAAATTCAACGCCAACAACCGTTAGTGAATTTCGAATTTCCTAAATTATATAAACCTTCTCAGAGATCTTTTTATCCGTCGTACTAAATTCTCACTCGCTCAAGAACGCACCGTCAAACTAACGAATAAACAATCAATTCTGACAATTAACTACATAAAAAGACAAAAATGTTTTCAACACGAAAACTAACTTTTCACTGGGTTATTACTAATATAGAAAAAACCTAAAAATAAAAAAATTGATATTTATCAGAGAAAAAATATTCATTAAAAAGAACTGAAGTTTGAGAAAATAACAAATCGAACAGGGGAGAAACTTTATTGAGGAGAACTTAATGAAGGAAACTGTGGGCAGGGAATGCCACATCCATGTGGCATTGAAAAAGTCCCTTTATCTAACTGTATAAACTGTCACACTAATTATTTGTTAGCTGACATTAAACCAGTAACTTTTGAACCTAAACCGTCTAGAGAAGCCATCAAATTAGCTGGAGATAGTTCTTTAAAGTTGGTTTCACCAGTACCAAGAGACACAACAACCAAGAAGCTAGCAACAATTGGAATGTGACCAACAAGTTCGGCGATACCTAGCAAAGAGCCGGTTAGACCAAATACGCACACTACAAGAGCAGCAATCAAACGAGTCGCTAAACCAAAAATTAACAACACGCCCAAAGCAGTCTCAGCCATACCAATACCGATAATAAAGTTGGCATTGCTAAACATGTCTAAACCAATTAATGGGAAGAAGTTCCAAGGGTGCATTTCTAGGAATTGTAAACCCATGTTTGGATTAATCAGTTTGTTGTGAACAGCCAACACAACTAATTGCACACCTAAACACACACGAAGATATTTAACGGCGCGATCAGGGTTAGAAGCACAAGCCAACGCAATACCAAAACCTAAAAGCTCTGGTACGTAATCAATCCAAGCAACAAATGGATTGCTGATAATTAGCAAGAAAATCAAGAAGAAAATACTTAGTGTGTAACTAGCAATTCGGTGGCCGATTAATAAGAGAACACCAACTAATGCTTGGAAACCTACCAAAAATTCAATGTTGCCGCTTGGCGCTAGGTTAGGAGCAATAAATTCGCCGTGGTAAAAAGTCGACAATAACCAGCAACCTAATACAACCGCGAGTAAACGGAATTGTAATTCGTGAGGCCATGGTTTGAAGAACGCACCGTTGCGAACAAATGGCAGTTGAATTTTAGATAAAAATCCAGCAACCACACACGCACCAATTGCGATACCGACAAGAAGAAAATCCTGAAATACCCAAGTATAAGCAGATACTTGATCGGGTGAATTAACAAACCAACGTACGTGGGCACTTGCACCTTGAGCCGTCACCAGCGCGAGTAATGAAAGTAAAAATCTCATATTAGGAAACTCCGTTTCGAGACAAATTTAAAGTTAAAAAATTAAAAAAATAAAAATTAGAAAAAAATGTTCCTGCAGCTGCTAATATTTGCAGCTTAAAATAAAATAAATAATGCTTTTTTAGACGGTGTTTCTAAGAATTTAACTTACCTTACAAAAACCATGCTAAAGAAATACCAACGATGAATATTTATTGGTTTTTTTATTTTTATGACTCAAGACGACTGCTGGGAGGATAGTTCCTACGCCCTAAGTTGATCAAAAAACTTAACAAAATCTCTTCATATTTGAGTAAAAATACTTTGTTAAGAATTTGTTTCAAAGACACTAGATTAAGTGTGACTATACACACAATAAATTAACACTATAGTTAAATTTCGTTAATTTCCGGGATCTAGGTCACGAAATTATTTATGCACAAGTGACGAAAATATTGAACGTTCAAAACCGTATATATGTGAAAACCCCAATTCCGGTATGAACATTATTACCAAAAGCTGGATTAGTCGGTCAGCTGCCATAATTTACATTCAAAGTTCATAAAACATTTATAACGATTTAGTGCCACCAATTACATTTTTTCTCACCACTTTTTCCGAGATAATACTGCACCTATATGGAAACAATATGTCAGCAGGCATTAAAAACCACATAAATTCTTTCATAAATTCACAGTTGAAATAACAACTCAAGTCAAAAGAGCAAAATAGTCTTAATGGAAAACAACATTTACGAACAAATCGCCAGTGAACTTGGTGTAAAAAACGAACAAGTTAAAGCAACAGTCACTTTATTGGATGAAGGTTCAACCGTTCCTTTCATTGCTCGTTACCGTAAAGAAGTGACCGGAGCACTCGACGATAACCAATTGCGCACTCTAGAGGAACGCTTGCACTATTTAAGGGAACTTGAGGATCGGCGCGCCACTGTTTTGAAAAGCATCGAGGAACAAGGAAAGCTGACCAGTGAGTTAAGAAATCAAATTATTTCTGCTGAAACCAAGAACCGGCTTGAAGATCTTTATCTGCCTTTTAAACCAAAAAGAAGAACCAAGGGCCAAATTGCCATTGAAGCAGGTCTCGAACCTTTGGCAGATAAATTGTTTTTAGATCCAAAATTGAATCCAGAGACGACAGCCGAAGCTTTTTTGAATCCAGAAAACAATATTTCGACGCCAAAAGATGCCCTAGATGGTGCAAAATATATTTTAATGGAGAGATTTGCTGAAAACGCTGATTTAATCGAAAAAGTTAGACGTTATCTGCTAGAAAATGCGAAATTGACGGCACGAGTTATCGCCGGTAAAGAATCTGAAGGCGCAAAATTTCTCGATTATTTCGAACACGATGAACCATTAAAGTCAGTTCCATCGCATAGAGCCTTAGCTATGCTACGCGGAAGAAACGATGGCATTCTAACGCTCGCACTCACCATTGAAGGTTTTGAACCCCCTGCCGGCCATCCTTGTGAATCCATTATTGCTGAACACTTCAATATTAGGGATGAATCCCGAGCGGCAGATGCTTGGTTAAGAGAAGTCGTACGATGGACCTGGAAAATAAAGCTTCTCACCCACATAGAAACCGATCTTATTGGCCAAATGCGTGAACGATCAGAACAACAGGCTATTGAGGTTTTCGCTCATAACTTGAAAGACTTGCTGTTAGCAGCACCAGCGGGTGCCAAACCGACCATAGGATTAGATCCAGGACTTCGCACTGGGGTGAAGGTTGCGGTAATCGATGCGACAGGAAAGGTTGTTGATCACGGAGCGATTTTTCCGACGCCGCCTCAAAATCGAATAGTCGAAGCAGAGGCAACCCTGGTAGCGCTGTGCAAAAAACATCATATTGAACTGATCGCGATTGGAAACGGTACGGCAAGTCGAGAAACGGAGAAATTCGTGGCCGACATGTTGAAAGCGCATCCAGACATCAAAGCACAAAAAGTCATCGTCAACGAAGCCGGAGCATCGGTCTATTCTGCCAGCGAATTTGCGGCTAAAGAGTTTCCTGAATTGGATGTAACCATTCGAGGGGCTATTTCAATCGCCAGACGCCTACAAGATCCTTTGGCGGAGCTGGTTAAAATTGATCCAAAATCCATCGGTGTTGGTCAATACCAGCATGATGTGTCTCAGCCACAATTGGCTAAATCCCTCGATGCCGTGGTTGAAGACTGTGTAAACGCGGTCGGTGTGGAGGTAAATACTGCTTCGGCACCATTACTGGCGAGAGTTTCTGGTCTCACCCAAAGCATCGCAAATAATATTGTTTCCTTCAGAGATACCAACGGCCGCTTTAATACTCGTGCCGATCTTAAAAAAGTGCCTCGTTTTGGTGACAAAACCTTCGAACAAGCGGCGGGTTTCTTAAGAATTGTTGATGGTGAAAACCCTTTAGACAGATCCGCAGTTCACCCAGAATCTTACAGCGTTGTCGAATCAATTGCCGAACAGAACAAAAAAAGCGTTACATCTTTAATTGGCGACAGCCAGTTCTTGCGCTCCATAAAAGCAGAAGCTTTTGTCAGCGAAAAGACTGGCTTATTAACCGTAAAAGACATTATTGCGGAATTGGACAAACCCGGTCGAGATCCTCGCCCTGAATTTAAAACTGCCCAATTCCAGGATGGTGTGGAGAAGATTTCAGACCTGGAACCAGGAATGATCTTGGAGGGAGCAATTACAAACGTAACAGCCTTCGGCGCGTTTGTTGATATTGGTGTGCATCAAGATGGTCTAGTGCATATTTCAGCACTCTCAAATACCTTTGTGAAAGACCCAAGAGAAGTTGTTAAAGCAGGCGATATCGTGAAAGTGAAGGTTATGGAAGTTGATGTGCCTCGCAAACGAATCGGATTATCCATGCGACTTAGCGACGAACCGGGCGAGAAAATCACCGCTCAAGGGCAATCGAAACCCAAACAGAAAGCTAATCGACAAAAATTCGAAAAAGCCGAAGTTAAGAGTAATGGGGTGGGAAGTATGGGAGCACTGCTTGCGCAGGCGATGAAGAAGAAGTAAGTATTTTTAAGACTGTGGTGCCCCAAAATAATTTAGGGCACCACATAGACGTGAATATCTGAGCTAATTAGGGCGAAACAGCAATTCCAAATCTGAAGTCACCATCTAAATCAGGATTATCAGCAACTAGATTAATAGCACCATCAACACCTGAAGCCGTGAAAGGGACTGTTACAGGAAAAGGTGTAGATCTGTTATCAATAGTTACTGAGGCCGCGACAAAACTGAGACCACCTGAAGACATAATATCAACATCGGTACCTATACCCGGAGGATTACCTTCAATGTCAAAGTCCTCTAACAAAATTCTTAAGAAGCCAGAAGTCACACCTCCTAATTCCAAAATTCCGTTATGATTAGAAGATGCTACTAAATTGGTAAGGCCAGCATCAGAATAAACCTCTACAGTTAATCCAACGCCATCACCACTGCCAACAACTAAGCCGTGAGCAAAGATAGTTGCTGTATCGTCTCCATCACAATTCGCGCTTGGAATAATGTCAATCAAACATACACCATCCCAAAAGCCATTTGGTTGGTCATAAACATTAGCTTGACCAGAGACACGATCTACGAAGATTTCACCAAACTCCCATGAGCCTGATTCATTCGCATCAAGGAACGGCTCAGGTAAGTCATCTTCGTCCAAATCAAAAACATCAACATCTTCATACACGAAGTTAGCATTTACATCCGCAAAGGTTTCCGTTCCTTCTGTAAAAGCTAAAATAGAACAGCGCTGTCCAGCATCATCTTGGCTAGCATTGTTACTCTCCCAAGTGACTGTACAACTACTATCATCACCAATTTCACACGATGGCTCTATACGTCCGCATTCAGCGAAGAAGTTTACTTGAGTTCCAGTAGCAATATCGTTCCCGAATTGATCGGTTGCACGAATACTAACGTCGATTTCTATACCATCGGCAGAGCCAGCGCGAGAGGGATTAACTGAGGTTTGCGAAAGAGAGAAAGAACGCTGTACGGGTAATCCTGAAGAAACCACAATACTGTCAGACTGCGCTGATATTTGAGTTGCATTGTGCGTAACAATTACTCGGACGTTACCAGCCGCTGTGCCAGATTGTAGTACTGTGCTGACGATCCCTTCAGCATTCGAGATATCTGTTTCTGTTCCAGAAGCAATTCTGGCTCCACCGCTTCTATTTTGAGCATCTGTAGTAAAAGTCACCGACTCACCAACAATACTAGCGCCCTGAGCACCCACCAAACGGAAGGTTAGAAGAGATGTCTGGGTACCACCGATACCGGCAAGACTTAGGAATTCATTCGTTGCGCTTTCAAACGATATCGATAGAACCTGATCAGTTTCAATCGTTAAAGTGACCTGGGCAACGACAACGTCACCTGAAGCTAGTACCGCAGTCGCGGTAACAACGTCTTCGCCACTACAACCATTCGCTGTGTAGTTAGTGGTACCAAAACCGCTGCTGTTAGTTTCCAACGTTGGAAGACTGAAAGTAGACAAATTCATTGCAAAACATTGCGAACTAAAACTTACCGTCTGCACGGCTGTAACTGGGTCCGCATCACTGTCTACAAAGTTAATACGCAGCGTAGTGCTGCCACCGGCCTGCAAGCTAGTGTCGTCTGCACCAATAACACCCAGCTGGAAATTAGCACCAGTACCGTTACCAATTCTAACAACCGGATCAACAGTTACTGTTCCACTGTCATCTTCGCCTGTTGCCGATCCGCCACCACCAGAAGAAGGAGCTTCACCGATAGCGTTGTCACTAGAACCGCCGCTACCGCCGCCGCAGGCGACCAATACAAATGATGTGAAAGCAACAACCAAGAACTTAGCTAATATTGCCGAGGTCTTGTTATTGCCAGTGCGAGTAGCTTGCAAATTCATTAACTATTCTCCTGAGAGTCCAATTCTTCAGTCCAGCAAGTCCCTTCAACTTTGCGTTGAAAATGTGGTTTAGTCACTGGCTTTGTTTGTTAAAATTTTACTTGAACAGTATACGATAGAACCTTGAATACAAAGTAGTTAAAACACTTCGGTAGGTATAAATTTTAATATAGATTCAAAAATACTTAGATTTATTTTAGTAAATTGAGCACTATTGCGATGCAGAGTACAAAAGAACAATTTATACATGTGTGTATCAAGTCACATAAATGAGTACTTATTAACATTCCAAGATTCAAGCCCAGCCTATCACATCATGATTGCGAATCTTTTTAGGCCAATCTAGGCAGTGATTCTCATTACAAAAGTGAACTTATCAGCGATTTAAACGCCCCATATTTATCTCACCTTTTACTAAGCTATTGAAATAGCACACTTTACGATGAAAACTTTCTTTAAAAACCGGGCTCTTGCGTTATTTAATACACTTACATTACTTGCTGCGCTCAGCAGTACGAAAAGTTTTGCCGCGGTTGTGATTCAATATCACCACGTTTCTGAGCAGACGCCGAAAATTACCAGCATTACGCCTAAACTATTTTCTGAACAAATAGAATTATTGATTAAAGATAATTTCGAATTTTTAAACGCTGCTCAGTTTGCTTCTCTCAATAAGCAACACGATCTAGATCACACCCAAACAAAACAGATACTGGTTACTTTTGATGACGGTTACGAGTCGGTGCTATCGAATGCTGCGCAGATATTGAACACCCACAATATTCCTTTTGTTGTATTCATTAATCCCTCTTTATTAGGAAAAAACGGATATTTATCTCTGAGCCAGCTCAGAGATCTTCAGAATCAAGGCGCAATTATCGCCAATCACACAATGACTCATCCACATTTGATAAGAACTCTCGATGGGGAGAACCAGCAGCAATGGCAAAAAAGAGTCACAAAAGAAATAACCGAAGCCCAGGAATTTATCGAAAAAAACTTCGATAAAACAGCACCGTTTTTCGCGTACCCTTACGGAGAGTTCAATTCAGCACTTAAGAAAATTCTCAAAGAAAAGGGCTTGATAGGATTCTCTCAGCATTCCGGAGCAGTAGGATCCGATAGTGATTGGCAGGCACTGCCTAGATTTGCCTTTGGAGGAGACTACGGACAAATAGATACCTTTGCTGATAAGGTGAATAGCCTGCCACTACCCTTGGAAAGCATCAGTATCTACGGTGAAACCGGCGCACATTTGTTAGATCCGTTACTGCCGCACACCAGCTCTACTCCCATCGTAAAACTAAAATCAAGTCATTCCATTCAACTAAGCTGCTACGCCAGTGGGCAGGGCAAAATCAATGTCACCAAGCAATCAGATCAATCATTGGTGGTACAAGCAAATTCGCCATTACCTATCGGGAGAAGTCGATATAACTGCACAGCGCCAAGCGATATAACCGGTCGATATTATTGGGTGTCTTTTCCATTTTATCGAAAGAACGAGAATGGCAGTTGGTATTTAGAATATTGAAATTAATATGTAAAAATCAGAAAACTAAAAACATAATATTGAAATGAAAAAGGCCACATTAAGTGGCCTTTTTCACGTAATTGTATTTGAAGCTAAAGCGGATTAGATAAACTTCCGTTAAAGATAGGCTCAAAGGCTGTTAACGCATCTCGACTGGTAACATTACCTAAACCATGATTAGGAAACAGATTAGCAAAATTTCCTTGAAGGTTATGCAGTGCAAGGTAATTAAGAACCACGGTCTCAACCAACAAATTCACGTTATTCGATGCCGGGGTCGCCGCCGTTTCTACATCACCACTGGCGCGCATAAAGCCAATTTGTTGATGCATGGCTTGCTGACTAGGCGTTGATCCCATCAGTACTGCTCGGGAACCTGGGTTGTAAACCAAGAAAAACGCCGATGATGTTTGTTGGTTGTCACCCGTCCAAACGCCTTTACCTCGGCCTTCTACCGATTCATCTCGATTACCGTTACTGAAGACAGAACCGTCAGTGAAAACATAAAGCATTAACGGACGACCAAGTTTAGCGGCATATTCAATACAAGCACCCATAGCCCTACCAGCGCGAAGGTCGCGTAACTCACCGGTTGCACGATCACCAGTATGGTAATCATAGCCGCCCATGGTGACGGTACCTGCCGCAGAAAAACCATTTACAACTAATTTTGCAATGGAGGCCGTTTTCTCAAATTCGCGATCACCGTTGTACTCGGCGAAAGAGAAAACACCGGCTGGCCCGACAAGATCAGGATCGGCCAATGGATTAAGGTCGTTGGGATTACCAAAACGATCAGCAAGATCAGCCGCGCCAATGTAGCCACATCGAACTAAATCTTTAACTACATCGTCTGCGGTAATTCGAGTATCAACAGAGTTTAATTTCTGATCACTAATGCGATAAATAGATTCCATTACCGCTACCGTATCTTGTTGGCTTAAAAGACCAACAAGATCACCCGTATCAACCAAACCAGTAACATCGCTGGCACGATCGACCTTAGTAGGGCGAACCTCTGGATTGATCATACTGATCGGCGCTTCTGAGTTGCCGCCAGAAATACTGGAGCGCGAACCCACTAAGGTGACTAACTCACCCTCACCGCCGGCGATGTTGATGCCGTACATTGGGTTATGAGGGTTGTTACTGGTGTCATTCTCCGATCGAGCAACAATAACCGCACCGTTGGTACGACCCATGGTGTCGGCTGAGACTTTTTCTAAAATACCACGCAAAAAACCGCTGTCGGAGTGAAACGCCAACCCTAAATCGGTGTTGATAAAATCAGAGGCACCAGCCTGAACATTGGCTGCCTGCGGAACCATATCGGCGGGTAAGCCTTGTTTGACATACCCTTGTGTCGATAAAAAATCCAACTGACCACCACGCTGCCCCACAAGCACATTAGAACCCGCAATGTTAGCGCCACCGGCCAAATCGAAACAGATGAACGGAATTCGGTCAGCCGTGGCTATACCTCCACAAGTGTTATTGAGCACTTGGAAAATATCATCGGACAAAGTCGCATGAGCTTTACGGGGGTTTGCAAACAACCCTAAAACACTGCCACCAACGATGCTTGAAACACCTGCGGCCAAACCCTGTGCGATGAACGAGCGTCGGGTCAGTGGTTTGTGGTCATTAAACAACAACGGCTCATCAAGATTACGAAAGTTTTTTCGTCTGCTCATACAACCAATCCAGGTTTTAATATGGGTTTGTTGCCGGTCACACCAGCAACACTAATTTTTTGTCAACGTTTATTACTGAACCAACATCAATGCACTACCAGCAGCGGCGGCACAGGTCGCAGTAGCGGCAGCGTTAGCATTAGTCGATGTCAAAATACGATCATAAAGTTGTTCTAACTCGCTGCGAACCGAACGAGTTGCGCCACCAACCGGAGTTTCGGGGTCTGGCTGCGTGTTAAGTGCCTGACCTGAATTGACGGATAGACGGTTGGCCAGTAAACGATCTAAGAGCGTATCAATCAGCGCATCGCGACCGGTTAAGCCTTGTGTAGTCACCATTTGGTTACAATAGGCGACAGCAAGTTGAGCAATACCAGTTTGATGTGATGTTAAGAAACCAGAAATATTCTCAACGGTTGGCAACTGCTGCTGCAACGTATTGTAAGACTCGGCAACATTTGCTTGAGTAATTGGAACACCCGTAACAGATGACAGCGTCGCGTTAATCTCTGCAAAGGTTTTAATACCAATATCAGACACGGGCTCCAAATCCAGCGCCGGAGCGGCTGTTGGTGGTGTCGGAATCGGACGATTGAAAGAGCTATTGCCAATTTGATCGAAACTCAAGAAGAACAGATCATCGTCAGGACCAAAATCCAAAGGTACCAAAGCACCCAATCGTGAAAGCACCTGGCCGTTCACCGGATCGTAACTGGCGGTCGTAATATCAACATCCAAGTTTGCAAATGCTTGGCCTACCTCAGCCTCTTGCCCATTCACACCAAGGTACATACCTTCAATATGAACCTGACCAATGGTTGCATTAGGATCAAGGCTGATGAAAAACGGCTCAGTAAATAGATACGAGAAGCTGTCTAGCTGCTGAACCTCAAACGCTATATAAGATTCAGAAACATTAGTGTGCTCTTCAACGTTGAAGAGTAAGAAGAAGCGCTCACCAACACCGACTTCAAAGTTGTTAATGATGTCTTCTTGAGACATAGCCCGGTTGTGAATAGCTAACAGTCGAATCACACCCTGCCAAGGGTCTGTTCCATCAACTTCGGACCCCAAAACCAACGCAAAGCTGCTGTTCCAAGCATTGAGGTTGCCACCGGCAGCACCTTCTTCTGCGACGAGAACACCATTCACATATAAACGTCGACCATCGACAGGATCAAAGGTAGCAACCACATGTTGCAAGGTAGCTTGTAAAATTTCGTCGCCGTTGTCGGTGCTCAAAGCGGGCTCACCGTTGGCGTCAGAAGTACTGCTGCGAGCAAGAAAATCGTAGGCAAATTCAGTCTGCCCCAGCAATAGGTTTCTCGTATTCGCAGAACCCGAGTAACTGACAATTCGAGCTGGGCCGTCTTGGCTGACATTGGCCGGAACGACCCAAGCCTCAACAGTATATTCACCCGTTGCAGTGATAAGATCATAGAGCTTACGGCTTTGCGATGTCGGCGCTTGGGCACGGCCACCGTCACCGATATCAATACCAAAACCACCTACCCATTCAACATCACCAGTAAGATTTAGGTTAACGGACGGTTCTACACCACTGGTATCGAAAGCGGTTCGTCCTTCACCTTCTGAGAAATCCCAAAGAGCGATTAGATTGGTTTCAACTCGACCGCCGCTGCTGGCAATAATGCCGTCGCTGGTCAAATTCACAGCGCGACTGATAACCAAAGCTGGATCTACTTCGGTCACAGGAATGGTGCCAGATAAGGCTGCAATTGCTTCTGCCATGGTGATGGCGTTGTCTGGACAATCACTCCAGCAGTTGTGAGATTCATTGAGGCGAATCACCAAACGAGAGTTGGTTGGTGTTGCCAAATCGATACGCGGCTGAGCGGCTGCGTAGGCAACATCTACATCACTACTGCCAAAAAATGGTTGCTGTGGTGTGGATGAATCTTCCGAGTGACAATCTGAACAGAATGCACTCAAAAGCGGATAAACCGTCGCCGAAAATTCGCTAGAATCTTGCGGGAAGACCTGTGCACCACCAACGTCACGTAAAACCGGAGCGGTCAGTTCAATAGAGTTTGAAGAAGTGCCAGACGCTTCGGCCCAATCATGAATAAAGCCTTCAATTAAAGTTAAACATACGGAATTTACCGCCAACCAACAGTTATGCGGTTCTGCAACCTTAGTAACTAGGCGCGATTGAGCGGGGTTTTCCAAATCAACCAAGGCATTTACTTCAGCATAAGCCAGGTTGATATCGTCGGTTCGAACAAAGGTTGGCGGTGTTTCACCGGTATCATGACAGGCGCCACAGCGATCTGGACGAGCTAAATTTTCCCACACATTTAACCGGAAGTTCTGAACGTCGTCATTAGCAGGGTCAGGGCCGTTATAAACCACCATCGGTGGAATATCGTTACTGGTGTCTTGGTTTACTATGACATCCGCACCAGAACCACTACTACCACCGCAGGCAACGAGAGCTAAGGAAAGGGAGATAATTGAAAAATATGCGAATAGTGTCTTCATGATATTCTCCTATTCGCCCTTACAGTAGTTTGCGCTCTCTGCAAACACTTGTTTTATATTGTAGTTTGTCGATTGAAAACTAGAGACCATTGCATCAATCTGATTTCGATCGGTCGCGTCAACGGGTGGGCGTAAACACACAGTGTTAAATACCTTAGTAACTTGGCAACTTGCAAACGCATCACTGTGAGCAAGCTCCATACTCATACTTCTCGCACCAGATCCTGTGCCGGGCAGCGATTCATCCCAACCGATGGCGCGGTTAATTCCTTGGCGCCAGTAGTTATCCCAATTATCGTTAGGCGTGATAAATCCAAATGGGAAACTATTACTGTTGATCAGGTATTTTTCTTGAACACGAGTCCCAGTAACCGGGTCAATGTCTCCGGCTCTGTGGTAGTCAATCTGACCATTCTCACCGGTCGGGTCGGTATCAACATCAAAATTCCATGAGTAATAAGCGTATGCTTGAGCTAAAGGGTCCATTCCCGAATGGCAACCCACACAGTTATTAAGGAAGACTCGGCTATCACCACCCGGACTTCTCGATACATCTTGGCGGATTCGGTCTGGAATTCTTGTGTTATCTTGAAGCTGCTCAAGATCGGTACAAAGATGATTCAACAAGGTAAAGCGGAACATTGCCCGGTTGGTACCGGCAAAGAAGAAAGCTCTCGCTCCAGCACGACTGGTAATGATTCCCGATGCTGCATCGGCCGGTAACCCGGTAACCTCAGATTGCACTCGCAGCTCTAAGTTATCGCGAAGGTTGATACCGCGTGATTCGAGTTGCTCGTAATGATTGTTGTTGCTGTTAGAGTAAGCCGCAACACCCGTGCTCGCAGCACCAACGTAAAGAATGTTGTCGTAGAGAATACGTCTAAAATCGATTTCATCTCGTGTTGCACCAATGACGGTGGCGGTGTAGTCATTCAACGGACGAAACACGTCCTCGTCACGGTTAGTCCAGGGTGTCACCCAGTTTTTAACCGTCACGCTGTAAAACCGCTCATCGTTCATAGCTATTCGAGCAGCCTGAACGCCATTTCCCTCGGCAATTAAATTGGCCATGGCCAATAACGTTGACTCCGTGGCTGGGGCACCAACCAAACGGTCATGCATGCGTTTGGCCTGTTCAAAAGGCCCTGCTTGCACTGATGTTGAAAGAGCTAGAGCTACAGCAAAAGCAGCACATTGAGCTACATTTTTGGTAAACGCTCGCAAGGTGAACCCTATTTCATTATCTAGGCTAATCATGTGATTTCGCAGAATGTTCTCAGTATTTTGAGCTGAATGGACAGAATCCATCATCGTTGTTAACCACAAAGTTTAACCTTTAATGGTTAGAAACTTGTGTTTATTGCAACACAAAATCTTCAAATTTAAGGAATAGCACTTTCTTATCGGAATCATCAGTGCAAATAATGGTTGCCTCGGCAAACCAGCATCCAAGTCAAATTCACTGATATTATGCGGATAAAAACCGAGATAGACAGGACTTGTTCGCGCCAGTAGATGTTAAACAAGTCTCAAGTTAGAGCATCACTAATGTCTAAATTTAAATAACATCTAAACATAACAAAATTATATTCTAATAATCTTTAAATTATGTATTCTCAGTTATTAATTGCTAATGAATAAACCAAACATCTGATAAATCTAGCATTTTTCTGTTTGTCGTTTTAAATCCCGAATCTTGTGCTTTCGAGCTGTGCTTTTAATTTCGTGAATTATGGCACGGATAGATTTAGCGGATTTCCAGACAATTCAGGGCATTAAAAGTCTGTGCGAAGACTCAGTGTTAGTAAAACTAACTTCATACACGTTAAAAGATTACTCAGAGCAATTTAACTGGCCTGCGTCGGTTGCTACTTAGGCCAAAGCCTTACCGAGCACCTTATTTAACCATCATTTGGGAAACCCCATGTTGTTACGTCGTTATCATCGTCTGTATCTGCCAACTCTTTTAGCAATAGCACTTACAGGCTGCGGCGGCGCAGGCTCCAGCGGAAGCAATGGTGGTGTCAGTTCGGGCGACGAGCCCGATGTAGTTGTTCAAGATATTCCCATCGCATACATTCGCCGACCAATACCGGTCGATGATAACGGCGATATGATTGCTAACGAACTGCTCGACCCAACGCAATTTTTCCCAGGGGCCGAGTTGATCATTCGTGAACGAGCCGATTCAGATGCACAAGAGTTTATTGTTACTGAGGGAGTGTTTGCCGAAGGCGAGCTTTACGATGTAAAAGATTTGAGCGTATCCAACGACGGCGAATTGTTGCTGTTTGCAATGCGAGCGCCTGAAATCGAAGACGCCGATGACGACGAACAGCCCACTTGGAACATTTGGGAATACAACCTAGCGGAAAATATTCTGCGCCGAATCATAGTCGATGACATCACCGCCGAGGCCGGCCAAGATGTGAACCCGCACTATCTTCCTGATGGCAGAATTGTTTTTTCTTCTACTCGCCAAGAGCGCAGCCGTGCCGTCTTACTCGACGATGGCAAACCTCAGTATGCCGCTCAAACAGAAGCTAACGCTGAAGATGGCTTTGTACTGCACGTCATGGAAAATACCGGCATTAATATTCAACAAATCACTTACAATCAAAGCCACGATTTACAACCCACCGTGATCGCCAACGGACAAATCGTATTCAATCGTTGGAGCAACAAAGATCGAACCAACCGTGTTTCACTGTTTAGCATTCGCCCAGACGGTCAAGACAATCAACAGTTATATGGCTATAACAGCCAAACCACAGGCTTTGAAGGCTCACAAGCGGTTTTTTTCGATCCGAAACCTATGGCCGATGGCAGGATGCTCGCCCTACTTCGAACGCGTAACTCCACCAACTGGGGCGGCGACATAGTTGCAATTGATATTGATAATTTCAGTGACGCCAACCAAGACATCAACCTGCCTATAAATGTCGACAACCCCGGTGACGCCGACATGACCGGCGGGCAAGAATCCTTGGCATTTGGTGTGATTCCTGTCGATAACAACCCAAATACTATTTCTCTGAATGGGTACTTCGCCGCGGCTACAGACCTGTTTGACAGTACCTCAAGACTGCTCGTGAGCTGGACAAACTGCCGATTAGAAGATCCAAATACCGGCGCGACACTCGCCTGTACCGACGATAACTTTACAATTGAAGGCATTACCGAAGCACAACCATTGTATGGGCTTTGGATTTACGATTTATCCGCCCGAACGCTTCTGCCAATCTTTCCGGCTACAGTCGGTGTCATGTACACCGATGTGGTCTCCTTTGGCGCCAGAGCAGAAGATTTGTTCTTGGCCGATCGACAACCCGGCGTCGAGCTTGATCAAATGCAGGTTGACGCTAACCTTGCCGAACTGCACATTCGCAACGTTTACGAAACTAACGGCGAAGATACCAGCATTGGTATCGCAAGGCTCGCTGACCCTGTACTTACAACAGCGGCGCAACGTCCAGCTCGCTTCTTAAAAATAGAAAAAGCCGTTAGCATTCCCGACGATGACGTGTTCGACTTCGATCGCTCCGCTTTTGGTTTTTCTAACTCGATGCGCGAAATAATTGGGTATGTGCCTGTTGAGCCCGACGGCTCGGTAATGACGTTGGTTCCAACTGATGTCGCATTAACCGTATCCATCACCAACGCCCAAGGTCAACGTATTAGCCGAACCAGCCCAACGTGGTTTACCGCCCGCCCTGGTGAAAATATTCAATCCAATGATTTGAGCATTGCACTGCGTCGCCTCGATGCGAGTCAACCATCCAGTAACCCCGGCGCACCGACAAACGGCTTCAACTTCCCAAATACCGAACCTCTACTTATCGCCTTTGAAGGCGAAACCATGGCTGAGACTTTTGCTCGCATTAACGGCATTCGTGAACCCAGCGTCGATTTGATTTTTGTCGACGACTGGACCGACCCGAATATTCGTCCAAAAGACCCGAGCTTCTCCTTTTTGTATGCCGACTTAGAAACACAAGCACCAGCCATTGAGGCCTGCCAAGATGATTGGGACGCAACCTGTAGAACCATCATCCACTATCCCGACCACATTCAACCTCTCTGGGATTTAGAACGCATCACGCTTGATATCAATGGTAACGAAATCAGCAACAACACCTGCACAGTTTGTCACAGTACTCGTGATGCTATGGATCAACTTCAGGTTCCGGCAGGTCAGCTCGAACTCGGCCAAATGCCACTAGACGGGAATCAGCAATTTCGCTCATTTAGAGAACTATTGGCTAATGATACCGAGGATGCCATTGTTGATGGAGCCCTCGTCCAAAGAACCGAAGAAGAATTCGCTCGGGATGAAAACGGCAATGTCATTTTTGAGACAGACGCCAACGGCAATATCATCCTTGATGAAAATGGCGCACCAATACCAGTAATAAATATCATAACCTTCCCTGTAGTTCGCAGCATGATTGCTAACAATGCACAAGCGAGCTCTTTCTTCGATATTTTCGAAGCTGGAGCCAGCCATGAGGGATTCTTGTCCGACGCTGAACTAAAACTCATTAGTGAGTGGCTAGATTTAGGCGCACAGTATTACAATAACCCTTTTGATGCTCCGGAAGATTGAGCATTAACTCGCTAAAAATACGGAATATATTTTGTCGCTGCCTACTTACTTCACTCGCCTAATCTGCGTTTGTAGTCTACTGTTCATCACGCCTGCGTGTTTGGCCAAAGACGCTACCAACGTCATAGTTGATACAGGATACATTGATGTTCACACAGGCCCTGGCCGAGGCTACCCTGTTTTTCATGCCCTTGAAAAAGGCGAAACCATTGAGCTACTAAAACAGCGCACCGACTGGATTAAAGTAAAAACCAAACGCGGAAAAAAAGGCTGGATTCACGTCAGTGACGTTAACAAAACTCGTGGCGTAAACGGCGAAGTGGTAGCGTTTTCTACGCCGGGATTTGAACAATTCTCAAACCGCAAGTTTGAACTTGGCTTTTCGGCAGGGCAGTTCGAAAATTCTGACTCCATAAGCGCCTATGTGGGCTGGCACCTCAACAAAAACATCGCTCTTGAAGCTCACGCAACTCAAGTGGTTGGCGACTTCTCAGACAGCAGCATGTTTACCGCAAACGTTGTGTTAACACCATTTACGAACTGGAGAATCACTCCCTTTGTAACTTTAGGCGCAGGCACAATTGATATCAGCCCAGATGCAACTCTGGTGAGCACCGAAGATCGCACTAACGACGTTCTTCAAGTGGGTGGCGGAATTTACGGTTATATTGGACGTCGTTTTGTTGCACGCTTGCAATACAACAACAACACACTGGTCACGGATCGCAACGAAAATGAGGAGATTAACGAATGGCGACTCGGAATAACGGCTTTCTTTTAGGCCTTGCCATAGTTGCGACTGCAATCAGTTCGGTTTCTTACGCACAAGATGATGATGTTTTAGAAGCGATTATTACTCCAGATTTGGAGCGTCGCGAAATCAAAGAAAGTGATCTAGACACAGAAGATTTTGAAGTCGGCCTCTACTTTGGTGTGATCAATATCGAAGATTTTGGCAGTAACGACGTCGTCGGTGTTCGATTTGCGTATCATGTGAGTGAAGATTTTTTTATCGAAGCGGCCTACGCAGAAAGCTCTCTTAGCGAAACCAGCTTCGAGCGTCTATCGGGTGACATTCAGTTATTGACAGATGATCAACGCGACGTCACCTACTACAATCTGTCTGTTGGCTATAACTTTTTACCCGGAGAAGTGTTTCTTGGCTCCAAAAGAGCTCTGAATACCAATTTTTATTTGATTGCCGGAATTGGAAGCACCGAGTTTGCCGACGAAGAGCAGTTTACCTACAACGTTGGCGCCGGCCTCAATGTCTTTCCAACAGACTGGCTAAGTATTCGTCTGGATTTTCGTGATTACATCTTTGAACACGATATTTTTGGCGAAACAGTAAGCACGAATAACCTAGAGGCCACATTAGGATTCAACATTTATTTCTAACTGTTGTCATACGTCCGTTCAAATTGGCCCAACTAACAGATTATCGAGGATTAAGGATATGACTCTTAAACAACTATTAGCTCCATTGGCAACGCTGGCTCTGGGACTAACACTTATGACATCTACCGCCAATGCATCGGTAGAGCTCGACATTAAAGCCCCTGACTTTACGCTTAAACAACGCGGCGGCGAGAACTTCCGCCTGTCTGAGCATCGCGGCGAAGTGTTGTTCATCAACTTTTGGGCATCTTGGTGTGGCCCTTGCCGCCAAGAAATGCCGCTTTTGGATGAACTGCATCAACGCTACAGCGACGCTGGCTTTAAAGTCATTGGTATCAGCATTGATGAAGAACAATCTGCTGCCGATGCCATGCTGAAAAAAATCCCTGTTACATTCCCGGTTCTATACGATTCACAAAGCTCCGTAAGCCAGTTGTTTGATGTAGACGCCATGCCGACCAGCGTATTGGTTGATCGCAACGGCAACATGCGCTTTTTGCATCGCGGCTACAAACCAGGTTACGAAGACGACTACCGCGCACAAGTTAAAGAGTTGATCCGCGAATGAATCGAGTGATTCAACTGATCCTTTTATGGTGTTTGCTCATGCTGATGGGCTGCACCATAAAACCTTGGGTAAAACCCTATGAACGCCAAAATTTGGCCGATCCTATTATGAGCTTTGAGCGTGATCCTGTAGCAGCGGCTTACATCAATCACGTTTATGACGCTCGTGAAGCAGCACGTGGAGCCGAAGGCGGTTCTGGCGGTGGCTGCGGTTGTAACTAATCTGAAAGCATTATGAATAAAACTGCTGCAATACTGTTTCTGCGTTCATTCGTCCTGTTAACCGCGTCATTTGGTTTGTTAAATACAAGCAATGCCGCTGTGCTGCCCGAAGATCGAGCCGATATTCTCTACCACTCTTACGATGGCGGCGGTGTAAAAATCGACGGTCCATCTATTTTGGTTCGTAAAAATATCGCCGATAAAGTCTCGGTTTACGGTAATTATTATGTCGATGAAGTCACCGGTGCATCCATTGACGTAATGACCTTTGGTAGTCCGTATACCGAAGAGCGGGAAGAATTCAGTGTTGGTGCAGATTATCTGTACGACAAAACCATTATGAGTTTTGGTTACACCAACAGTAACGAAAACGACTTTGAAGCCGAAACCTACAACATTGGTTTTAGCCAAGATTTCTTTGGTGATCTATCCACCTTATCGATTGGTTTCACCTACGGTGAAAATACCATTGGCCGTACAGGCGATCCTGAGTTTGAAGAGTTTTCCGACTCGAAGCGCTTTCGTATCGGACTCACCCAAGTTATCACCAAAAACTTTTTGCTAAGCCTAAATGCCGAAACCGTTACCGATCAGGGCTTTTTAAATAACCCCTATCGTCAAGTGCGTTTCTTAACTGGCGATGGCACAACCGCCTCTTCGCGCAGCGAACTTTATCCCAACACTCGCAACAGCGATGCGTTTTCTGTCAAGGGTATTTACTATCTACCTTACCGAGCATCTTTACGTGCCGACTATCGCACCTACTCCGACAGCTTTGGTGTAGAAGCAGAAAACTACGAAATTCGTTACGTTCATCCACTCAAAAGCGTACAAGGCTTAATTCTAGAAGCGCGAGTTAGAACCAACGACCAAACCCAAGCAGACTTCTACTCAGACCTACTACCCTTTGATGGCGCCACCAACTTCTTTGCCCGCGACAAAGAACTCAGCACCTTTACCAGTATTCAATTTGGCTTTGGAATCTCCTACGAACTTAAAGCCAAATGGCTTTCAGCTTTCGACAAAACCACCATCAACCTTCAATACGACCGCATCGAATTCGACTACGACAACTTCAGAGACCTAACCGCCAACCAAAACGGCGAATTCGCCATTGGCGAAGAACCCCTGTACAGCTTTGAAGCCGACGTAGTCAGACTGTATTTATCGTTTTGGTATTAGCAAGACAGTATAAGAACATTGAAAAATATACCCCTATTAGCCTAGCTTAATAATCTGTTAGCTAGGCCACTTCTCAAAGATCCGTGCTCTCCCCCTACTTTAGAATTAATTAAGCACTCACTTAATTATTAATAATAAAAATCAAAAATATAAAATTAATATATTTTATTTATAATAAATATTACTCAGCAATATAATCCTTTGTTCAAACCGGAACCTAACGCTATATCGCAATTCATTTCACAAAGGAACTTCAACCGTGAATAAACTTTTTGTATCTTTAATTTTTGCCGCAGCTTCATTTAACGCAGTAGCTGGATCAGGAAATGGATTCCACAAAATAACTTCTGTTAACTTGTCTGATACCGGATATTTACTTATCACTTTTGATGGTCGCGATCACACAGAATCGTGCACAACCACTAGCACCGGTAATACTTTAATTGTGGATCGCGCGAATGCTGACTACTTGGATCGCCGATATACAATGGCTTTATCAGCTTTGCTAGCTGGGAAGGAAGTTTACGCCTATGTAAACGGCTGCTTGTCTGAATTTAATAACGCAACGATGTATGGCAGGGCAACCAAGATGATCATAAAAGATTAACTTAAAAAAAGCCCGCATAAATGCGGGCTTCAAGCGCTCGGTTTAAAATGAACAAACAATAACCAAATTAGAATTGGTTCATGGTGTTGTCTTTACCACTTGCTTTAAGTGCAGCGTCACCAGAGAAGTATTCTTTGTGATCATCACCAATATTTGAACCAGCCATGTCTTGGTGTTTAACACAATCCAATCCTTCACGGATTTCTTTACGCTGTACGCCAGCAACATAAGCCAACATACCTTGGTCACCGAAGTAGCCTTTCGCAAGATTGTCAGTAGACAATGCAGCGGTGTGGTAAGTTGGTAGAGTGATCAAGTGGTGGAAAATACCCGCTTCACGTGATGCATCTGCTTGGAAAGACTGAATGCGAGCATCAGCTTCTTGCGCAAGATCGGTTGCATCGTAATCAACTGACATCAACTTAGCGCGGTCGTAAGCAGATACGTCTTTACCTTCTGCAGCCCAAGCATCGAATACTTGTTGACGGAAGTTTAGAGTCCAGTTGAATGAAGGCGAGTTGTTGTAAACAAGTTTCGCATCAGGCACAACTTCACGAATACGGTTAACCATTTCGGCGATTTGGCCAACGTGTGGTTTTTCAGTTTCGATCCAAAGAAGGTCTGCACCGTTTTGTAGTGAAGTAATACAGTCAAGTACAACACGGTCAACACCAGAACCTGCTTTGAACTGGAACAAGCCAGAAGCCAAACGCTTAGGCTTAAGCAACTTGCCGTTTGCTTTAACAACAACGTCACCGTTAGCAATGTCGTCAGCGCTTTCGATGTAATCACCGTCAAGGAAGCTGTTGTATTTGTCGCCAAGGTCGCCTGGTTCGTTAGTAACCGCGATTTGCTTGGTAAGACCAGCACCTAAAGAGTCGGTACGAGCAACAATAACGCCGTCTTCAACACCTAGCTCCATAAACGCGTAACGAACAGCGTTGATTTTTGCTAAGAAGTCAGAGTGTGGAACGGTTACTTTACCGTCTTGGTGACCACATTGCTTCTCGTCAGATACTTGGTTTTCGATTTGGATACAGCAAGCACCCGCTTCGATCATTTTCTTAGCAAGCAAGTAAGTTGCTTCTTCGTTACCGAAACCAGCGTCGATGTCCGCAATAATTGGCACAACGTGAGTTTGGAAGTTATCAACTTTAGCGATTGCCGCTTCTTCAGCTGCTTTGTCGCCTGCTGCACGAGCTGCGTCTAATTCTTTGAAGATATGACGAAGTTCACGAGCGTCAGCTTGTTTCAAGAAGGTGTAAAGCTCTTCGATCAAGTTAGCAACAGAGGTTTTTTCGTGCATTGATTGGTCTGGTAATGGACCGAAATCAGAGCGAAGTGCCGCAACCATCCAGCCAGAAAGGTACAAGTAACGGCTTTTGGTTTGACCAAAGTGCTTTTTAATGGCGATCAATTTTTGTTGACCGATAAAACCGTGCCAGCAACCCAAAGATTGAGTGTAGTTTGCTGGAGATTGGTCGTAAGCTGCCATGTCTTCACGCATAATTTTGGCAGTGTAGCGAGCGATATCCAAACCAGTTTTAAAGCGGTTTTGAAGATCCATACGCACAGCGTATTCAGGATTAATTTCACGCCATGCATTACCGTTCTTATCAATAACGCTTGCTGCGGCTTGGATTTTTTCTAAATAATTGCTCATGTCAATCTCCTCTGGGTAATACGTTGAGAGTCCAGCGTTAAATTCTTTCAGTTACAGTGCTTTCGCTTTTTGGCGGTAAGCATGTAGTAGTGGTTCGGTATAGCCGTTAGGCTGTGTTGTGCCTTCAAAAACCAAAGCTTCTGCAGCTTGATAGGCTACGCTCTGCTCAAAGTTTGGCGCCATATTTTGGTAATTAGGGTCACCGGCATTTTGTTGATCTACAACTTCAGCCATGCGCTGCATAACTTCTTTAACTTGTTCTACGGTACAAATTTCGTGCTTCAACCAGTTCGCAATGTGCTGGCTAGAAATACGTAAAGTTGCACGGTCTTCCATTAAACCTACGCCGTTGATATCAGGTACTTTCGAACAGCCAACACCTTGATCAATCCAGCGAACAACGTAGCCCAAGATACCTTGCGCGTTGTTTTCCAGTTCTGCTTCGATAATTTTGGCAGTCGGTTGCATACCATGCGGCATCAACGGAATGGTCAAAATATCGGTTAAAGAAGCTCGCTCACGACCTTTCAACTCTTCTTGCGTCGCGAATACATCTACTTGGTGATAGTGCATTGCGTGCAAAGTTGCAGCTGTAGGCGAAGGTACCCACGCGGTGCTAGCACCAGCTTTTGGGTGACCAATTTTTTGTTCCATCATGGCGGCCATTTCATCTGGCATCGCCCACATACCTTTACCGATTTGCGCTTTACCAGTGAATCCGCACTCAAGGCCGATATCCACGTTCCAGTTTTCGTAAGCAGCAATCCATGGTTGTGACTTGATTTGACCTTTAGGAATAAAGGCACCTGCTAGCATGCTGGTGTGAATCTCGTCACCGGTACGATCTAAGAAGCCAGTATTAATGAAGAAAACACGCTCTTTGGCAGCACGGATACACTCTTTCAAGTTAACCGTGGTGCGACGTTCTTCATCCATAATGCCGACTTTTAAGGTGTTCTTTTCAAGACCAAGCAATTGCTCAACGCGTGTGAACAAGTCACAGGTGAACTGAACTTCAGCAGGGCCATGCATTTTTGGCTTAACGATGTAGATGCTGCCAGTACGACTGTTACGGTATTTACCTTTTTGGTTAAGGTCGATAGTCGCAATCAAAGATGTAACAACTGCATCAACAATACCTTCTGGTGCTTCTTCGCCAGTGCTGGTGGTCATTAAGCTTGTTGTCATCAAATGACCAACGTTACGCACCAACATCAACGAACGACCGTGAAGGTTGTAGTCACCACCTAACGGAGTGTGGAAGTGACGGTCATCAGCCATTTTACGCGTTAAGGTTTGGCCGCCTTTTTCAAAGCTCTCTTCTAGATCACCTTTGTTTAGGCCCAACCAGTTTTTGTAAACTTCGATCTTGTCTTCAGGATCAACCGCTGCAACCGAGTCTTCGCAATCCATAATGGTACTTAGCGCAGACTCAACCAAAATATCGGTAATAGTTGAGTTGTGATTGCTGTCTTTTTGATCGTTACGAATCAATTCTAGATCAATGTGAAGACCGTTATTCTTCAATACGATGGATTCTGGGTGGTTGCCGTCACCATCGTAAGCAACGAATTGTCCTGGGCTTTCTAGACCAGAAGTAATACCGCCGTCGAAGTAAGCCAATAGATGGCTTGAGAAAACGGAGTATTGCAAAACGTCTTTGTGCGAACCTTTAGCAAGTGGGAAGCACTTGTCTAAGAATTCTGCTGCGTATTCAATAACAGCCGCGCCGCGAGCGTGGTTGTATTCTTTACCTGGCGCTAACTCACCTTCTTTAGAGATAACATCAGAACCGTACAACGCATCGTACAAGCTACCCCAACGTGCGTTGGCAGCGTTTAATGCAAAGCGTGCGTTCTTAACAGGTACAACCAACTGAGGGCCTGCTAAAGAAGCAATCTCTTCGTCAACGTTTGCGGTTTCAATTTGGAAATCCGGACCTTCTTCAAGCAAATAACCTATGCTTTTCAAAAACTCCTGATACTCTGCTTGCCCAAAACCTTCTTGGCGTTCTAAATGCCATTGATCAATCTTGGCTTGGATTTCATCACGTACTGCAAGTAATTCTTTGTTGACCGGTGCCAAGTCTTCGATAAGCTGTTGGAAGCCTGCCCAAAACTCTTCTGATTTGACATCGGTGAGCGGCAACACTTCGTTTTGGATGAACGAATACAAATCCTGGTTAATCCGGGACATGTCGATTGGTCTCGGTGCTTCAGTGGATTGGTTCATGAGATTGCCCTTCGCGTTTTAGTTGCTGTTGAAACATGTTGCTAGTGTAGTAATTTTTTAACTAAAATTTCACAATAAAAATTTCACATTGTTAATTTCACAAAAATGAAGAATTCAAACAACTTACTTAGAAAATCCCATTTCCTCGGCACTAAGATCCGTAATCTGCGTAAAAGCAACCATTTAACAATGGAAGACTTATCGTCACGTTGCGTGAAGATCAACGCAGATCTCGCCCCTTCGGTGTCATATCTCTCCATGATTGAGCGAGGAAAACGTGTCCCCAGTGAAGATATGCTCGGGGTAATTGCGGAGGTTTTTCAAAAAGACATTGGCTGGTTTTTAGACGATGTGTCTTCCGATGAAGCGATCAGTCCTGTGAAAACAAACCGTGGTGGCCTTAGCGGTATGGCACTGGAGCCCAGTTTTCTGTTCTCAAATGAGATTTTGCAAATTGCCCTTCCTGAAATGTTAGTCCAAACCGGAACAACCGGTAGACAATTTGCGCAATTATTAATCCGCGCTTATCAGGAATACCATCGCAATCACTTTCCTGACCTAGAGCGCGCTGCTGAGGAAGTTGGTCAAAAGCGTATGCCTTTAGATCAGCACGATATGATTGCAATCGCTGGGCGACTCGGCTTAGAAGTCGTTTGGTTTGACAGTGTACCAGAAGAAATTGCCGATGAGCTTGGCGTGCGCTCAAACAACATGGTGCGCTCGTATTTCGAGTCACCCAATAAAATTTGCCTTAACAACATCTTAAAAACCCAACCTGCTCGCATGAAATACGACCTAGCCGTACACATTGGTCACTGTATTTTGCACGACAAGGACGGTGTAAAGAGCTTATTAATGGCAGGCAGAAGCCAAGGGTTTAACGTAGAGCAAGGTCGGTTCGACTTATCGAATTCATCAGATGTAGACCCAAGAGATATATTGCAAGCATGGCGAGACTTCGAATGTAGCTTTTTCGCCGGCGCCCTTTTGTGCCCGAAAGTACCCTTCAGACAACTGCTTGATCGCACTGCCTACAGTGTTGACGTGCACAAAACCATTGGCGTAACGCCGTCGGTTGTAATGCGCAGAATGACCGCAGTTTCGCCTTATCCACACTGGCATTATTTCGATGCCTACGCACCGGGCACACTCAAAGCAGTGTATCGCGGCAATGGCATTCCCCTGCCTTGGGGCAACATGCGCCTGGTAGAAGACCCTTGCCAGCACTGGGCTGTATTCAGAATGATCACCAATGTTGATGCCCCGGATGGAACCTCGGCTCAGATTTCGGTGTTAGATGCCGGAGACGGCCCAAGAATTTACGCCTGTGAATCCCTCAAAGTTCAAGATTTAGCCGGTAACAGCCACGTATTGTGTGCGGGTATCGATCTTAATCCCGCTTTAGATACTCAGATGCAAAATGCTCAAGAAATTGCACAGAGCCTAAAAGAAACCTGTGTCGCCGCAGGCGGTTCCGCCAAAATTCCCGACTCAATACAGAAAGAATTAACTCGTGTCGCGCGGATTTTAAATATCTCTTGGGTTAAACGCGGCCTAGACAGTTCCGCCCGCGTTATTTGTTCACGAGGTGCTGTATGCCCAAGAAAGCCTAGCTGCTATTCCTGCGTGAATATTTAAGGAAAACTCCGATTTATCCAAAGCTGCCTATCTCGGACGTGTTGCAATCTTCGTTAACGATGAATAGTTGAAGATATAAAACCGAAAACAAACAGTCGAAATAGCAAATAAATTGGTAATTACACTTGCAACATCCACTTCTGATTACAGCCTCTGGTTAAATTAAAGAGGCGTTGATCAGAGGTATCTCAACTAAAACTTATAGCTCTGTCAGCATTTTTTAATCACCAAAGATCTTATTTAATTTTTTACCGGTTAATCAGAAGTGTCAGCAATCTCGCTAATAATTTAAAAATCAAAACAGCTGACAAAAAGCTTTTAAATAATAGGTCTCAAAAAATCCTCCATCATACAAAAAATGTTTAATCCAGCATGTTGTATCAATCTCGACAACGGCTTTTAATCATGATAGAAAACTCTGATTAACTCAGAGCTTTCAGCAATAAAGTATTTCCAGAGCATTAAGCGATGATAGTTGTGAAGGGTCTGAACATGGAATCGTCAATTTACACTCAGTGATTAAATCATGACGGAGTTAATCGGAGATTCCTAAGAACTCCCTGATCACCAACTTATTTTATGGCGATCAACAAAGATTACGCCGCCCAAATTCGTGCGCTAAAGCATTTATACTTTTAAAAAACATGTACGAATACAACAGCACGGTATTTAAGAACTACCGATTAAATTATGCCCGCAAAAAAACTGCAGCCTTAAAACAAAACATAGTAAAAACATTTCTGTAAATTACAGAAATTCCAAAAAATGAAAATTGTAAAAAAATATTCGTAAAACTTGCCAGAAATACCAGTTCAAAGCGTGAGATATAAAAATAACACTCGCTCTTTTCTTGTTAACAACTGGACTGAACATGAACAAAATTCTGCTCACAACACTTTTAACGGTCATTGTTTCTGGATGCGAAACCTTCACCGACCTGTCAGCAACCAAAAACACGCAAACGAAAGAGACAGATAACGTGGCGTCTGTCAGCGAAAGCTGTCCGGGCAGCACGGAAATCCCCGCTCAATTCGCGCAGTACTTTAAAGCGGTCGATGACCAAGAGTTACTGGATAAAGCACTGGGAGAAGCGGGTAAAGGAGGTTTATGCAAAGGCCAAGTATACGAAAGCACACAAGAATTACCGGCAGACTTTTTTAGAGCTTGGAACAGCACCAATCCGAATAGTGAATTCGGCCAATGGTGGGCTTTCTTCAAACCAGAAGGCAGCACCTCTGAATATCGAGAACAATATGAAATTTGCTTTCAATGGTCGCCACTGGATCGCCTCGTATCCTGTCCACTAAAAGCACAGCAAAAGATTGTTGTCGGTCCCGGTCAAAGTGCCTATTGCTCTCAATACTTAAGCTACCCCGCATCTGAAGCTCTGCAAATCTTTATTGCAGATGCCGCAAACGCCTTCAACACCGACCAATGCCTAAAAGCCACCGATCACTTTAATTGGGTAGAAAATTAACCCATTAAAGCCTCTGATTTATTCATCTTTGAATTGATCAGAGGCCTCTACAACAACGCCCAATGATATCTACCTTTAATTACCCAAAAGTCAATTATCGTCCGTAAAATCACGCCAATACTTTTCCGAACAAAACACCATCCCCAAAAGCCGTCGCACAAACGCCTGCTCAATACCCGCAGAAAAACTCTGAACAAAGCTCGTATCCGTTTTAAATGAGAACAATATCGCTTATAAAAACCCTATTAAAGATACACTCGAACGAAAACGGTAAAGGTAATTTAGACACAGATGAATGAGAGCGAACAAAACCTGACACAATTATCAGATTGCATTAAAAAAATAAGGCTTTTTTCCAAATAGTTTCCAGATTCCTAATTGTGCTCTAGGGTGTTAGCATAGGAATATAAAAATCAAAGAAATACTAAACAAAAGGTGATAAAAAAATTCATATTAATGAGTTTTTGTCCATCGCATAAAGAACGAATCAGCACTTTCGCACGACGGTGCACCATACTACCCAAACAAACTGGCGTTTTGCTTGCTGATAATGGATCTTAAACAATCGTCTTCGTTTGAAAAAACAAAGGCAATTTTGGTTCTTCTTTTTGTGATGTACAGCGCTGAAGGCACGAACTTAGCCGCTCGCAATCTTTGGGCGGTTATAATCGCTACGGCCAAAACCGTAACGCTTTGACGGCAAAATCACTGTAAGATAGCTTTCTGTTCACCTAGGGATTTGAGTAAATGGCGCGAATTAAACACCTACTCAGCGGCCGGGAGTTTGAGCTTCGCTCTCATCACACCTTGGGCAGACGCGCGGACATTGCCGACACGCCTATTGCCGGCAAAGAAGTCTCAAAAATTCACGCGAGTCTAGAATATCTCGATAGCTCTTGGCGCATCAAAGACCTGAGCATGAATGGCACTTGGCTAAACGGCAACAAGTTAGATACGGGCCGACCCGAAAAAATACAAAGCTCAGACACCTTCTACTTCGCTGGCATACAAGATGACCTCTGGCAGCTTGTTGACGATAGTGCACCAGCAAATAAGATATTGGTTACTAACGCACCAGAAAGATCTTTAATTCTAGAAAACTACAACCTGCTGCCTTCAGAAGCAGATCCAAGCTACGCTCTGTATTTTGACAACTCTCAACAAGCTTGGACCCTTGAAAAAATTCATGCCGACGACACTCACCAAACGGAATATCTGCATCATAACAGCACGTTCAGCGTCGATGGAGAAATGCACCAACTGTTTTTGTGCGGAACCTTACAAGCAACGCAAAAACTCGGCTTTGAGCCGCCTACAGAAGCTCCGCAGCTAACACTTACTTTTGATGTTAGCCAAGATGAAGAAAACATCACGTTAGTCATTAACGACGGCCAACAACAATTTGATCTTGGCGAACGCAGCCACCATGAAATACTGCTTTATCTTGCTCGTGAAAAGCTTAAGCACGTGGCCGAAAACTACGTTGTCCAAGAGCAAGGCTGGTGCCGTAAAACGGTAATTTCGCAGGAAGTTGGGCTGGAAGAAAGTCACATTAACATTTTGATATTTCGCGCTCGCAAACAAATTTCAGAGGCCAGCAACCACTCGCTGGATTCCAGCACCATTATTGAGAGAAAACGGGGCAAAATACGTTTAAGCGTCGATAATATTATTATCAATAAATCTACCCCTCAAAAAAAATCATCAGCAACCAATACGGCTGAATCAGCCATGGAAACCGCTACCGAATCATGGACTCGATCAGTTTAAATCGATCAGAAATTAAGCCCAACTACCAAAACTACGAGATCATTAAAGAACTCGGTAGAGGCGGCATGGGTGTTGTTTATTTAGCAAAAGATCTACGCTTAAATCGGCTAGTCGCCATAAAACAGCTGCAAGGCAATGTGGCCGATGATAAATCACAAGAGTTTCTGCTGAACGAAGCCCGAACTCAGGCTGCATTTAATCATCCCAATATTATTCAAATCTATGACACCATTGAAGGCGAGCAAGCACCTGCAATTGTTATGGAATACGTTAATGGCGAAAACCTAAGCTCTAAAATTACTGAGCAAAATACGTCTTTAACAACTAAATTACGCTGGCTTAAGCAGATAGCGGGGGCTCTCGCCTGTGCTCATCAAAATGGAATTATTCATCGCGATTTAAAACCGGAGAATATTTTAATATCCGATAACAATATCGTTAAATTGAGTGACTTTGGCATTTCGTCAAAATTGTTTTCCGCTCACAAAAACCTTTCAGACAATGATTTAAAAAAGACGTCTCTATTTGGTTCTATTTACTGGGTTTCACCCGAAGAAATTCTAGAACATGACGTTGACTTTAGCAGCGATTTATTTTCATTTGGCTGCGTCGCCTACACACTGATATGCAGCCGCCACCCATTTATTGATATACGAAAAAATCCTTCTAAAAAAGAGACCATAGAAGCCTTACTGAACGAAAGACCCATAGAACCCGTTCACTTTGAGCCCAACCTAGACCCAAGAATTAATAATTTAATTCTGCAAACATTAGAGAAAGACAAAAAGAAAAGACCGCTGAGCAGCGTTTGGATAGAAACCTACCTAAACTCCATACTGTCTGAAAAAGTCAGTCCACACACACTCGACCTATCAGACACACAGCCGCTAGAACCTGTTCGCAAAAGTTCTAAACGTAGATGGCAACTGGCAACGTTTATAGCAATTACTTTAATTGTGGCTGCCGGCTCTATTTTTTATATACAAAACAATAAAAATCAACCACAAACACTTGTTGCTGTTTACGCACCAGATTTGTGGCCAAATCCGGAAAACTCAAATGATGATGAATTGTTACATTCAAGTATATTACAAGGCATTGACGAATATCTTTTGTCCAGCTCAAGCATAGCATTACTCGAAATAGACCCATCTCTAAAAGAAGATGTTAGTTTAAAAGATTTTGCCAAGCGTTCCGCTGCTCAAGATATACTTTATCCAAAACTGACCTGTTCAGAGTCAACATGTGATCTAACTATATCCAAAATTGACGCAAGTGAATTAAAAACAAAAAGTTCTAATAGTCAACGTTTCTTGCGCGATGAACAGTTAGACATATTACCAACTATAGCTAAGTTAATATTCAACTCATATAACAAAAAATTCAGTAAAAAGCCAAACTTTACTATCAGTGAAGAGGGATACAAAAAGTACATTAAGCTCCACCAAATAAACACTCAAAAAGGTGTAAATGAACCCAACCTGTTAGAAAATGTAAAAAAACTACAACTCTCCGAACCTTCTTTCCCTGGAATCTACCGCCTATTATTCAATATACAAAACGAACTATATATTCAGAAACAAGAACAAAAATATCTAGAAATGCTTGCAAATACCATACAGCTAGAAAAACAAAATATTGTTAATCACCAACAGATATTTTTACACGAGTTTCACTACTTAATTAACTCAGAAAATCCTGATCAAGCAAAAAAACTAATAGACAATAATTTACACAATTCAGGAGAAACCTTAAACACAATAAAAGCTCTTGGAACTTACTATCTTTACACAGGCGAATCGGACAAAGCCAACTTATATCTTGATAAATTATTAAATTTAAATCCATCAACAAAAAACATGTACAATCTAGCCATTGCGTACTACTGGAGTTCAGATTACAAAAATCTTGAAATAGTTTTAACAAAAATCTTCAATATAGATGAAAATCATTTTCCAGCTAGAAAATTAGAGGCTGCTTGGTTACTTTCGGAAGGCAGGCTCGAAAAAGCTATTGATAGATATAAAAAGCTAACTTTAACCAGTGATGACGCCCAAAGCAGAAACAACCTAGGCCTAGCATTATTTTTTAAAGGTGACTATGAAACTGCTATTATAGAATTTGAAAAAGTTGTTGAAGACAATACCCTACAAACAAACTTTATACTTAATCTAGCCGATGCTCAAAAAGCTTCAGGTAACCTAGAGGGCTCTATAAGAAATTATCAAAAAATCATTGATCTAACGGAAAACACTACGGACTTACTAAAACTTCACAATCGAGCACAAGCATTAGCGCATTTAAATAGGTTTACAGAAGCCATCGAGATAGTTAAAAAAATAGAACGCGAACTGCCGAACAGTGGCAATACATTTTATATCGCAGCCATTGTTTATGCTTTAGCTGGAGAGAAACATTCATCATATTCCAGCGTAAGACAAGCCCTAGAGCATGGTGTGAGTAGCGTATGGTTGAGTATTCCATGGCTAAATGAGATCTGTGAAATAACATCTAAAAACACCATAAATACGAATAAAATAGAGAGCATTTGCAATACTATTTAAATTATCGCAAATGCCATCTTCCTCTAGTTAGGAATGATAGGACCAATTGATATAGCTGGGTCGTGTTTTTTCCCACCTGATGTATTTAAGGTAACACCAAAAGAAAAATATGGTTGCTCATTTATTGTAACTGTCGATGGCGGCATTTTTTTAACCGTTACAACTAACGATGTTATATAGCCTGAAGATTTATTATCAGAAACAGTGACAGTATTTGGATCAATTGGAGTTGTAGAAAAGCTTGTATAGGTATTTGATTCTAACTGTATTGTATAGGTATAAGGATAACCGGCGGTTTCACTAGCATTATTGCTCATTAAGCAATTTATGTAGTCAAACGTGTCCGATGTAGTCATATCCTTCCAAACATGAGGAGTAACACTATCATCAGCCATCATACAATCTGGCGTTTCACCACCCTGATTTATTTCGCACATTGTAGAATTAGAACCGTCACTCATCCAATATCCCTCTTTCATATAATTACAATAATAACCATGAGTATACTAGAATAAATTCGACGGAAGTATTACATCTAATTACAATATTTTAGCACTGTTGAAAACATGACTTCTCTAAAACCATTGTCAATCATGGCTATTTCTGGATATTAATCATCGTCGCTATTTGTACAATTTTTTAAGTGCCTCAAAGGTTCCTAGATTCTCTTACTCAACAAAAGCCTTGTTTTGCTAGGAAACGCGTATTTTCATTAATTAATTGATAGGAAACTCCGAATAAACCAGAGTTTCCTATCACAACGAAAAATTAACGAATTAAAGCAACCTGATCTGGCGCTGTGTAGAGTTGTAAACCGAAGTGTCCCAAGTTGTAGGTATAGCTGGCATTTTCGTTGGCGATTTGGCTTGAGTGCACGCCGTAAACTAAGCACGAGCCTGACCCACAAACAATTTGATCGACCCAGCTTTTCATTGAAAATACGCGATTACCTATTTTTTTGCCAAAAATGCTGTCTAAAAATGGGCTACCAACGGAAAGACCTTGACTGGCGCAGGTAGTGCTCGAAACATTGAAGGGATAAACGCCGCAAGTCAGTAAGCCGCGATAAGCTCCAGCAATGCCCACAAAGGTGTTAACGTTATTTGCTTGACCTAATTTTATAATTTGTTGCGCTGCTAATGTCACCCCCATGGAGTGGCCAATAACATCGATCTTACCGGTACAAGAATTGGCTAGGGCACTACTTATAGCATTTCGCACTGGCGTTTCTTCAGAGCCACTATGATCGTTACAGGCAGCACAACTTTTAGAACCCCAATTAGGTCGATAAATTTGGTTTGTTGTCCATCCTTGTCGAAGCAGTTCATCGTAGGTTGCATCCCAGTCATTAGGATCACCGGTATTACCGTGTACTAGTACGACGTTATCAATGCACGCCGCAATGCTGGCCGCCGATACGCCTAACGTAGCCGAAATTAAGATAATCAGTTTTATGAAAAAAGCAGAAAAACGCGAACCTTTTAAGTAATTAGACATAAGGGTATTTCCATTCAGTGAATTATTATTGTTCTGAATGCTCTATAGGATTCATCTCTGAAGCGAATTTATTCAAGCATAAACATGCAGTAAATAAATGCCATCGAATGCTACATTAGTACTACAATTAATTTTTATTATTTCCTGGTTAAATTTTTTCATTAAATAGAAAAGACAAACCGACTACGAACCTTAATCTCTAAAGCATCAATCAAAGCTTGCTAAAAAAGTAGAAAATCTTTTTTGATTACATTTAAACGTTGAGGTTTTTTAGAGTTATCCTCAAAGCTAAATACTCTCTTTTTATAAGATGAATTATTATAGAAAACTCTGATTAACCCAGAGTTTCCCGCGACACAAGGATGTATCGCCAATTTCAAGAACGGTATGTAATTGAAATTGTCAAGAAATTGGAAATCGCACTCTCAATTTCTGCCCTCCGATTAAATCACGGATGAGTTAACCAGAGGTTCCTATAGTTGCGCTCAGTATTAAAACCTTCTATTTAAATTGAAGGCGCACGTATCGTAAGTGACTCTTTTTGATCGCTCCACCAAAATTTAGGTATAGCTGTCAAATATTATCAGATAACTAGACAATTTCTGACTGCACCGTGCATAGGCATTAATTTTTTACTAATACTTTAAGCAAAAAACCCGAACATAAAAAATTAAAACCCAGCACCACCACAAATGAAACAATAAAAACTTTGTCGCTTACTCAGCAAATCATAAGTGATTCAACAATATTTAGCCAAAACACATTCATAACAATTAGAAATGAATTGTGAAATCATTATTTGGAATAATTTAGTTTTTTTACTGCTGAATTATTGGTGTAAAAATGTTGCACCGCACATATTTCAATTTCGTTAAAAATCAATTTATCGAAAATAAAAACTGGTAATTATCTAAAAATCGAGACAGGTTTTTAGTGATTAACTGGGCAGATAAATTAGAAGTGAAACTACCGTATTCAGAGAACTCCAATCTATTTAGAATTCTCTGAACATAAAAAACATACTAACCGTAAAATTAAATCAAAATTCTCACGTAGCTACAGCGTTACAAAGGCAGTGCAATATTATTCGCTTTAGCCATAATCGGCGTTAGTGTGTTTTTCCAAAGTCCAGCATCAAATTCTACCTGTTGGTCACTAAAATAATCGTAGGCGTTAGTAATTACATCTTCCATCACCGCGGCAACGTATTCTCTTGCTTGATGGGATTGATTAAATCTTTCGGGAATAGCAGCCTCAAAATACAGCGTGTTACCTTCGGGTGAAAAACCGCCCATTCTCATACCGTCGAATTCGGGCTTATCGCCGTTGTAAGCCAAGCAGAAGGTAATATCCAACGAGGGGCCTTGCGTTAAATCCGTTAAATCTTGTCGATGAGTAGCAACACTCGCAGCTAATGCCGTGATAGCGCGTTCGATGGGAGTTTTTTCAAGATTACGATCGGGAATGTTCATGCTAATGGAGATAGGTTGCATTGTTTGCCCTCATTAAAACCATGATCAAAAAACGGTTATTGCGCAAATTACATTCCACACCTTTAAGCTTGCTGCAATCGCAATCCAGTTATCGTAGCAACCACAAGAAACACTTAAAAAAAGACTCGTAAGTGCACATTCAACCATCAAGTTATCTTGCGAGCTTTGCGACAGATGAACGCAAAATGTGTTGTATTGACGACAATTTTCTTGATTTTGGTCAAATTACTCACCCCACTCAACTCATTTTCAATGGCATGGCGTTTGCCAAACTGCTGATAGAAATAGGCATGAACTGATTGCGTTGTATTACCCTATTTCGACCACCCATCCTGATATCTAACCCAAGCAAAGGAACCGAACGATGGCAGCTACTTTTGAATTGAAATCGACCGAAGATTCTGGATATCAATTTGAATTACTTAACAGCAACGGTGAAGTTCTGCTGATCAGTGCCGAATTTGAGGAAAAGACAACCGCCGAACAAGCCATTCAAGACGTACGTGTCGGCTCAATGATGAGCGAGATGATTTCGGTAGGCAGCGGCCCTGCGGGCGAGAAGTTTTTCATTATTAAAAATAAAGCCGGACAACCGCTGGTAAAAAGCCAACTGTTTGCCGATGAGATGATGTTTAACAACGTGTTGCATAGCGTTCGCGACAGCGCTTGCATTGCCGCAGTTCAGGATTTAAGTGCAGCCTAATGCGCATTTAACCCCACTAACTGTGGTTTTTATCTACTGGCTCGAATGACTTATACTGCGGCTTTTTGAAAGACGTCACCGCATGTTAAATATCGTACTGTTCGAGCCAGAAATCCCACCCAATACCGGTAACATTATTCGCTTAGGTGCAAACACCGGTTGTACCTTGCAGCTTATCGAGCCTTTAGGCTTTGAATTAGACGATAAAAAATTGCGCCGCGCCGGTTTGGATTACGGTGAATGGAAAGACTTGGTAGTACATAAGAGTTGGCAGGCGTTTTTAGACGCGGCAAAACCACAAAATTTGTACGCCATCACCACCAAAGGCAAAAAATACCACCACGAAGTTAGCTTTACCGCTGACGATTATCTCGTCTTTGGGCCAGAAAGCCGTGGCCTTCCGCCCGAGGTTTTAGACTCACTAGAACCCAACCAAAAGCTACGCATTCCCATGTTACCCAATAGCCGCAGCATGAACCTTTCTAACGCTGCCGCCGTAATTGTTTACGAAGCTTGGCGACAACTGAATTTCACAGGCTCGCAATAAGCGCGTAAACTACGCGCTCGTTTTTACGGAGGCAGGCGAACATGGCGGACATACAAATATTAGTAGGAAGCGTAATGGGCACCGCGCAAGGTGTTGCAAAAACCATGGCTGAAAAACTCACAGCTTTAGGCCACAGCGTGCGCATCAACGGCAAATTTAAAAAGCCTGATTTGGATAACGACCAAGAAGTCTTGTTGATTTGCTCATCCAACACCGGCGCCGGTGATATTCCTCCTAATTTGTTGCCGTTTTATCTGCACTTGCGTAACGATTTTCCAAGAATTGGTGGCCGTCCTTACGGTTTGGTGAACTTGGGCGATAGCTCCTACCCAACCTTTGGTGAGGCCGGCCAACATCTAGAAGAAGCCATGCAAGATCTTGGCGCCGCACGAATCGGCGAGATTTTGGTGTTAGACGCAACCTCTGGTGAAGATCTAAACGCGTTAGCCAGCGATTGGGTGGAACAATGGGCAACAAATATTTAAGTGGTAACCGTGTCTGATTCTATGCCTTCAAAACCTATTGCGCTGTTTTACGGAAGCTCAACGTGTTATACCGAAATGGCGGCAGAGAAAATCGCCAAATATCTGGGTGAAGCGAACGTTGATGTTTTTAACGTCAGTGACGAACCCATCGCCAATGCGTTGTTTTACCCAAACATCATCATGGGAATTCCAACCTGGGACTACGGCGAGCTGCAAGAAGATTGGGAAGAAATCTGGGATGAGATCGACAGCGTCGATTTCTCGGGTAAAACCATAGCGCTGTTTGGATTGGGCGATCAAGTCGGTTACCCAGAATGGTTTTTAGATGCCCTAGGTTACTTGCACGCCAAGCTGAGCTCTTTGGGTGCGAACCTGGTTGGCTACTGGCCAGTAGAAGGTTACGAGTTTGAAGAATCTAAAGCGCTCACACCCGACGGCAAGCATTTTGTCGGTTTAGCCCTAGACGAAGAAAACGAATTCGAGCAAACCGACGCTCGTATCGCCCAGTGGTGCGATGCGCTAAAACCTATCTTCGGAATTACCTAGCAGTTGTATTTGTTCTGTAATTGGTATTTGCTCTGTGCTTAGCATTCACGCTGAGCACTTATCCTCTCGGATTATTACCTTAAAACCACTCCGTTCAAACCGCAGCTTTCTGGTAATCACGCTCTACACATCTTTCGATTTTCGACCATTAGCTCTAATCTAACAATATATGGCTATTTGATCTTCTTGAAGGCCACTTCACATTTAGCAACAGAAAAGTCGATGCAAAATATCCAAGTTGTATACTCTCGCTCGTCACTCAAGCAGAGCCAAAGCTACTGTTAGAGAATAATGTGTTGCCTACTGAGGTAGCACGACTAAACAACAATAACGACGAACCAAGATTTTCTGTGAAAGAAGCCGAAACAACCCTAAAAAACGCCCAACTTGCTTGGGACGAGCAAGGCCAACCGCTGTCGACCGTTTTCGACGATGTTTATTTTTCAAAAGACAATGGCATGCTCGAAACCCAATACGTCTTTCTTGAGCAGAATCATCTACTCGAACGTTGGCGCAGCTTAAATGCAGGCGATAAGTTCGTAATCGCCGAAACCGGATTTGGTACCGGGTTGAATTTTTTATGTGCATGGCAAGCATGGCTCGATCACTCACCAGAAAACACCCAACTGCATTTCATTAGTGTTGAACGGTTTCCTCTGCAAGTCTCAGATTTGGAAAAATCCCTTGAGCTTTGGCCCGCCCTTCACTCACTAAGCCAGCAGCTGCTTGCTCAATATCCGCAAGTATTAGTGGAAGGTGTGCACCGCCTAAATTTTAACGGCATTACCTTAACCTTAATTATTGGCGAGGCCAGTGCAGGCTTTGCCGAGATGCGCGCCAGTAATCACCCTTGGTTTTGCGGGCCGCTAAACAACTGCCATGTAGATGCTTGGTTTCTCGATGGCTTTGCGCCCGCGAAAAACCCAGAAATGTGGACGGACACTTTGTTTGCGCACATCGCTGCGCTGTCAAAAACTGCAACCAAATCCAACCGAGCCACTACCTTTGCAACCTTTACCGCCGCCGGTATCGTGAAACGCGGCTTAAAATCCGCGGGCTTTAATACTGAAAAGGTTCCGGGTTTTGGTAAAAAACGCGAAATGTTACGGGGATACTTTACTGGCGAAACCGCCTCCCCCATGGAATCATCCACCGCTCTCAACGCCTCAGATTCTTCCGAGGCCCGTGACGCTGAAGAAACACGTAACGCTGAAAAAGGCAGAGTTGAACCGCACATTACTCAGAAAGAGCAACGCTCACACCGCACACGCTTTCGCTACCCCATCGAGTCGCCTTGGTTTGTTCCAGCACACCATCACGATAAATATCGCAAACACCAACATCATCTTAAAACTGTGGCCATTATTGGTGGCGGCTTATCGGGGTGCTTTGCGGCGAATTATCTGAGTAAATTAGGTTTTGCTATAACTCTGTTTGAAGCCACCGACGATATCTGTCAGAAAGCCTCGGGTAATCCGCAGGGTGTGGTGTTTGCGAAACTATCACCAGAAACTGGGCACTTGGGTGATTTTAATCTATTAGCATTAATGGCCGCGGAGCGATTTTATCAACCACTGTGGAAAGAAACCGACATTGGCAATCGCTGTGGTGTCTTGCAACTCAGTTTCGATGAAAAACTGCAAACTTTACACGACCAGACTTGGTCACGCTTCGGTACGGCCCAACAACTGTTCAGTCACGTAACTCAAACCCAAGCATCGCAACTGGCCGGCCTCGATTTAGAACACGGCGGACTGTGGTTTCCAAACTGCGGCTGGATTAATCCACTCCAGTTGAGTCGCCGCCTGCTGGAGCAGTCGGAACCGGCAATTCGGCTAAATACCACTGTTGATAAACTGAAATACAAAGATGGTCTCTGGCAGCTACGCGATGGCAATAAAACGCATTTGGGTGAATTCAGCCACGTGATTATTGCCAATGCTGTAGACGCAAAACGCTTCAAACAAACGCAAGATCTACCGCTGAAATCGGTGCGCGGGCAAGTGACCTTCGTGCCGTCAAACTCAGTGAGTAATAACTTACAAACCGTAATCTGCTCAGAAGGCTATATCGCTCCGGCGGATGCCAGCGGCCATCATTGCTTGGGCGCAACCTTTGATCCCAAAAGTACCAACCTCGATGTCTTAGCCTCGGATCATCAAGAAAACATTGAGCACATTCGCAGCATCTGCAAGCCACTCACAGAAACCATAGAAGCGGGCTTACACCACAGCTACATTGGCCGCGTGGCATTGCGTTGCAGCACCCCCGATTACCTACCGATCGTTGGCCCGGTACCCATTGCCAAGCAGTTTGACCGAGACTACGCACGCTTTAGCAAGAATGCTCGTGAGGTCGTGTCAACAGCAGGCAGCTACTACCCAGGCTTATTCACAAGCCTTGCGTATGGTTCGCGGGCGCTGGCGTACCTGCCACTAGCCACCGACCTTCTGTGTGCGCACATAAACGCAACGCCCAATCCCGTTGGACTGGAGCTGACCAAAGCATTGCATCCAGCGCGATTTTTGGTGCGTGATATCGCCAGAAACAAGCGTCAAGCAACCGGAAAACACACCTCACCGACCTAATTGTTGGATTAGTAGGCACGCCTTGTAATCAGTGGCTACACTTAAGCTAACCTGAGTTTCAGTCATATTATTGGTGAAGCGAAACGACAACAGCCTTGTTAGCAACGCCAATAAACCGAGTATTTTAATGTACACAGACTGGCAGGCACCTAGTTTGTTTCTGTGTTCATACTCAATCAAAGACAGGTTAATTCAGAGGCTTCTGACAGTAAGGCTCTCGCCCTATAACAATAATAGCGCCCGGTCTTACCACTGCTTAAAGAGGATCTTTCATGCTTTTGCAGCATTCCAGCAGTCATACGCATCTCACTGCGCTCGACAGCATTCACAACTACTACGAAAAGCTGGTCATTGATGAAATTCGACATCAAAGCGAAAGAGCCCGATTAGAATCGGACTTTCTTGCCGACGTTGCCTGCGTAAGTCTCAACCATCTACCACCAAGATATATTCGCTACGATGTTGATATGACCTTTTTTCTGTCGCCGCAAGAACAGAAAGAAATTCAAGACAAGGTGAAAACAGCGGTTCACGAGGCCATAACCTACGTCAGCTTGCGTGCTCGTCCACCCGAAGAAGAACCCGTAAAACCTCAAGCAACCAACGCATCACAAGCACAACCGGTACTTGTTAATACTGCAAATAGCTTAAACCCAGACGTACCGCCTTCATTGGCTGAGATTACAGATCAAACCAATAAGTCTTCCGACACAGCCAGCAACGCTAATGCGAATTCCGAAAACACGCCATAGAACCATCAATTTCGTCACTCTGAACTTGTTATTCGCTTTCTTGGCCCGTTAAAATTCTCGCTTCATTTAACCGGGCCTGTTGCATGTTCTCTCCACTCAGATTCTCACAATCCTTCAGTCACCGAACTCCATTGCAATCGCTAAAAACTGTCGTATTTGGCTTGATGCTCTGTTTCTGGGTGGGCACAGGCGTCTCGGCAAAACCCGAAAACGATGTACCCAAAATCGACTACTCGGTAATACAGGAGAAAAACCACAACCCAAAGCTGTTTACACAAGGCTTTTTGATCGTGAAAGACTGGATTTACGAATCCAGCGGTCGTTACGGACAATCTCTTTTAGCACGCTATAAAGAAGAAAATGGCGAAGGTTTTTACAGCCAAAAACTGCCCGACGATATTTTTGCCGAAGGATTAACCTTCTGGAACAACAGCTTTTATCTTATTACTTGGCGCAACCAAACCGCCTATCGCTACGACGAATACTGGTCGCAAAAACAAACCTTTCACTACCAAGGTGAAGGCTGGGGACTCACACACACCGACACACAACTCATAATGAGTAACGGCTCTGATCAACTGCAATTTATTAATCCCGACGACTTTAGCGTAGAGAAAATCCTAACCGTAACGGGCTACAACCGCACTTGGGATTTACTAAACGAGCTTGAATATCACAACGGAATTGTTTGGGCGAACCGCTGGTTAAGCGACGAACTAATCGCTATTGATGCAACTACCGGAAATGTTCTAGGCGTTATAGATTTAACAGAACTAGCAAAACCCCACCGGAAAGGTATTTTTACCTCAGACAAGGTCGCCAATGGCATTGCTTGGAGCGAACAACATCAAGCCTTTTGGATAACCGGAAAATATTGGCCAAAAAGATATTTAATTAAAATTCCAGAGCAATATATTGCCGCACAAATTGCCGAAGAGAGTTCTAATGAATAAAAAGCTCTGACTAACCCATTATTGAATTAATCAGAGCTAAATAAAAAACACAAACTCTAGTTCAATTTTAAATTCGACAAAAAAATCTTTATTTATCGTAACCACAACCTTGCTCTAATCTTTTATATCGATCTGGATAAACCGTTTTTAAGGTTTGTAGCAAAAGCTTGTGGGATTGTGCTGCTGATTTTACTTCTTCAGAATCTGCATTTAATGGCAACGGTTTTTTTACCGCGGTATAAATGTAGCCATAAAAATTATCGTGATGATTTTTCGCTTCGCGCGCTACGTTGTGAATATTATCCTCACCATCATCAATCATTACGATGGTTTGATAATCAAGATCAGATGCTTCCAGTAACTCATACAACGCCAAGCCTTTATCAAATCCTGTGGTCATTAATATTCCGTCTTTATAACTCGCAGGCGCGATTCGTGTATTACCGGGTTTAATCAATGAAAAATAAGAATTATCGGTTTCGGTAGAAAGAGGCTCTGGTAATTGATAATGATTGTAATGCAACTCTCGCGTGGTTGCCGGTCGATAATCGGGACTTCTTGACGTTAATATCAGCTTATCACCGGCAATGGAATTGAAAACATCCAGCGGACTAATACCAGCATCGGCAGGAACTGTTTGAGTGGTTAACTCGTATAAAATAGGAATTATCTCCCACTTACACTGCACATAATTAGCATCGTTTTTATCGACGGTTTTTAGCCAGTTATACCAGTAGTCGCTACCATAAAAGACCGGCGCGGTTAACAAAGTATCATCTATATCAAATACAAAAAGCGTAGACTCATTTCTGGGCACATCCAAAATCGCATTAAATGTATCTGTATGAGTTATATTAGAAGTCACATTATTAATGACAGGCGCTGAAGAACAACCAAACAACGTAGCTGTTAACGCAGCGACAAAAATAGCTTTCATATCGACTCCTTAATTATTTATTAAAACGTTAAAATAGTCAGTATTTGTTAATTCATCGATAAGAATCAAAAATCCAAATACATTAAATATTGCAAACATAGCATAAGAATAATTACTTTATATTCAAGTCTTACGGCAACTCAAGCCGAATATCCAACATTGGGCATTTCTGGTTAACTCATCTAAGATTTAATTAGAATTTTAAATACATAGATTCACAAAGTATGACTCTGAATAGCTTCCCAGCAAGACTGGGGATTGGTTTGCAATAAAAAATGTGTTCCCTCAATAGACACAACAGTAAGTTGTGGAAAACAATTTTTGAACACATCTATAACCTTACGATCAACCAGATTATCTTGCGTTGCAACTAAGTAGGTAGCTGGAACTGAGTATTGACTATTTTCGCTTTTAAGTTTTGAGATTTGTGTTAACCGAAATTTTAAAACCTCCGGGTCAACGCTCTCAATGGCTTGCGTAAATATCTCTTTGATTTCGGAATTTAAAAAACGACCAAATAGGTATTTTAACAATATCGGGTTTTTGGGACTAATTGCCGAAAGAAGTTTTTCTGGGAGAATAAAGCCAAATCTGGATAACCTAGACGGTGAACTTATAAAACTCGCTACAAAATATATATGAAGAATTTTCTCAGGTACCAATTTTATTAACTCTAAGGCTATCGAACCTGAATACGATTCTGCAATTATGATAGAAGGCTCATTAATCTGCTCTTGTATGACCTGAGCTTGTTCATGAAAAGAAACTCCTATTTCCTGAATTAATGTCACCGTACGAACTTCAAACCCAGAAGGAGCCATCTCTACAAACGGTTTAAACAGCTTCCCAGTACCGTCCATTCCCGGTAGCAATAAAATATTCACAGGTTCACCTTATCGACAATCTCTCAAATGAGACCAGAACTCCAATCTATTGATGTATACGATACCAAACATACTCTCAAAATTATCTCTGCTTTATTAATGATGTTTTAACACACCGAATCACGATATTTTCCATTCACCAGTTAATCTCTGGCCGCTAGATTAAAAATCTTGGAAATTTGGCAAAACTTTATTGCAAGGGTTACAAGTTTTCCTACCTAAGATCATTGATTAAGCCATAAATTCTCTTCTTAAACTCAGTGCAGGCCTTATAAATAAAGGCTTTGGCGATATTGGCACAGCTATCGCTTATTAACTCTTGAAAGCGAAGCATACTAAGCGAATAACGCTAAAAATTTTAGGAGTAAGCCATGAAGAATTTAAATAATACCCTTAAAACTCGTAAAAAATTAACCAGTAAAGCTGTCTCTGTTGCGCTGGCCGGTGGACTAGCACTGTGTGCCACGGGATTTGCTAACGCACATGATACCGTCGAGCATATTAAAGAAAACGCTCAAGAAACCAGCCAAGAAGCGAAAATCATTTTCTCCAACGGTTGGAAAGAAGGCAAAATGGAAGCTGCTTTTTTATTCAATGAACATTTAAACAACTTTACCATTGATTCTGAAGTTGACAAAAACACCGCTATTTTAAGGGGCGAAGTAAATTCAGATATTCAAAAAGATCTAGCTCGTGAAGTTGCACTGTCTATTGAAGGCATTGATCGTGTGGATAACCGGTTAGAAGTCGTACCTGAATCAAAAGACAAATCAGAGCCTAAAGAGCAAAGCGAATTTATTTCTGCAATCGAAGATGCGACTATTTCGGCACGGTTGAAAATGAAAATGATCGTTAACGATAACCTCTCTGGTTTCGCCATTGACGTAGACACCGAAGACAATGTTGTCACACTCAAAGGTGAAGTGCGCTCTGAGGCACAAAAAGCGCTCGCAGAAGTGATCGCAAAAAACGACGAATCCGTAGAGTCGGTACGCAATGAATTGCGTGTTGTACACAGTTAATACAAATTTTTCTAACCTTATTAAGGCCGGTTAATTCCGGCTTTAATGCGTTGTATGTTTTTCTCGCAATAAATACACAGTGCAGAGCACATGTTAAACCAGTGCATTCGTTAAACCAGACTAATTATTAAACAAGAGCACTTATTAAACAATTGAAGGAATCTATTGCCAACACGAGTAGCCTGTCATAGGCAAGTTCCGATGGAAAAGGTAATATTGATTAAATTTGTGGGGCTTTTGTAACGAATAAAATTGATTTCACCACCTAATAACAGAAATTCTGATTGAACCAGAGTTTCCGGTAACACAAAGACGTGTCGCCAATTTCGAAACGGTAAGTGATTGAAATTATGCAGAAATTGCAATTCCCTTTGCCAATTTCTGCCTTCTGATTAAATTATGAAGAAGCTAATCAGAGGTTCTTAGAGTAACTAACGCCACCTACAACGAACATTTATTATATAAAACTGGCATATACATTTTAAGTTGCACTGTTATTAGCATCGGAGCTCAGACGATAATGACAAACGTACTATTAGTAGACGACGATTCAGGTTTTACCGAGGCTACAAGTGAATTAATTGCACTTTTAGGGCACAAAGTTACTGTTGCAGATTCGGTAAGCTCGGCAAAACAACAAATTGCTGAACAATCCTTCGATGTTGTTCTACTCGATATCATGCTCCCAGACGGTAATGGATTTGAGGTATTAAACGACTTAAAAAGTAAATCCAATCCGGCAAAAATTGTTTTTATAACCGGTCATGCCGCGGTTAAATCAGTCGTAAATTCCATCGCCGGCCCAGGTGTTAGTTATCTTTTAAAACCTATCGACCTTCCAGCATTAAAACCTTTATTAGAGTCCACTAATTTGGCTCAGGCGAGCGATGACCGTGCTCACTTCGGCGTTTTAATTGGTGAATCTGCTCCGATGAAATCGGTGTACACCATGATTGAGCGCGTCGCAACAACCCGCGCTAACGTAATGGTTATGGGTGAAAGCGGTACCGGCAAAGAGCTCATCGCCAAAGCCATTCACTCGGCCAGTGGCGCCAAAGGCGATTTGGTGGCAACCAACTGTGGCGCCTTATCACCAGAGCTTTTAAGCAGCGAATTATTTGGTCACGAAAAAGGCGCATTTACCGGTGCTGTTTCGCGCAAAATTGGCTTATTTGAACGCGCCAATAATGGCACATTGTTTTTAGACGAAATCACCGAAATGCCGATTGATATGCAGCCAACGCTGCTTCGCGTATTAGAAACCGGAATGATTACTCGCGTCGGCGGCACCGAAGAAATTCCCGTTAATTGTCGTGTGGTTTCGGCAACCAACCGCACCCCCGAACAAATTGCCACAGAAAATTGCTTACGCGAAGATATTTATTTCCGCTTGGCGGTATTCCCTATTTCATTACCACCACTTCGAGATCGCGAAGGTGATATACCGCTTCTTGCCGACTATTTTCTTAGCGAATTAAATCGCGAGCATGGTTCACACATACAGCTCAATGACGCATTACTCGAAAAATTATCGTCCTACACCTGGAGCGGTAATGTGCGTGAATTTAGACACACGCTGTATCGCGCTTTTATTTTAACCGATCCACAAAGTGCTTATCTGCAACTGCCGGTAGATATGGGCTCACCATTCGCGCAGGCAAATAAAGATGAGCCCAAGCAATCGGGCTTAAAAGCAGGTACAACCATTCAAGAGGTAGAGCGCGAACTCATTGCCTTAACACTTGAAAAAGTGGATGGCGACAAACCTAAAGCTGCAAATATGTTGGGAATAAGCCTTAAAACCTTATACAACCGCCTAAATCAATATGAAGCTTTAGACTCAGGAAATCTCTGAGGTAATCAGAGATTTCAAATGCAAAGATTAATTTTCGAATTTCGATAGTTTACCGTATCAAAACTGACAATCCGTTTCTGTGTTTTGGGAAACTAAGGCTCGCCAGAGTTTCCTTTAAGTCAATCTAACAAAAAGTTATTGAGCGAACAGAGGTAACTCTCATGCAAACCGAACAACTAAGTCATTTACGCCACGGTATTCGCAACAAGCTGAATACTATTTCGGTAAGCGCTGAACTAATTAAGCTACTTGCACAGAAAAATCCCGATCCAACACAATTGCAAAAAAGTGCCGAACGTATACTCAACGAATGTAGAGACTGCGTACAGCTACTTGAAGCCAGCGATGCAATAGAAAACTAAAACGGTACAATAATGTGTCTTCTATAAATTGAAGTTTGAGCCTTGGATTAACAGATTCTTAAATTAATCCGACGGTAAAAATTGTATCGGTGAAACATCAATACACATTCTCCGCGGCACACACTACTGGAAATTCTATTATATAGAGTCTTCTTTAAAATCTTGGGTTTTGGTTTTCGGATAAAACGGTAAAACCTCTAACAACAAAAATACTCTACAACAAGGACTCGGTTACAAATGCCTCATAGGAATAAACCCAAGTTCTTTCGCGGCTGGGCGATTATTATCATTGTTTTAGTGGGGTTTCTTGCTATTAATGCCACCCAATCCTACCGCGCGCTTAGTGAATTGGTCGAAAACGAAAACGACGCAAATCTTACTAAATCTGTATTAAGAACTATCAAAGACTTATATTCATCGGTACAAGAAGCCGAGTTAGGTTTACGCGGCTTCTTTTTAACTGGCGCAGAAAGCTATTTAGGCCCTTATTATTTTGCGCTTAGCACCATTGATGAAAATTTAATTGAAATGCGCAATTACGATTTTCAAATACCTGAGCAGATTGACAATACCAAGCGCTTGGAACTGGTTATTTTAGAACGCCTTCAAGAAGCTGGAAGCCATATTTTACAAAAACAGGCAGACCCTGACTCCTACAGAATCTCTTCCGAAAAAATGCGCCAAAGTTACGATAGTATGGCGGAACTTGGCGAAGTGATTCGAACCATGGAAGAGCTAGAATACGATTTATTAGAGCGCCAATCTGAACGAGCGCACAGAAGTCGCCAAAATTTGTTGTATACCATTGTGATTGCCAACTCAGTTGGTCTGTTGCTCGTTATTTTGGTTGCCTACTTGATAAGAAAAGCATTAAAGACTCAATTACTTGAAGCCGAACACTTGGAAATGTTGGTTCACCAAAGAACCGAAGAACTTGAGCATTACTCAAATGAATTACAACGCAGTAACCGAGAGCTGCAAGATTTTGCCTTTGTCGCCTCACACGATTTACAAGAACCACTGCGTAAAATTCGCGCCTTTGGCGATCGGCTAAAATCTGTTTACGCCGGGAAATTAGGTGACGGAGAAGATTATATTGATCGAATGCAAAGCGCAGCATCGCGAATGTCTCGTCTCATTGAAGACCTATTGGAATTCTCGCGGGTATCAACTCGTGCTAAGCCGTTTGGTCCAGTTGATCTTAATCAGGTAATGAATGTTGTATTGGATAATCTAGAAATTAAAATTCAAGAACGTAACGCTCAAGTTACGGCCACAAAACTACCAATTATTGATGCCGACGAATCTCAAATGCATCAGTTGTTCCAAAATCTTATTGGCAACGCCATTAAATTTACTCAACCAGACATCCAACCACAAATCAATATTGAGTGCCAAGTTTATGAAACCGTTAAATTGGGAGAACTAGAAAATACCGTTTATGAGATAAAAGTTAAAGACAACGGCATAGGTTTTGATGAAAAATACATTGAAAAGATTTTTACGCCGTTCCAACGTTTACACGGTAGAGATAAGTATGAGGGAACCGGCATTGGCCTGGCCATTTGCCGTAGAATTGTCGAACGTCACCAAGGCACCATTGAAGTTGATAGTATTCCTGGTGAAGGCTCTACATTTACACTTTATTTAAATTCCCGAACCAAAGATCAACTGGTTGGAACAGAAATAAGCCCGTTTACAGAAGGCACTCCAAATGGATAAAAAAACCATGGTTATTTTAATGGCTGACGATGACAAAGACGATCAGCTCTTGGCACGTGACGCCATGATTGAAGGTCATGTCACCAACGAATTACACTTTGTAAACGACGGAGTTGAATTACTGCAATATTTGCGCGGCGAAGGTGAATTTGCCGGTAACAATCCGTGGCCAAGTCTCATATTGCTCGATTTAAATATGCCGCGTAAAGATGGCAGAGAAGCTTTAGCGGAAATAAAAAGCGACCCTAAATTACGGCGTATTCCTGTGGTCATATTAACCACCTCTAAAACAGAAGAAGACATGTTACGCGGCTACGATTTAGGGGCGGCGTCTTACTTAACCAAGCCCGTAACCTTTCAAGGCTTGGTAGAACTCATGAAAGCTTTGGGTAAGTATTGGGTGGAATTTGTCGAAATTCCCATGCCTAACGACCATTAATAGATTTTGTGGCAACAGTAAAAAAGTGGATCTCAATCCACTTTTTTTATGGGCACGTTTTTAAAATTAACCGATTAGAAGTCAACACCTAAAAATATTGCTCTCATAAATAGGTTATACATAACCCTCTCTTAAACCCATCGAATATGAGCAAGACACTATACATTTCTGCAATAATCACCATTGTTTGCCTGCTAACCATGAGGGTTATGCCATATTATGAAGGACTTGCATTCGATAAATTCTGGTCAATTCCCTTGGGAGTTTTGCCTGTGGGATTGGTCGCGGTCCTTACCTTCGTTGTGAGTGCTATAGCTAGCTTTATGGCAGTCCTAAGAAAACGGAAAAGTATTAATCATCTTGTAGTAATTGCAGTTCTACCTGTTCTATTAGTGGCTATTTATAAGTTCCCATTTCCGAGTTATGTCGATGGAATGCACAAAACCTTAGAAGATAGGGTCCCACGAGATGAAATATTAAGGCTTTCTATAGAGGCCCGGGAAATTAACCTCAATTGGACGAACTACAAAGAACACGATGCACTTATAGAGAGGCTGCGGACTAAATATCCGAATGCCTTAAGCCTTTCCCATATATCCCCAAGAATTGAAGTATTAGATAATTATGTATCGGTATTTTATGGTAGCGCACTGGTAAAGCACTGGGGCTATTTGTTCACCGAATCGGATGAATTTCCTATCGAGTACATACCTGAGGGTATGTATAGTCAGGTTTATGAAGGAGTCTGGGTATATCATGATATTTGGTAAAAGGTATAACAAAGTTATTGATAACGCGCCTACCGCAGCAAAACTGTGCAAGTTATAACGACGCTTAATTCCTCGCTAATTTAATCGGAGGCCAGAAATTGTAATACAATTTCGAATTTTCAAGCACTCAATTACATCATGGTAGTTAAATCACAATTAAATTAATTAGAACTTTCTTTACTAACATTTATACCTTGTAACAAAACAGCATTAAATGGTGAGCTATGTCCAAAGTACATCTCCTACTCGTTGAAGACGACGAAGACGATTACATAATTACACGAGATCTGCTCCGTGAAATCGACCCAGACATGTATAGCCTTGATTGGGCCACCACCATTGATGAAGCCAAATCAAAATTACAACTCGACCAACATCATGTTTGTTTAATGGACTATCGGCTGGGCCCGGAAGACGGCGTTGAGCTCTTAAAACAAGCGGGTGAGTTGGGATTTAAAGCACCCATAATTATGCTAACCGGCCAAGACGACGATCGCCTAGATACCGAAGCCCAAGCGGCGGGTGCGGTAGATTACTTGGTAAAATCAAATTTAACGGCATCACGTTTAGCCCGCGCCATTCGCTATGCTATTTCGCGTCGCGAAATGGAAACCGAGCGAGTTGAGCGACTGCGTGCAGAATCAGAAAATCAAGCAAAAAGCGAATTTCTAGCGCATTTAAGCCACGAACTTAGAACACCATTAACCGCGATTTTAGGCTACACCGACGTACTGCTACGTCAGGTGTCAAAAAACCAAGAAAAGAATAATTTAAATATCATTAAAAGAAACGGCCATCATTTATTAAGTTTACTCAACGACGTTTTAGATTTATCAAAAATAGAAGCTGGCAAGCTTGATATTGAAGAACGTGAATTCGAATTACAGCCTTTTATTGATGACATATTTTATTTAATGCGCGTTAACGCCAACGATAAAGGTTTGGCATTTGTAGTCTCTGCAGATACACAGGTGCCGAGCGTAATAACCAGTGATCCAACTCGACTGCGACAAATTCTCTTAAATTTAATCGGCAACGCCATTAAATTCACAGATACAGGGCAAGTTAGTTTAACCATTTCGGCCAAACAATCATCTGTCCATAACGACCAGATTACACTCAGTTTTGCTATTAAAGATACCGGTATCGGTATTGCCCAAAAAAGCTTAAAAGAATTATTTAAACCGTTTTCTCAACTGCACGCACAATCACCACAACGCTCCGGTGGCACCGGTTTAGGTTTGGCGATTAGCTCACAACTGGCCGAAAAATTGGGCGGTAATATTTCAGTAACCAGTCTAAAGGGCGTTGGTAGCGAATTTGTCGTAACCTTACTCAATAAAATACCTGAGACCCATGTTTGGACTGATTTTGAATTATCGGATGTTCAAGAAAAACAAGCACCTGCTCAAGCGCCTTCTCTTATGGGTAAAATTCTCATTGCCGATGATGTCGAAGAGATTCGATATTTAGTCGGTAATATTATCGAGCAGACTGGCGCCGAGGTGGATTACGCCGTTGACGGCCAAGACGCACTTGATAAATTTAATACGGCCACTGAACAACCTTACGATTTAGTTATTTTAGACATGCAAATGCCGCGCATGACCGGCAGTGAAACACTTCTGGCGCTGCGTAAACAAGGCGCTAAACAACCGGTTATTGCGCTGACAGCTGCGACTATGAAAGATCAGCGTGACGAAAGTATTCGCATGGGATTTAATGATCATTTAAGTAAACCGATTGATCAAAAGCAACTTTGGCAATGCGTAGCAAAATATCTAAATCAAGGTGAAGATTCGAGCGAGGTTAAATCGAGTTTATTATTAGTAGAAGACGACGACGACGCACGCAGTGCAACAACCATGCTACTGGAATTGATGGATGTGCGGGTGGATGCGGTTGCTAGCGTTAATGAGGCTCTCGAATTACTGAAACATAACATCTATGACGCTATTCTTTCGGATTTAAATCTACCGGGATTAAGTGGTTTTGCTTTAGCCGAAACTGTTCGCTCATTAGCAAATAAGCCAAAATACATGATCGCACTCAGTGGCGAATCGATAGATCCAGAAACATTACAGAAATCGGGATTTGATCAAGCATATCTAAAGCCTATTAATTTAGAAAAGCTCGAGACAATATTAAAAGCGATAAGAATCTAACCGTTTATACGTCTTAATAATATCAAAAGTCTACGAAAATCTCTGATTGAATCCGCCGTGATTTAAATCAGAGGTTCCGGTGACACAAGGATGTATCGCCAACTTCAAGAACGGTAAGTGATTGAAATTATGAAGAAATTGGAAATTACACTTTCAATTTCTGCCCTCTGATTAAATCATGGATGAGTTAATCAGAGGTTCTTATAAGTACACATGAATTTTTATAAATAAAAACATCTCTCTTTAACTCTTCTGAATTTTATCAAAAAAGACATCAAATTTTTAAAATCCAAAAAAATTACCCACAACCATCCCAAATTTCATCGCAGCCATAAAGGCGATAGCTTATTTTGAATTTTTTTCTGTAAAAAATGAAAGGATTACAGCGCTAACGCAAAAAGCTTTTAAAAAAATTACAAATCACGAGAGCTTTTTTGCGGTTCTTACGTAATTAACCGCTAGATCCAACTAAAACTGAGCAAAAAAAAGAAAAATAAATCTTGGCACGGCTGTCGCTATATAACTGTCGAATTAAATAATTAACAAGAGGAATTTACTATGTTGGGTTGGGCACTTACGTTTTTAATTATTGCGATAATAGCAGCGATTTTTGGTTTCGGTGGTATTGCAGGCATGGCTGCTGGTATTGCAAAGTTTATTTTCTTTTTATTTGTTGTTTTATTGGTTATCACTCTCATTGCCAATGCAGTGCGAGGTAAGGCGCCAAGAGTGTAGAACCGGGTTTTAATACCCGCCATCATCTAAAACCATTTACAGATTGAACAACTTACATATTAAACAACATTTACGTTAAAAAATTCTGGAGAAAGATCATGTTAAATATTAAATCTATCCTAGCCGCAGGTGTAATTTCGTTAGCAACTTTTGGTATTGCCGCTTGTGAAGATGGCACTGCTGAAAATGCAGGTGAAACTATTGATGAAGCAATTCATGATGCCGGTAATGAAATCGAAGATGCCTGTGAAGAAGTTAAAGACGGTGTAAACGCAAAAGATACAGATTGTTAATATATAGGAAACTCTGATTAACCTAGAGTTTCCAGCGATACAAGGATGTGTCGCCAATTTCAAGAACCGTAAGTGATTGAAATTGTGAAGAAATTGGAAATCGCATTTTCAATTTCTGTGCTCTGATTAAATCATGGATGAGTTAATCAGAGCTTCCTATATCTTGAAGTATCAATAAAAAAAGCGATCTCTAACCGGATCGCTTTTTTATTTGTGCCTTTTTATTTTAAAACACCTGATTAATTCCTCCATGAGTTAATCAGACGATCTTAAATTTTATACTTCTACTGCTAAGCTAGGTATTATTTTGTCGGATTGCTTTTTCGCTTTCTTAGATTTAGCAATTTGCGGCGGACATAAATCGTCATTATCGTAGTAAACAATACACTCTAAACATTGAATACATTCGTTATAGTCAACCTTGCCCGTTGTTTTAATCGCTTTAATTTCGCACTTATGGTAGCAAAGTGCGCAAGGAGAGCCACATTCTTGTCGACGAGTCAGCCATTCAACCTTGTGAAACCAACCTAAAATGGCGAGACCGGCACCTAACGGACAAACATATCGGCAATAAAATTTATGAATAAATAAGCCTAGACCCAATAAAACAACGGAGTAAACCACAAACGGCCACGAACGTATAAAGTGTAATGTAATTGACGTTTTGAACGGCTCAACCTCAGACCAGACTTCTGCCATTTCAACCGAATACAAAGACACAGCCACCAGGCCAATCAGAATTACGTATTTCACCCATACCAGTTTTTCGTGCACAGGTTCTTTAATTTTGATTTGCTTAATCTTAAGTTTTTTGGCAATCCACGCAGCTATTTCTTGTAAAGCACCAAACGGACATAACCATCCGCAAAATAATCCGCGACCGACAATAAACAAACTGACAAAGACATAAGACCATAAAATAAATAACACGGGGTCGTTTAAATAGGTATCAATTCTAAAACCAGTAAAAGCGGACTGAATTATCGGATAAATATTAACAACCGATAATTGCCCTTGAGCATACCAGCCAATGTAAACGAGAGTGAAGACCAGATACGCCCAACGTAATTGGTGAAAACGCTTAGGTTTTTTGACCAATTTATGCTGGTTGATAAAAATAACCGTCAGTGCAACTAACGATAAACCAATAATAGCAATCTGGAATTTTCTAGATTGCCAAAGTGCCACCCAAACCGGTTGATCCTGCGAGGCGGTATCGACAATTTCTTTTTTAATAAAAAGTTGCTCAGGCAGCTGATAACCTTGACCAAACTGATGGTTTTGAACCGTGTAAAGTATCTCGCTTCCGGCGCTAACGTTTAAAAACAATTCCCAAAAACTCGAAGGATTGAAGCCGGTTTGAGGTTTAATACGAAAAATTTTGACCTGATCAAAACTTTGCAAATAATCGGTTAGAGGCTCGGAGACATCGAAAAAATTCAAATCGCGAATTTCAATCGGAAAACCGCCCTGCTGAATAATGACTCGATCTGGCACAGAAGCTGGCACAAAGTCATCGTCTATAAATGAATAATCGCCCCGCGACGCAATATAAATGGCGTGCTCATTGGGTTCTAGCTTTTCAAGTAACCGCTGATAATCATCATCACTTAAGATTTGCCGACCTATAGTGGGTACATTAAGGTAGCCAAATTGCAAATCGATCGCATTTTCGCAGTCTGTACAGTTCTTTTGCGAATAATCCGCTAGTTGTTGCTGAACTTCAGATTCAGAAAAACTCAGCGATTTTATGTAATTTTTTTCGTTGAGCGCTTCTACCGTCAAATTTTCAAAAGCGTCTTGGTTTATTTCAACCTCAGCAGGGGCTTCAAAACCCGCCAATTTTTGCCGGGCAACCGCTAGAGCTGATAAAACAATCGATTGATTAATGACTACAACCGAAACTGTCGCTTTGGTAATGCCGTCTATATAGGTGCCCGTATCGGAGTGACCGCTACCAACTTTAACGTTGTCACGAATACCTAAACCTTCGTATTGAGTGATAAATTCTAGAAGTGGTTTTTCACCTAATCCGTGTAAAAATATCGGTTCGCGGTGTTCAATCAACTCAACACCGGTAAATTTTCCGTTTAAATCGAGACCAACCAACATATCGACGGGCTCGCCCGAAAATGCTGGAATGGTGATGTAATCAAGAGAATGGAAGACGTAACCGATTTTATCGAACGCCTGATAAACCGGCCAAACCGGTGGAGACGATTCTTTTTCGCCAATAGAAGTTGCCTTAGGAAATACTTTTTCCCATCCAGCGGGATCATCAGTATTTGCTAAAGTAAAACTAGAAATAGAAAAAAGCAGCAATAAAGCTGTAAAAAACCGCCACATTAGACATACCCACTGGAATTATTGTTATCGTTTTTGCGGACTGTAAAAAAAATGGCTCCGTATTCGGGAGCCATTTGGGGGTAGAGACAATTATACGTCTGGATCGTATTGAGTTTCTAACCAAGCACGGATAGCCCAAAGAGCTTCCTGAGTTAAAATGCCTTCAAACTTCGGCATGTAAGGAATACCGTTACGAGTAGCACCGTTTCTTACACGATATTGGAACCACTCATCACCGCCATCTCCTGGCTCTAGAGCACGAAGATCGGGTGCGATACCGCCTGATTTGGCCTCAAGGCCGTGACAACGAGCACAGTTTTGGTTGTACGCACCAGCACCTAGAGTGATAGCTTTTTCGTTACCGCGGTACGGGTTGGTTTCGCGCCATTCTTCGCCCAGCTGTTCAAGTTCAGAAGTATCAACAGCTTGTGGTACTACGTCACCGTGAGCAAGAGCAAACTGGCTGCATACAAACAACGAAATGCCAACTAGAGAACTGCGCAGACAATTTAATTTGAAATCCATCTTAGTCTCCTCTCAAGAGGTTTTTATTAATTTATCAATGTACGCTTGGTTAAAGTCGTTGTGCCCACGTTTCGTGAACACCCGTTCCTTTATTAAAATGTCAAGGAAGGTGATCACAAGACTTCAAAATGCTAGTTAGGTTCTATTATTTTTTAAGTGACAACTACCATGCCGGGACAAATCAATTCTAACAAACGGCACCTGTCGTCAAAACTTACTTAGTAAGGAATATTTTGGTTAATTAGTTGCAGAAAAATGCCCACCTGTTAAGGGATCAAAAAGGATGAATTTTATAGTCAGTCTGAATTAATACTTAGTAATGAATAAATAGGTGCTTAATGGGTATTTCAAGTAAGTGTGACTGTGAGTTAGTTTTTACCGCGCCAAGCTAGCATTCCGTTTCGGGATGAATTTTGATCGGTAATTATTTTAACAGTAATGCTCTTATCGGTAATTCAATCAAAAATAATCTGGCAGGCAATATCAAAAATACTAACTACACTAATAAAATTATTTGTAGTCGTTAAATACAACGACTTAGCACTGCAAATAAATTTCTCTTTCCGATTTTCTTATAATTTATAATAAGGAGAATTGTATGAAACCCACCAACGAGCGGCAGCAGCGCTACTCCAAGTTATCTTCTACCATACAAAAACTCGCCCTAGGCAGTATCGCCGGCGTAGCCTTGTCAGCTTTGTCTCTCGGCGCAGTAGGTGAGGTAACATGGAAAGATATCGCAGACGATCACAAAACAACTAACGATGTCTTGCAATACGGTATGGGTGTAAATGCACAGCGTTACAGCCCTTTAAAGCAAATCAACACCAAAAACGTTAAACAATTACTTCCTGCATGGTCATGGTCTTTCGGTGACGAAAAACAACGCGGCCAAGAATCTCAAGCTGTCGTTCACGATGGCGTAATCTACATTTCTGCTTCTTACTCTCGTGTTTATGCACTCGATGCAAAAACCGGCAAGCAATTGTGGAGCTACTCTCACCGTCTACCAGAAGACATTCGTCCATGTTGTGACGTTGTGAACCGCGGTGTTGCAATTTACGGCGACAAAATTTTCTTCGGTACTCTAGATGCGCGTGTTGTTGCACTTGATGCAAAAACTGGTAAGCGCGTATGGAACAAAAAATTCGGCGATCACACTGCTGGATACACCATGACTGGTGCTCCAACCATCGTTAAAGACCAAAAAACCGGTCGAGTAATGTTGATTCACGGATCATCTGGTGACGAGTTCGGTGTTGTTGGTCAATTGTTTGCTCGCGACCCAGACACTGGCGAAGAAATTTGGATGCGTCCTTTCGTTGAAGGTCATATGGGCCGTCTAAACGGTAAAGAAAGCACTCCAACCGGCGATATCAATGCTCCAACCTGGCCACGTGACGAAAACGGTGAGCTAGTAGAAGCTTGGCATCACGGCGGTGGCGCTCCTTGGCAAAGTTCAAGCTTTGACATCGAACACAACACCATCATCATCGGTGCCGGTAACCCAGCTCCTTGGAACACTTGGGCACGTACCAAGAAAGGTGATGACCCACGTAACTGGGACAACCTATACACTTCAGGCCAAGTAGGTGTTGATCCAACTACTGGTGAAGTTAAGTGGTTCTACCAACACACTCCTAACGATGCATGGGATTTCTCTGGTAACAACGAACTTGTTCTTTTCGAATACGAAGAAAAGGGTAAAACTGTTAAAGCCACTGCTCACGCAGACCGTAACGGTTTCTTCTACGTTGTTAACCGCGAAGATGGTAAATTCATCCGTGCGTTCCCATTCGTAGATAACATTACTTGGGCTTCTCACATCGATCCTAAAACTGGTCGTCCTGTAGAGAACGAAGGTCAACGTCCACCTCTTCCAGAGCCAGGTGAAAAACGCGGTAAAGCAATTGAAGTTTCTCCTCCATTCCTTGGTGGTAAAAACTGGAACCCAATGGCTTACAGCCAAGATACTGGTTTCTTCTACGTTGGCGCAAACCACTGGAAAGAAGATTACTGGACTGAAGAAGTTCACTACAAAAAAGGTTCTGCTTACCTAGGTCAAGGTTTCCGTATTAAGAAAATGTACGAAGACCACGTAGGTGTACTTCGCGCGATGAACCCAATTTCTGGTGAAATCGAGTGGGAACATAAAGAACGTCTACCTCTATGGGCTGGTGTTCTTGCAACCAAAGGCAACCTAGTATTTACCGGTACCGGTGATGGTTACTTCAAAGCATTCAACGCCAAAACTGGTGAAGAGCTTTGGAAATTCCAAACTGGTTCGGGCATCGTTTCTTCTCCAGTTACTTGGGAACAAGATGGCGAGCAATACATTGGTGTAGCATCTGGTTACGGCGGTGCAGTACCTCTATGGGGTGGTGACATGGCTGACCTAACCAAACCAGTTCCACAAGGTGGCTCATTCTGGGTATTCAAAATCCCATCTTGGGCAGAAGCAGGTGAAGGCAAAAACGTTGCGAGCAACTAATTGACTTCAAACCTATAGAAAAACAGGCCTTTATGGCCTGTTTTTCGTTTATCGAACCTAAAAATAATTAATAATTGTGAACAGCAATCTAAGTTGACCTTTTGGCGCAATTTAAACGTAGACATACCGCGTAAACACGCTAAAAAGTTTACTCATACCCCCGCTTCTTCGAGCTATTGCACAGAATCGTAAAACCCGTTAAACCACAGCGCACAACTCGAACAACGGAATATCAATGAATTTTTAACCGATAATAAGGGAGCCTAAAATGGCCACGATAAAAATCATAATGAAAGCAGCAATGTGCGCTTCCCTAGCAATGATAACAAGCTTCGCAATCGCACAAGATGATGACGATGAAGAGAATTTACCGCCTGAATTTCCAACCATAAACGGCTGTGAAATAAAACCAGCTACCGTTTGCCCAAAAGCCGATTTACGTAACGCTGATTTGCGCCACGCAAAACTGGGTAATGCCAACCTTGCAGGAGCAGATCTACGCGGCGCCAATCTGGCCCGAGCCGATTTACGTCACGCCAATCTGCGCGGTGCAAATTTAACCGGTGCCAATCTAGAATCAATAAACGCTTGGGCAGCCTTCTTACAAGGTGCGACCCTCGATAAGGCAAATTTACACGGCGCAGATCTGAACTTTGCCAGACTTTCTGGTGCCAAGCTTATCGAAGCCAATTTACAAGCGGCCAACCTAGAAGCAGCATGGTTGCCAAAAGCCGACTTGTCTCGCGCCAATATGAAAAACGCTAATCTGCAAGAAGCTAAATTCTACAACGCCAATTTTGCCGATGCAGAACTGGAAGGTGCAAGAAAGCACTACGCCATTTTCCAAGACGCATTTATGGAAGGTTGCCACGCTTGCCCACTTGACTGGCAGCACTAAAAGAAGCCTATCGATTAGATCGAATCAGCACTAAATAACACTACAGGGTTTACGGATTTAACCTAAACCCTGTAATTCTATTTGATCATTTAAGCATCATTAGAATCGCGCGGCTCTGTCTGAGTAAGAAGAATCTCAAATCGCTTATAAAAATATAGCCACTAAAACCGTGTTTTAGATAGACCTCCCCAAAAAAACAGCATAAATATCAACATCCGAATCAGCAACATAAACTCTGCTGACAAACAAGATCAGAAACTCTTCAGTATAAATTGACGTTATCGATATATTAAAAACGCTTGTTTTGTTTTAATCGCAAATTTATATGCTTTAATTTATTTTTATAAAACAGCAGTATGACAACCATTGACCTAGACTTGTTGCTACCGTTGGGGCAACATTAGGCGAGCCAAATCAGCCTGTGGAAGTCAACCTGTCACCGAAATCAGTTTTGGCAAGACGGTATTCTGTAGAAATTGTTTTATGTATTTAAATTTGTGGGTTATTCCAATAGCGCTTATTATGAAGTATTACTTGAACCGTATCGATATCCTCAACCGCTTTGGCTCTTTGTCTTGTAAATACTTGGATAATAATAAATAGCGAACAAGTTATGTACAAAATCCTTATAGCAGATGACCACCCCCTTTTTCGCTTTGCGATTGCCACGGTGCTTGAAAAACAGCTTGAACAGGTAGAAACCGTGTACAGTCAAGACTTCGACTCAACCATCGAAGCGCTAGATGCAAGCCCCGAACTCGATCTAATTCTGTTAGATCTGAATATGCCCGGTATGGAAGGCTTGAATGGTATTGTGCAATTGCGCAACCGTTTTCCTGCGGTACCTTTGGTAGTCGTATCGGCAGAAGAAAGTAGAAACATCGTTTTACAAGCGATGACTTATGGAGCTGTTGGTTTTATTACCAAATCCACTGACCGTGCACAAATGGGTGAAGCCATCGAAAAAATACTCGATGGTCAGGTTTATTTACCACCCGATGTGATTCGCAATACCGATGACAAAAAAGGCAACGAAGAAAAGTCGTTAAAAATTGAACCCGAATTACTCGCCAAACTCAGTAAAAAAGAGCTGCAAGTCTACGAAGTAATGGCCAAAGGTGGTTCAAACAAACAAATTGCTTACGAATTAAACATTGCAGAAGCAACGGTTAAGTCACATGTTTCTTCCATTTTAAGAAAACTAAACGTAACCAATCGCGTGCAGGCCATTTTGCAATCATCTACCGATTCAAAATAACCTTTTCAAAACCTCTGATTTGTTTATTTATAGCTCAAACAGAGGTTTTAAACCTTCTTAAAATTTCCCACAAATATCTCCACCCCCCTAACATTAAGCGTTTAAATATTCTCACGCTTATTTTTAATACTCATTCCTTTTAAATTCGCTGATTTTTCAAGCGAATTAGAGCTCTTATTCATCAAGGTTTATAAAACTTGAATGCATTACTACCAAGCAAAGGAAGTTATTAAAAAATAGAAGTTCTAAGAGTATTGCGCAGACAGCTCTGTTTATTTCAAGACTGCAAATTACTTTGATTTCTGATTACTCTTTACGCTTTTACGTATGAGATAGCTTCATGAAAAGCTGGTTATTATTGGTCACGGCGATTTTTTGCGAAGTACTCGCAACGACCAGTCTAAAACTAAGCGAAGGATTCACCAAAATGCTTCCTTCAAGCTTTGTCATTATTGGTTATGCCGCCAGTTTTTATTTTTTATCTTTGACGTTAAAAACCATACCGGTAAGCACCGCATACGCCATTTGGTCTGGCTTAGGTATTGTGATAGTTGCAAGTATATCTGGGGCGTTTTTTGGTCAAAAACCAGATCTTTGGGGAGTTATTGGTATGTCACTAATTATCGCGGCGTATTAATTCTTAATATTCTGTCGAAAACCACGGTAAATTAAGTCAATCGACCACTCGGCCTTTGCACTTAAAGCAGCAAAGCAACTGAAACCGCTAAATCAATAACAACAGATTGGGTCTAATAAAATACGAGCGCTGTTATTAAGACTAATAACAGCGTTAAGTGTCTGGATAGTTCGATGTGATTATCGATGCAAATATATTTAAGTACGATGCTGCTCATGGTTGGTGTGCTGCTTTATCCATATCCAGGCATTGATATAGGCGTAGCGATTTTTACATTATTTGGGTTAAGCAGCATGGATTCTGGAGGGGTTTCTATGTTTATAACTCCGGCTCTGCTATTACTGGCATTTATATCTTCACTTATCTATGGCGCCATCTTCATATGCAAGAAAAAGAAAGTATGGCAATTTTTGGTGGAGGTGGGAATTTCAGTTATGGCCTTTATGTTATTGCCTACGTACTAAAACACTTAACAAGGCCATCAAAATTCACTGATTTTCACGAGCCATTTTTAATCCCGTTGCCATGGCGGTTTTCAGCTTCAACGGTTTTATGGGTTTATTTAGCAAGGCAAAACCAAAATCGCGTGCTAGATGACGTAACTCGTTTGAGTAATTCGCCGTCGCCAAAATAACGGGAATGCGTTTAAATTTTGCGTCGCCCAAACTGCACACATGCTCTTTGATCATATCAATGGCTTGCAAACCGGTAGTATTGTCGTCTAAGTGATAATCGGCAATCACAATATCTGGCAGATCTTCGTTATCTCGCAAATACTCGTCTAACTGCTCTAAGGTTTGAATCGTCGTTACCTGACATTCCCAACGACCTAATAGAGACTCCATACCCTGGCAAATTTCCAGGTCGTTATCGATGACTAACGCGTGTGCGTGTTGCAACGACTGGCTTAAATGGTCGATAGGGAAGCTGGCTGCGGTTTGTTGTTGCCGCACACTTCCGTATGGTACGGTAACGGAAAAGCAAGAGCCAAGCCCCGGTCTTGAACGCACATTAATGGCGTGACCTAGTACTCCGGCAATGCGATCAACAATGGCCAGTCCTAAACCCAAACCTTTATCGAAGCGGCTATTTTTGCCGTCTAGACGTCTAAATTCTTGGAAAATTTCTTCGAGTTTGTCTTCGGCAATGCCAATTCCGGTATCCCAAACCTGAATTTCCAAGCCATCACGCTTACGACGACAACCAACCACCAAACGACCGGTATCGGTATAGCGAATAGCATTAGTGAGCAAATTTCTTAAAATACGCGCGAGTAATTGGCTATCGGACGAAATAATTGCCGAAGAAGGCACGTATCGGAATGCGAGACCTGCTTGCTCGGCCAAGCGACTGAATTCGGCAACTATCTTGCTGAGCAGATCATCAATATTAAACGAGTCTTGAACAGCTTCGACTACGCCCGCTTCTAACTTAGAAATATCGAGCAACGAGTTAATCAAGGTCTCCATATTCTCAAGAGAATAATTTAAGGAACTGACTAGCTGATTGCCTTCACCGGGTAGGTTTAACTCAGACAGCGTGGTCGCAAATAGCCGCGCTGCGTTCATGGGTTGTAAAACATCATGACTGGCAGCGGCCAAGAATTTGGTCTTCGATTCGTTAGCGCGCTCAGCTTCTTTTTTGGCGTTAATGAGACTGATCTCAATTAATTTACGCTCGTCGATTTCTTTGCGCAGCAAACTGTTGATTTCTGAAATCTGCCTAGTGCGCTCCTCAACACGCTGCTCCATATAATGATACGCATGTTCCAACGCTTGGGCGGTTTTACGTTGCTCGGTAATATCGTGAGCCAAACTAAAGAAACCCAGCACCTGACCGTCTTGGTCGTAATCGGGCACATAGGTTTTCTTAGAGATTCTACCCTTGCCCAAACCGTTAATCTGCTCAGCCTCGAAGGTTACCTGCTGACCTTTGAGCACTCGTCGAACGTGAGGCAAGTGAGTTTCATAGTCTTCGTTTTCGTAAAGATCGCGAAGATGCTTGCCAATAATGTCTTTCTTGCTGATACCAAACCAATCCTCAAAAGACCGGTTTACAAATTCGTACACCAAATTTTTGTTCATGTACGAAATCAACGCAGGCATCGCATCGGTAATCAAGCGAATACGTTGCTCACTTTCGCGTAATGCCGCTTCTTGCTGGAAGCGCTCGGTGATATCTGTGTAAGTATTTACAAACCCGCCGCCAGCCATAACATTGCGGCGAACCAAAATAACCCGGCCATTCGAAAGATGTTTAATAAACTCACGGTGGCGGCTGTCGGGTTCTTTGCCAGCAAGTGCGTGACGAATGGTCACGTCTTGAAGATCGCTTTCTGCCATAAGGCTCGGAAAGTGATCACCTTGGGCGACATTGCGCGGATCGAGCTTGGCCATTTCGATAAAGCGACGATTCCAAGATTGAATCTTCAAGTCGCTGTTAACCAAAGCCACCCCCAGCGACATGTTCTCTAATGTCGACTGAAGAATATCGGCTTGTTCTTTTAAAGCTTGCTCACGATGTAACTGCTCACTCGCTTTTAGCGCGGTAATATCCGTGTAGACCACAACCAAACCACCTTCGGCGGTGGGTCTTTCAGACATCTGAATCCAACGTCCAGACAAGGTTTTAAAGATCAGAGGCGCGGTGCGGCCATTCGAGCTAGAGGATTTCGTGCTCGACTTAACACTGGTATCGATAACACGCTGTTCAATAGAGCTGTTAAGAATGTCGTTAAAGGTAGTTTCACCGGCTACAAATTGGTCGGCGCCGTCACCCCACATTTCTCGAAAGCGAACATTCGCCAAGATCATGCGTCGATCGGCATCAAACAAAACCAGAGATTCAGAAATACTGTCAATGGCGTCTTTTAGGCGTTGGCGAGTCAGTTTTGATTCCGACTGCGATATCGCCAGTTTTTCGTTGCTTTCGGCCAAACGAATATGGGTTTCACGCAATTGATAAAAGTGCTCTTGCACCTTAGCGGCGAGCATAGCGGCGCTTTCAAACGAGCGATAAGCATCGCTGTGATTTCCCCAGCCCATTTCGACTCGGGAAATAAGAACAGAATTGATTTTTTTGAGTTTGGTGTTTTCTTTTTCGAGCTGTGCAACACGAGACTCTAAATCTCGCATTGTGGTTGTGGAATTGTCGCTGAGCAGCGTTTCCATATTATTCATTCGTTATCCTACCGATGGCTACACCAGTAAAAGTATGGTTTAAATGCATTCCATCAAGCTGTTCACCGTAGGTGTTGAAGCCTATTACGTTGTGGCGCTGGTATAGATCGGACATGTCTTGCACCAATTCGAATTTATCGATCTCGATTCGACGATGAATACAGTCGCAGGCAAACAAAAGCTGGGGCACGCCTATAGCACTGGTAATTTCCGAAAATAAAGACTTAGTATGATCAAGTACGCCGGATGTCGTCATTTTGGTCAGCACTATACCCACGTCAATTGCACAAAAAAATGTCAGGCTCAAATCGTCGTGCACCTGCTGAATCGATCGTACATAGATCGAATCACTGAGCTGCACACCCAGCGGATATAACGCAAAGGTCTCTGGACCTAAATCCTGTAATTCAAGATTATTGATGCGGCAGTATTCCAATGCGGCAGGTTCAGCGTTTAGTTCATACACACGCCTTAAGCTTGGCGCCGCGCGTGTGACTACGAGCTTTTCGCGAGTTGCCACCAAGTGATGAGACTGAAACACCCTAAAAGGATGAGCCGTGTTTACCAGCACTAAAATCGCTGCATCACTGTGAAATCTACCGTCGTAGAAAACCTTGGTGTGGTGAAAGTGTAGGTTATCTCCCGCAGAACCACCAACCAAAGGTATGTTATTTAGTGCCGCGCGATAAGCCTTAAGTACTAGCTCTTCGCGAATGGACATTCCATCTTGCAGTGTTAAACCAAAACTGTGCTTACTGATATCGGCGACTGCTTTAACTTCAAGTCGCTCCAACATTTTATCGACCAAAACCTGCGCGTCGTCTTCGGTGAAATCAGCAAGATTGGTTACACAACTGGTTTCTATGGCAAATTCTTGCGGTGCTAAAGCAAATGCCGTTATGGATTGGCGGGTAAGTCCGGTGGGAACAATTTCCCCTGCGGTTGTGCAGCCAATTAACTTACAACCACGAAACAATCGATTTAACTCTTCGGCTAATAGTGAAAGGTCGTAATCGGCGCAACAGAAGAAGAAAACACAATCGCCAGAACCGGGATTCAAAACTTGATGGATTTCTTTTGCGGCTTCGCTAGCATTGCGGCTATTGGAGCCAGCTTTTCTTAGACTTGAAGTATCGTCGGATGAATTAAGGGAGGAACTGAAAGGTGTCTCGATAAAAGGATGTTCCATGGCAAGACCGTGCACCAAGGCGATAAGATTTAATTGAATTTAACGATTTGCGAAGTCAATGTTATTCGCTTTTTCTATTTATAGAGCTTCAGTGTATGAAAATTAAAACTAAGAGACCAGTCGACTTTGGATGGAGCGAGAAATTAAAAATTATTATTTTTAGACATAAAAAAGGGCCCGTGAACATAGGCCCAAGAAGTTTGCTTTAATCAAGGAGGATAAAGCTTCCTGGTGGGCAACCTTGGAAACTTATAAAGCAAACGAAACGGTACAAATTGGCCGCTAGGATAAATTGACGGATAAAACAATTTATCGCTAGCAGCCCAATTCTGAGTTTTAAACCTAAAGGTTTAAGTGATCAGATTAGAAGAAACCTAATGGGTTAACGTCGTAGCTAACCAACAAGTTTTTGGTTTGTTGGTAATGATCTAGCATCATTTTGTGGTTTTCACGACCGATACCTGATTTCTTGTAACCGCCGAACGCAGCATGTGCTGGGTAGTGGTGGTAACAGTTGGTCCAAACACGGCCAGCTTCGATACCACGACCCATACGGTAAGCACGGTTCATGTCACGAGTCCAAAGACCTGCACCCAAACCGAACTCAGTGCTGTTAGCAATCGCTAAAGCTTCTGCTTCGTCTTTAAAGGTGGTTACACCAACAACTGGGCCAAAAATCTCTTCTTGGAATACGCGCATGTTGTTGTTGCCGCGTAGCAAAGTAGGCTCAATGTAGAAACCGTTAGCGAAACCAGGAACATTAGCTGGGCCACCACCGATCAATACTTCAGCACCTTCTTGGCGACCAATTTCGATGTAGCTCAGGATTTTTTCGTACTGCTCAGAAGACGCTTGCGCACCTACTTGAGTTTCGGTGTCTAGTGGGTCACCACGCTTGATTTGTTTGGTACGGCTGATTACCAAAGAAATGAAGTCGTCGTAAATGCTTTCGTGAATCAATGCACGAGAAGGACAAGTACAAACTTCGCCTTGGTTGAAGAACGCCAACACCATACCTTCAACGGCTTTGCTCAAGTAAGAATCTTCGTAACGAGTAACGTCTTCGAAGTAGATGTTTGGAGACTTTCCACCAAGCTCAACAGTCGATGGAATGATGTTTTCAGCAGCACACTTAAGGATGTGAGCACCAACTGGAGTAGAACCGGTAAACGCGATTTTAGCGATACGGGTGCTGGTCGCTAGCGCTTGGCCTGCTTCTGCACCGAAACCGTTAACAACGTTCAACACACCAGGAGGTAATAAATCTTTGATGACATCAACCAATACCAAGATAGAAGCAGGAGTTTGCTCAGCAGGCTTCATGACGATGCAGTTACCTGCCGCCAATGCTGGAGCCAATTTCCATGCAGCCATCAAAATTGGGAAGTTCCAAGGAATGATCTGGCCAACAACGCCGAGTGGCTCGTGGTAGTGGTATGCAACAGTGTTCTCGTCGATTTCGCTTAGGGCGCCTTCTTGAGCACGAATACAACCTGCGAAGTAACGGAAGTGATCTACCGTTAAAGGAATATCAGCGTTTAGGGTTTCGCGAACGGCTTTACCGTTATCCCAAGTTTCAGCAACCGCAATTGCTTCAAGGTTTTGCTCGATACGATCAGCGATTTTCAAAAGAATGTTAGAGCGCTCTGTTGGAGAGGTTTTGCTCCAAGTCACTTTGGCTTTGTGCGCGGCGTCTAACGCAAGGTTGATATCAGCTTCGTCTGAGCGTGGGATTTCACAGAATACTTCGTTGTTTACTGGTGAAGTATTTTCAAAATAACGGCCATTTACCGGTGCCACCCACTCACCGCCGATGAAGTTTTCGTAGCGTTTTTTAAAGGTAACAACTGAACCTTCTCGTCCCGGTGCAGCATAGATCATGATGGTTACTCCGATTTGGTTGTTTGTTTGTTCACTGGCCTGATAGTCAGGGCGCAATAGCTCTTTTTTTGTTATGGGTTTTTATAGGAACCTCTGATTAACTCCAAGGCCACTGTGCACAGCTTTTGTTTAAAGGAAACAAAACTGCTTAAGGTCGAGTAGTCTTGGAGTTAATCCGAGATCCCCAAGTTAAAAAACGCGTGATTAACCCTTTAAAAACCACACGTTAATTCAAAATGAGCTGAATTTGCCTGATAACCAAAAACACCTTCGCTCAAAAATCCGATTCATCGGCAAGGTGTGAAACCGGCAAACTCAGTTACCGGTCTTGCACACAGATACTTCGTCGTTGTATTAATTCTTAGAAGTTAACAATTGCACCTAATGCAAGTGTTTGAGCTTCTTCCGAAGCAGATCCAAGTGTAATTTCGTTAATGCTGTATTCGGCAACAAAGGTTACGTTACTGTTGTAAGCATGGAACCACGCAAACTGAGTACCTTCGTTTTCCCAACCTAGGTCGATTTCAACGTCGGTTTCGCCGTAAGAAGCAACATAGCGGTTTTTACCGTGCTTGAACGCAACCTGCGCCAAGTAACCATCGCTATCAACTTCTTCGCCGTTTTCGGCTAAAAGATTGGTTAAGCCTAAGCCTGCGTCACCGCCTGGGCCAAGTAAGAAGCCAACAGCTTCGCCATCAAAACCAGAAGCGTGTATTGAGAAACCACCTAGGGTTAATTTTGCACCGTAAGAAATGCCGAAGGTATCAACGTCTTCTTGTAAATCAGACTCTGTTGATTGTTGTAAGAAACCCGCAAACGCGTTGATCTTACCGCCGCTGAATTTACCTTCGTAAGTCAACTCACCTTCAAAACGTGGTGTGTTTTCTTCGCTGGTACGGTTTGGACCTCTGTCGTCGGTGGTGTTGCCTGGGTCAACAATACCCAAGGCCAATCTAAAACCACCTTTGGTTGGTGTACGGTAAGTGATTTGTGATGTTGGTAATGGATAGATGTAACCAGAACCAATATTACCGAAAGATACACCAGTGCCATCAACAAGGCCCAAAGTATCGTTTACATTTCCGTAACCTAATAAAATTTCATCTAGGAAAATGTTAGAGCGGCTGAACAAAGTAAAGTCTTTACCGATCAATACTTGTCCCCAATCCCAATCTAAGGTTGCGTAGAACTGACGCACATCGATACCGGTTTCGGTAAGGTTACGGTTACTGTCGTTGATGGATACCCAAAACGATGAGCGACCACCAATTTTTACGTTATCTAATTCTTTACTGAAATTAAATCCAACCCAGTTAGGAAGGAAGCCTGAACGAACACGTGACTGATCGCGATCGATGCCAGAAATGTCATTCTCGGTACTGGTTTGCGAAAAGAACGTGTTAAATGAAGCATCAACACTGAAAGTACCAACTTTCTCGTCTTCGTAAACTTTAACGTCCGCAAAAGCACTACCACTTGCCAATGCAACACAGCCTGCCAATAAGATTGGTTTAAAGTTGTTATTATTTATCTTCATTTTTCAAGGTTTCCTGTGGTTTTTATTATTTTTGTAGTATTTGAAATCTGTCTTGAATCCCGAAACCGTATACATCCATGGATCAATTGTTGAGCAATCATTGCGCGAAACACAGTCAAATTCGATTTTCGCTGACAAATTACTACTGGTGACGAGTATTAACCGGTGGGTGCTTGCAAGAAATTCGTCAAAGGAGTTGTTTCTTTAACACTTTGGGGCAGGCCAAAAACAACACTTTAGATTGATCCCTAAGTATTAATCATTGGACTTAGTACTTAAGTTTAAAAAATTGTAGACTAAGGAAGAAGCTAACTGCGGGTTACGGTTATTACAAACGATACAATATAGCGTTATATAATAATGACCAGTTTGCAGGCAAAAAAATTCTATCTCAATTTAAATCATTTTATTAACAATTACTGATAGAGCAATAAATAACAAGTTAATTTATAGGAAACTCTGATTAACCTAGAGTTTCTCTCGACACAACAATGTGTCGTCAAGTTCAAGAACGGCAAGTGATTGAAATTGTGAAGACATTGGAAATCGCATTGTCAATTTCTGCCCTCTGATTAAATCATGGGTGAGTTAATCAAAGGTTCCTATAGTTTTTGGGAAGACCCTCGCCAGAATAATGATGAGACCATCTTAAAACGTCTGGTTAAAAGCCCGTTACGAATTTAACCATCTGTTTAGTTCAAACAATCACACCCCAATGCCACACATTCACTGCAATTAACTATTGGAAACTCTAATGAATCCAGAGTTTGCAGCGACATAAGGATGTGTTGCCAATGTCAAAAACGGTAAGTGACGGAAATTGTGAAGAAATTGGTAATCGCATCGTCAATTGCTGTTCTTTGAATAAATCATGGTTGAGTTATTCAGAGGTTCCAATTAGCAATCTAAAAAGATTACGACGGTAGAAAAGTGTCTACAAGACTCTTTTGTTGATCCATTCTCAATTTATTCAGCCAACAAAAATTGGCTCTGTACATTCCGAATTTTTCACCCATTTGGTTCTTTAAGACAACAAAAGCATTAAAACTGTATTTGAATGAGAGTTTTAATGCGTTATCACCACTTAACTGACCTCAAGAATTAGATAAATTATCAAAGAATTAAGGCTGTATTGCGACGCATAAAGTGCTAACACTTTTGTTAACATGAAATTATTAAAGGAAACTAGTCTTAAGATCATCCTTATAAGCAGTCTTAGGCGAACACAATTTAGACAAAACCATATGGTAATACTATGAAAAAAATACTTTCGGGAATTGTAATTATTGGCGGGATTGCTTTAGCACTACCCTATTACGGCGGTTATAAAGCTGAAAAAACCCTAAGACAAATTGCCGAATCTAACTCCACTCCTGAATATGAACTAACGTGGGAATCTTACGAGCGTGGCTGGTTTAAATCTGAAGCTAAATTAAACCTTCACTACAATGAACGTGAATTATTTGATGAATCGTTGGATATTCCAATAAATGTCACGTTAAAACACGGCCCATTACTGTTTAGCAAAATTGCGAGTATTGGCTGGGTTCAATATGAAGCGAATATTGACGAAAACATTCTTCCTGCTGAGCTAAATGAAGTCATTCAACGTGAAGATGAGCAAGACCTGTTCGAAGGTCACGGTTACATGAATTTAGGTGGCGATCTTATCTTCGAAGAAACAGTAGCCGCCTTTTCTATAGAATCTGAAGAGATTAGCCTAAATATTAAGGGTGCCACCGCAAGTGGAACATTAGCATCCAATCAAAAGCTCGATTTAACTATCGTTATTGCACCAATAGCGCTAGATGCCGTGGCAGAATCGAATGAAAACATCACAGTAACAACCGATACGATCACTGTGTTAATGCTGGCAGATTATTCGAAAGTTATCGCTAAAGGATTATTGCCGTATCAATCTATCATCGAAGTTAAGGATATTTCGGTTGAATCTGAGGAAATATCGCTAAAACTGGAAGGCTTTAGGTCTGACTCCGAAGTATTTTTCACTGAATCTAACACTCTATTGCAAATTAACAGCGCCAACACGGTAAAAAAACTCCGTTATCAAGGTGGCGAAGAGCTCTCCGACATAACCCTCAACTTCAGCTACGATAACATTCCTGTAGCTCTCTACAGCGCCTATATCGACGCCTTCACAACAGACGCTCCCGTTGACCCAGATAAGATTCTCAATGAAGATATTATTGAAGCCGCGTTTACTCATAAAGCAGGGTTTAGCATAAGCGAAGCTTCTGTGAAATACGATGGCGCGCCGGTGAGCCTTAATCTTAAAACCTACCTCAAAAAATCAGATAACTTTAGCGCTGCCGCTCTCTTACAAGCACCACCTTTGTTAATTTCTTCGATTGTATTAAATGCAGAAATGAACGCTGATAAATCGGTTGCCCAAAAACTACTTCGCAAACAAATGGAAACCGCGATTGCGGCACAATTAGCGTTAAATGGCACTGACACAACAATCAGTGATGCCGAACTGGATGTTATTCTTGATCAAACCGTGCAACAAACGTTGCAAAGCAGTTTGGCGTTAGGTTATTTCACCGAACAGGCCGATGGTTACAAGGCAACCGTTTCATTTGAAGACGGTGTTTTTAAATTAAATGATAATGAACTACCGATTGATGCCTTAATGCAAGCCATTCAATAATCGAATAGATTTTTTTGTCTACCAATTAAAAACAACAGAAACCTTTAATAAACACGCTCATGTTTACTGAGAGCTTCTCATAAAAAAAGCCCCGCAAAGTAATTAACTCTGCGGGGCTTTTTAATCATTAACTATCCGAATTATTTACAACAGCGGTAAATACCACGGCAGTTAATCTGCCAGCATTTCTTCTGCTAATCGCTTCGCTTTCACAAAATCGGTTTTACCCGATCCAAGTTTTGGTAAGGTTTCAACTTTCAACCAGGTCTGAGGAATTGAAAGACTGTTTAAATTACTGGTCATTAATCCTTGCTTAATGGCATCAACATCCAGTTCTTGATCGTACAAAACCACCAATTTTTCACCTTTTTTATCGTCGGGCAAACTGGTAATCACGGCTTCTTTTTCTGGGTCGGCAATAATTTTAGCAATAGCAGACTCAACCGCGCCAAGACTCACCATCTCACCACCCAATTTGGCAAAGCGAGAATAGCGATCGACCACGTATAAGAATCCGTCGGCGTCTAAATAACCTTTATCACCACTGACGTACCAGCGCGCGTTTTTAAGTTCTTTAATAACACTCTCGGTTTTTTCGGGCTGTTTTAAATAGCCTTTCATCACCTGAGCACCACCAATCAAAATCATGCCTGCTTCGCCGGTTGGTAATTCTTCAAACGTATCGGGATCAACAATCATGCAGCTGGTACCCGGTAACGGCATACCCACAGAGCCCACTTTTGAGCCCCGCTGCAAACTAAAATTACTGATGTCTAATTGATCGGGCACATTCACAGACGTTACCGGTGTGGTTTCGGTCGCACCATAACCCTCGTAAATAATTTTATTAAACTTTTGCCCAAACGCTTCACGAACATCGGTACTGAGTTTTTCGGCACCAGCAACCACAATTCGTAAGCTGTCTAACATGAGCGGTACAACCTTGCTGTTACGACAATAAAGCCGCAAGAAGGTCGAGGTACCACACATGATGGTTGCATTGTATTTTGCGACGGCTTTTGCACAACCCAAGGCATCGGTTGGGTCGGCATGGCAAATCATTGGACAGCCTTCTAACAGTGGTAAAAACTGCGTTACCGTCAAACCAAAAGCGTGGAATAGCGGCAAATTGGCCATGATGGCATCGTCGTCTTCCATATTTAATACATCGGCAATTTGCTTCACGTTTGCCAAGATATTTTTGTGGGTCAGTTTTACGCCCTTAGGTGCGCCCTCGCTGCCACTGGAAAATAATATCGCCGCAACATCGGTAGATTTTTGCTTAAATCCTGAAATTACCGAGCGCAATATTGCGCTAGGAATTAATTTAACGGCAATCAGCGTACTGATTTTTTCAAAATTAGAAATACCCTCGCCCACAGCCTCCATTTCAACCACATCAACGCCCGATAAATCCAGTTCTACGCCGCGCGTTTTGAGTTTTGCTAAGAACTTTTTCGAGGTAAATACAGTGCTGATTTCGGCCTGTTCAATGGCGGCAGAAATAGATTCTGCGCTTGCTGTGTAGTTTAAATTTACGATGGTTTTACCGGCCACCAAAATGGCCATGTTTACCAAAGCGCCCGCAGCACTGGTGGGCAATAACACACCCACATTTTGTGCGGGAGACAGCTTTTTAATTCGGCGCGATAAAATTACCGAAGACGTTAGGGCGCGATTTCCCGAAATAATCACATCCATGGTGTTATCAATAATCGCGTCTTTACGACCGGTTTTTTTAGCACTCTCTATCCATAGGCGATTAATCGTTGGCAGTTCTTCCACGTAGGCTTGCCACGAGTGGATACTCAAATCAAACACCTGACGCTTTACAACATCGGCGGTGCTGTCTTTCGACATAGGCTCACCAAAAGCAAAAATAATATCGCGCGTTAATATAGAGCTGGTGGCCGACTTTAAGCGCGAAGACGATCGCGAAAACTGGCTCCCCCAAAGACCGCGCATGTAAAACGGTAAGATCACAACCTTATCGTTAACCTTTTCGCAGGCATGTTCAAAACCCTTACGAAACTCAGCCATATGGCCGGTGCGGCTGATACTACCTTCGGGGAATAAACACACCGCCTCGCCTTGATTAAGCAGTTCGGTTACCGTTTCTAGAGCGCGACGACTGCGTGGACCTTGATCAATAGGAATACAACCGAACATATCGAAGAACCATTTCAGGAACCATTTTTCGTAGATTCCACGGTCCATAACAAAACGAATACGGCGCGGACAGGCGATTTGCACAATTGCCCAATCAATCCAACTGATGTGATTGCCCAGTAATAGTACGCCACCCTTGGCCGGAAAGTTATTCAATCCTTGTACTTTAACTTTATAACGGCGAGACAACACGAACGACAATAAAAACCGAGTTAAACTCTGCGGCCATTCGTACACAACATACACACAGCCAATCAGCGCAATCACGGCGATCAATTGTAAAAGCGTTGCACTGTTCCAACCAAAATACGCAAAGGTTACCGACAACACCAAAAACGAAAACATAAAAATGTTTTGCACCCAGTTGTTGGCCGCCAGAATTTTACCCAATTGATTGGCTTGGGCATTAAATTGAATAAGTGCGTTAAGCGGTACAATAAATAATCCACCGCTAAAACCAATTAAAAAGAAATCTAAGGCGAATTCCAGTGACGTATCGAGAAAGGTTAATAAAACCAAACCCAGCGCAATACCCGCAGCACCTACAGGCACCAAACCAATTTCTATGTGGTTTTTAGATAATTTACCGGCAACGGTAGAACCCACCGCAATACCTAAGCCCGAACAGGCCAAAATACCTTGTACCAGAATGGTATTGTCGTTTTCGGTAAGCTGTTTAAAAAACGCCGGAAAAGCCGCCAGCATAACTTGGCCAATGGCCCAAAATACCGACAAGCCAACAATAGAAAGACCAATAGCACGATGGGTTAAAACCGGTTGCAAATCTTTTTTAAACAATCGCCCGGTAAGAAATTGCTTGGTAGAAAAGGTTTCTTCGGTTGGCGTCACCACAGGCGTTGGTAAACGATAGGTTAAAATCAATTCAATGATTGAATTAATGATTAGTATAAAACCAATCGGAGCAATCGCACGAATCACTTCTGACTCGGTTTCTAACGGCTTGCTGGCTTGATAAAAATTCTCAAATAAAATCGAGTAGGCAAAAATACCGGCGAGAATTGCAATAATCGATAAAGACGCGACCACACCATTGGCTTCGCCGAGCCGGGCCTTACCAAACAACTCTTTGATATAACCCATTTTTGCGGGCGAATAAATCGCCGATTGTGCAGCGAGTAAAAAGGTCATGGCAAAGGCCAACCAAAACCAGCCGAGATAATAGAACACAGTGATTAAAACGGTGAAACCAACCGCCGCCCATGCCGATAATCTCATGATGTGAGTTTTACTGAATTTATCGGATAAAAATCCAGCAGGACTCATCAAGACAATAAACGGAAGTAAAATGAGCGCATTGACAATGGCCGTTAAAATAACCTGTTCTGGGCCGTCGTAGAGCTTATAAACGGTATTTTGAATTGTTATTTTATGCCCAAGATCAACAAACGCGTTCAAAAATACTGCGATGAAAAAGGGAATCGCTCCCTGAAAATGACGCAGCTTCGTCATGGTGGTCGTCCTTATCATAGGTTACTCGGAAGTCCTCACTGTAAATCGATGTATCACACTTGACCACTTTTATAAAAATTGTTGAGTCATTTGCAACCAAAAGTATCGCTATGCAATACTTTGATGCATTATCACTCCATCAAGTTGGTCGGTATTATGGCTCAAATCAAAGCGTTAGTTACAGCTTTAAAAAAGCAATTGCGAGCATCTGGGCTCACCTACAAAGACGTCGCCCAAGCACTTGAACTGAGTGAGGCCACCGTAAAACGTCTCTTTGCGGAGGAGAATTTCACGCTAGAGCGCCTCGACGCGATTTTACGGTTAATGAATTTAGACTTTTCCGATTTACTGAATTTAATGACTAGAGATCGGTATCAATTAGAACAACTAACCGAATCCCAAGAGGCACAAATAGCCGGAGACGTGACCCTACTGATCATTACCGTGAGTGTTATTTACGGATTTAGCTTTGAAGAGCTTGAAGATTATTATAATTTTGATCACCATAAATTAATTCAACAACTGGCCACCTTAGATCGACTAAAAATTATCGATTTATTGCCCGGCAATCGCATCAAACTTCGCATTGCACCTAATTTTCGCTGGCTAGCCAACGGCCCCATTCAGCAATTTTTCTTACAGAAAGTGCAACAGGATTTTTTCAATTCTAAGTTTGATCAAGATACCGAGAAGCTTATTGTATTAAATGGTTTGTGTTCGTTTTCGACCAATAAAGAAATACAAAAAAAGATGCAGGCACTTGTGAACGAAATCAGCGAATTAAACAAGCGCGATTCGACACTACCCTTGGGAGAAAAGTTTGGCAATACTCTGGTTGTGGCTTTACGTCAGTGGCAATACACCTCTTTTAGTAACTACGTAAAACAGGATTTCAAAACACAAACCATTAAATCCAGCAGCACCAAAAAACCATAGATAACCCAGAGTTTTCAGCAGCACAAGAATGTGCTGCCAAATTCAAGAACCATACTTGATTGAAATTGTGAAGGCATTGGCAATCGCATGCTCAATGTCTGCCCTCTGATTAAATCAGGAATGAGTTAATCAGAGGTTTCCATAAATTAATCAAAGGTTCTCATCAATTAATCAGAATTTCGTAAAAATAACTTCAATATTCTTAAACGCTAACCAATATTTTTATCGGTTAACCGATATTATTTCACATTAACCATAGGCGCGATTTTTCGCCGTGGTAATTAATTCTACACCGGCTTCTTTTAACGCATCTTCACTGAGAGAGCTTTTTGTTTTTCGGGCCTTCCAAGAATGCACACCCATGGCTACGTTATGTTCTAACTGGAGAGCCAAGATAGACTGCTCTATGCGAGAAAGCATGCCTTGAGCCTGACGCAAATCGGTTCCGGGCATCAACACCGCTAAGCACACCTCATCGATTCTTGCACAAATATCAATCTTGCGAATATTTGCCTTTAATTCCTGCACCAGTTTCTGCAAGGTTAGATCAATGTCCGATACCTCTGCCTCTACAACCAACATCATACAGGCTAGGTGGCTGTGTTCTCTGCGGGCGCGATCGAGCTCATTGTGCAGTGCTTTTTCAAAATACTGAGCGTTGCCAATTTGCAAAACCGGGTCTTGCAATGATGCTAACCACTGCTGCTCATGGGAAAATGAAAAACGCAAACTTAAACTGGCGACATCGGCGAGATGGTCTAATAAATTGGTATCTTTTGCAGAAACAAATCGTTTTTCATCACTGGAGGCAAAATGCAGACTGCCAAAAATACCATGAGCATTTAACAGCGGTAAAAATGCGGCACTGCCTACTTTAGGTGTTCCGGGAAATAACCGTGTCGCGGTGAGAACATCAATTTCTTGTAACATAACCTGAGGTTTTTCAGGATAAATTTTCTTATAAAAGTCGGCATTTTTGCGCAGTTGCAAACGATTACTGCGCAAATCAATTTGGCACGCACTGATCATTTCCTCAATGTGGCCATCGGCATCGTGTAAAATCAAACTACTTGAAGCCAACCGAAAATGTCGGCAAGCGTCATCAAGCAATAGGTTAACGGTTTCACTGAAACTTTGCGAGTGCAGTAATCGCGTTTGAAATTTCTGAAAATGAGCGTGCGTTTTTTGCTGCTCATCAATACGATCTAATAATTGTTGTACGATCTCTCTGAGGCGTCGATTTTCGTTAGCGATACTTATTTCCACGACACTAAATCCTGTATTGACTGTTAAGACTCTTGTAGTTGCCTATAACTAACTGCTTGGCGCATCACTTTTTACAGGTGAGCTGCTTAATTCATGTATCGGCTAGATTGGTCAAAAATAAAAGAATTTTTTTAGTGGTGATAAAGCACCAAATTACGCTTATGGGTGGCAACAACAACGCTAGTAAGATTGCTATTATTAGGAAAAAACCATCGATGTTAATTTAGAATGATTTTATATTAGAATATTAAGAAGTCTCTGATTGGCCGAGAATATCTACAGGAGTTAATAAATGGCAATCGCCTCACCCCCAAAAAGAATCGTTGTTCTCACCGGAGCCGGTATATCCGCCGAATCTGGATTAAAAACCTTCCGCGACAACAATGGATTATGGGAAAACCATCGGGTTGAAGACGTAGCCACGCCAGAAGCCTTTGCAGCAAATCCAGGACTGGTACAACGTTTCTACAATGCAAGACGCAGCCAACTGGTTGAAGAAGCGCAACCCAACCAAGCACACATCGATTTGGCGGAATTCGAAAAAGACTATTCGGGAGAGTTTTTGCTGATTACCCAAAACGTTGACGATCTTCATGAACGCGCTGGCAGTAAAAACCTATTACACATGCACGGCGAATTGTTGAAAGTTCGCTGCGCGAAAACCGATACCATTTACGACCGAACAACACCGGTATATTACGAAGAGCTTTGTGACTGTTGTGGACTACCCGGTAAACTGAGACCGCACATTGTTTGGTTTGGCGAAATTCCACTGTATATGGACAAGATCTACCAAGCACTGGAGCGGTGTGATCTATTTGTGTCTATTGGTACTTCTGGCAATGTCTATCCGGCGGCCGGATTTCAGCAAATCGCTCAAGAATACGGTGCCCACACGGTGGAACTTAATTTAGAAGCGTCTAAAGGCGCGAGTCGTTTCGACGAATGCATACAAGGCCCGGCCACAGAAATAGTGGGTAAATTTTTTAAACATTTATTAACAACACAATCTTAGTCTAACACCGCAGTTTAAAACCAAGCAGTTCAAAACCAAGCAGTTCAAAACCAAGCAGTTCAAAACCAAGCAGTTCAAAACCAAGCAGTTCAAAACCAAGCAGTTTAAAACCAAGCAGTCTAACGAATACTTGCTTCAATATTTAAAAGAGATGATTTCAATGACTTCTGCAAACTCAGCATTACAATCTGTATTGAATGAAATCGATACTCTCAATAAACAAGACCCAAACCAAGAAAATTTTAATGGTGAATGGGTTGCTAAGGAATGGTTGTACGGCGTAAGAATGAGTGAGCGTCTACAACAATTCCAACCCGACGCCGACGAAGTACTGCAAATCGCCGCAAGGGCTCAACATGTACAGCGCTGGGTTATTCCTCGTTCCGATTATCCCATGGATAAATCGGGCTATAAAAAATGGCGATTAGAACTTGGTAAATTCCACGCAGAAACCGCCGCTAAACTCATGCAAAAATACGGTTATAGCAGTGCAGATACCGACAAGGTTGAAATATTATTAACCAAACGAAATTTAAAAAGAGACGAGCAAGTTCAAGCACTTGAAGACGTTATTTGCTTAGTATTTATTGAACACTATTTAGAGCCTTTTGCCGAAAAACACTCCGAAGAAAAGCTCATCGATATTATTCGCAAAACTTGGAATAAAATGTCGGAAAAAGGCCATCAGGCGGCTCTCACCATTCCCCTAAAAGCACATTTGAGCGAATTGGTTGGAAAAGCATTAGCTGAGTAACTACAGAACATCGAGCTTCAGTAAATTTATTCACTGGGCTCGACTTTTACTGAAGGAAACTCTGATTAACCTAGAGTTTCTCGCGACACAAGGATGGTGTCGCCAATTTCAAGAACTGTAAGTGATTGAAATTGTGAAGAAATTGGAAATCACATTTTCAATTTCTTTCCTCTGATTAAATCAAGGATGAGTTAATCAGAGGTTCCTGAAAGTGTTCAACAAAACACGTTTTTGATGCGGCAGAATTCAGGCAACGTCGAATCCACAACGCACGCTCAAAAATCGACGGTGTACTACTGATCAGATTGCGAATCTTCGTTTTTCTTTTTTAACGACAACAACGGTTTTTTCGCTCGGTTACCATTATCTCGGTTGCCAGTATTAGAGTTACTGGAGTTGCCACTGGGCTTTTTAACTACCTTTGCCTGATGCTCACGCCGATTCCCGTAACGAGAATTACCCACATCACCGCTGTCGCGGCTGGCTTTAGCAATAGCCTCAACACCATGACGCAGCAAGCGAACCTGATCTAGCGCAGAAAGATGTTTTGGAAACGGTCCGGGATGCACTACCGAGGGGTTTCTGGGGGAACCTTCAACCGAGATAGTAAAACCACAAGGATGCGTTGCAGAGAGATTCTTGAGATCAATCTCCCAGTCCTCAAAGTCGATACTCACACTCTAACCCCAATAAAGTAATGCAGAAAATGTAATTTTAAACGCCAAAATTTTATCGGAGCAGCCACTTTACATAAATTTACACACGTATGTTAACTTTTTTATAACTAAATCGCAGGATACTACTATTCCGCCCAGATAGATTTTTTGGATGACAAATTCATTTCATTCCCTTATTTAAAAGGATAACTTTAATAACAGCACGAAATAACGCTCATTCAAAAAAGACAGAGAAATGGCAATCTTTAACACAAGAAAACACTTTAACTGCTTGATTAACAAGTCAATTTTTAGTCAGCTTTGACATGGATAAACGCATAAAATGCGTATAGAAGTGATATTTTACGACAAAAGCAGGAGGACAATTCAGAATGAAAAACTGTAAAAAAGGAATTTTGCGACAGATTTTCAAACCTGTCGCGCGCATATATTTAGCCCATACATTTAGGTGACGCAGGAGCAACTTTTTGATTCTGCCACTCTTCTGGCGTGTAAGCATGAATCGCCAAGGCGTGAACACCCTCTTTTAACTCGTCAGCTAACACTTTGTAAACATGTTGATGGCGTTGCACAGACCGTTTTCCAGTGAACAAATCACTCACAACCACCACTTTAAAGTGCGACTCCGAGCCTAGGGGAACATTGTGCATATAGCTTTCGTTCTCAACAGAGAAAAAGCTAGGACTGAACGCCTGATCTACTTTCTTTGAAATACTCATCTCAATAGTGTTGCCCACAATACGCCTCTATCTGTCTGCTGTACGTTCGTAATTGATTAATAAAAAACCAAACTTTCATGGGCAGTCACGTGCCTCAATCAGCTTAATAAAAGTCTAAAGGAAACTCTAATTAACCCAAAGTTTCTTACGACAAAAAAATTTTGCTCATAATAACTCAATACTAAATTAGATTTAATCAATGCATTAAAAACTCTGATCCATCAAGAGTCTCAAACGCAAGAATATTGTGTACTAATTTCGATAACCCAAGATGATTGAAATTGTGAAAAATTGGAAATCCCATTACCAATTTCTATCTTATAAACACATCAAGTTATAATTGGCCCTGGTTTTATATTAATCAGAGGCTTATATTAAATTAGAAACTTAGGTTAAACATGGATCGACTGACCAAAAGTCTACAATTTAATTAAGGTCTCCCATAAACAAACAATCATAACCTTCTATTTTTTATACGATTTTATATTGATAGAAAAATCTCTGTGTTGAATAGACTTTTCTAGTATCTATAACGCGTAATTTTGTTCATAAAATCAATCTCTCATTGTACCTGATTGAATTTTCAGTGTTGTCACAACGCAAGGAAAAATATGAACTATACTGATTTTCCGTTAACCCTCACTATTGTTTTAACTAACGAAGTACGAGAATGACTACGGATTCTAAACACAACAAAAACGCCCCTGTATTTGTTAATCGACGCAAAGGTACTGATCGACGTTTAGAGCACGATCGCTGCCAAGATATGCCAATGGATTTATTCCATCGTAAACGCCGAAAAACTGTGGATCGTAGAGCCGGTGATAGAAGCCTTCTTGAAGACTATTTGGCGTTCAGTGAAACCACTATTGGCACAACAATCATTAGCAAAACAACAGTTAGGGATAAAAAACCCAACTAATTATCTGCTTAATCTATTCGCTTAACACTCGGCGTGTTGGTTTGATCAATCTGAGCGCATAGCATAAATAACCGTATAAACATATAGGAACCTCTAATAAACTTTTTCATGATTTAATCAGAGGTTCTTATTGAAATTAAAATCCTACAATAATCGATGAATTATTCATCCCAGTCTTCGTCATCCATTTCGTCAAAACGTTTATCCGTTTTTGGTGCTTTTTTCTGAAAAATTCGCTGCAACATTGGCGATAATTCCGTATTCAGCTCTGCTTGCAGTTGTTCAATAACTTCTTCTACATCCGGCCCTTCTTTTACGACAACAGGATGAACACCAATCGTAATAAGTTGCTTGGTAGCAGAACCACCAATAGATCCGCAATACACCAAATCACAACCCAACAACCACGCTAACTTGGGTTTTAATTTATCTTCATTACCGTCTTTTAATTCTTTTGGAAATAATTTATGCGTAACCGATTTAGCACTGTGGCCACTAATCTCATACACAAAAAAACCTCTGGCTGAACCAAAGTGCTGATCAACGCAATCGCCATCCATACTTGCAAAGGCCACAATTAAAGTATCAGCGCCGACCTCTGTATCTTCGTATAAATCATTAACACAAGTTACTTCAATAATGGGTTCCACGGCTTCCATAATATCAACGCACCTAGGTATTTATTGAACGATAAAAAACTCAATACAAACAACCTAGTCTCATCAAATTGTATGCCCATATCTCACAAACAGCTGTGATTTTTAGTAATAGCGCTAATGGCACAAGGGTTGCCGACAATCAATAAAGAACAACAGACATTAGGTTCTACCGCTAAGTTAACGGCTTGATTTTATTCGTTTTTTTGAGCAAGCTTTTTAAAATTTAAACCTAAATGCTGTTGTCGCAAATCGACAAAATCTAATTTTGTAACAAACACAACAATATCTAGAAAACTCTGATTAAATTGTAAAGGTATGATTCTCAGATTTTTATAAGAAGTTTTTCTAGGAAGCTTTGAATAACTCAGTGCTTGCCCAAAATGGCCGCGTAAGATTGTTTCTTCAATAAACATCCAAAATATTGCACTTAAGGAGATCGCTGTGAAATTAACTGAAATCCCTTTTAAAGATGATGCGTTTAAAGCTTGCGTTTTAGCGACCCAAAAAGAAAATGCCGAAGATATTATTGAGTTAAATTGCCGAAAACACAAAATAGAAAGTGTTGAAGGTATAGAATATCTTACCGAACTAAAACTTATCGATTTAACTCGCAACAATCTCACTAAAGTAGACTTATCTAAAAACACCAAACTCGAAGAAATATTTTTAGGTAATAACGCCATCGAAGAATTGGACATCAGCGGTTGTAAAGAACTGAAGCATTTAGAAGTATTTATGAATGATTTAGAGTCTTTAGATATTTCTAATAATGCTTTGATCGAAGAATTATGGGCAGATGTTAACGAAATCTCTGTGCTTAACACCGATAATTTAAGCGAATTGGAAGATTTACGCCTAAACAGTAATAACATTGTTGATATGGATCTTTCTAAAAACGCTAAGCTTAAAAAAATTCAAGTTTTAGAAAACCCGTTATCAGATACGACGCGATCACAACTACAAGCGTTAGCGGCTGCGCAAATAAAAATGTAATTACGACCTATCGATTAACAACTGGTAGCAGTTGATACATTCAGCTGCTACGAATTAAAAACATCAAGCAGCATCAAATAATGAAGCGCTCAAACTTGAGTACTTTACGTATGGGAAACTTTGATTAAATCATGGAGGAATTAATCGGAATATCCTATAGGAACCTCTGATTAACTCATCCATGATTTAATCAGAGGACAGAAATTGAAAATGCGATTTCCAATTTCTT